>NZ_JBQDJZ010000011.1:0-40731 GCF_052095765.1 Halomonas sp.
CGTGTCAGTTATCCTACATACATTATGCACGAAAACTTTCGGTTAGGCACTTAATCCCGCTTAAACGCATCAACCATACCAGTGTATCGAACTTCTGTTTGAGCAGGATCATCAAATAAATAGATAATCCAGAAATAGTTTTCAAGGATAGACCTGGAGAGAATATGAGTTATATAGCGTTCATCTACGCTAGCACTTTTGTCGCATTTGAAGCTTTCAAGAAGTGTTCCTGCAATAGAGTAAAAACGCAACGCTTCTTGGCCAAAGAAACCATTTACACCTCCTTGCGATGCAAGCTGTTCGATGGCAGACAACTCATTTTCAAGTTTTTTTAAATAGTCTTCCATAAGCTTCCTTCGAAATATACGCCGAAGCTCAGTTGCCGCCGGAACGGCCGGAGGCCGTGGAGGGAACCCAACGCGCGACAGCGCTTTGGGCGGTCAACTGCAGCGATTTGTTTAGCTGTCATCTTATAGAACCAGTAAGACTGCTGGACTGAACGGTTACCTTTAAACAGTGAGCTTTCGCCAACGCCTCCACAATAATTCTGTGTGCAGGAGCAACCTTCGGTCCTAGAACGATTTCGATATTCTCAAAGGCCGAGTCGTCGATATCCATGAAAAAATACTCATGATCAACTCCCTGAGTGAGGTCACTTAGCTCTTTAAGCATTAATGCCATGTAATCGTCATCGGATAACGATCCCTTCAAGCTTCTTGACGCCGCTGGGTGACAGTAAAGCCGAAAACGCCATTCTTTTTGAAATGACCAGACGGGTCTCTTGTACTTCGCTACTTCGAAAGGGCTGAGCACTGTCCTTTCGGATGCATCATCATACGAAACAAGGTTCTGATTTAAGAGCGTCTCATCTGAGGTATATTGGATTGGAAAAGGCCATTGATCTGCCTGGAAGCTAGGCGGCATAACAAAGTAGTCTTCACCATGCATTCGATCGTATGGCAAATAGGACTGAAGACTTATACGAGCCCCTTCTGGTGCGCCGCTAGTGTCGGCGATATGGATGAAACTAGGTACTTCGGACGGGTCGATAAAAAACTTCTTAAACAAATCCGTCGGAAGCTTGATACGAACTCCGCGCATGTCGGGAGTGTAAAGATTCCAAAGCGGAATCGACTCCTCTTCGTCCGAGGTCCAACAGCTTACGAAGAAAAATTTCCTCCAATCTACGGCGTCTTGTGATTGGCCTTCTGTGATGTCATCAAGCAGGTCTAGCCGTGAAAAACGAATCTGACGGGACTCAAGGATATGCGCAAGACCCTCGATACTTGTGTAATGGTATAGATAATCAGGCTTCTCCACATCTTTCCTCGATTTTAGCTAACAGGTATTAGACAGCGTGCTCGTTTATTGACTTGAACGAGCACGTGCGTTCAATAATCTTATGAAGCTAGCCTGCGCCTCTCTTAGCCTATTGAAAATGTTGGGAGTCATGTATAGCCCGGCCACATAACACCAGTCGCCACGCATGCTGCATATCCCCGATGAACGTGTTCGCTGCCTTTGCTATACAGTCGCTTTGGTGTGATTCCAGTCATGCCATAAGCTGTTTTTATCCTGCTCTAGTCCATTACAGCTAAATTAGCATTGTTGACCACTTAATCCCACGGTACGAAAGGCTGGTCTGGTCAATCATTGACCAGGCGCAACCAAAAACCGCCGTTTTCTCTGCTGTTGAGCATTAAAAGCGGCGGCTATCGATGGCGGGTTAGTTCAGCTTAGTCCTCTGCCCACAGCTGCTGGTAAATCTCGATGATCTCGTCGGTATCGGGTACGCGAGGGTTGTTGCCGGGTGAGCCGGAGGCCAGTGCCTGTTTGGCCATCTCTGGCAGCAGATCGAAGAAATGCTGGCGTTGGATGCCGAACTGTTCTGGCGTGGGTACCTGCAGTTCTTCATTAAGCGCTTTTAGTTCATCGAGCAGTTTATGGTTAGCGGTGTCGTCGCTGTCCTGTTCGCTGGCGATGCCGATGGCGCGGGCGCAGTCGGCGTAGCGCTCAGTGGCGGCGGGTATCGAGTAGGCGGTGACGCTGGGCAGCAGCATGGCGTTGGAGAGCCCGTGGGGCACGTGGAAGTGGGCGCCGATGGGGCGGCTCATGCCGTGTACCAGGGCCACCGAGGCGTTGGAGAATGCCACGCCAGCCAGGGTGGAGCCGAGCATCATGGCTTCGCGGGCTTCCTGGTCATTGCCGTCGTGGTAGGCGCGGCGCAGGTTCGGGCCGATTAGTCGCATGGCCGAGAGTGCCTGGCTGTCGCTGTAGGGGTTACGTTTCTTGCTGACGTAGGCTTCCATGGCGTGGGTCAGCGCATCGATGCCGGTATCGGCGGTGGTGCGCGGTGGCAGGCTCAAGGTCAGGCGGTAGTCGACCAGGGCCGCAACCGGCATGAAGCCCATGCCGACGCACAGCATTTTTTCATCGCTGGTTTCGTCGGTGATGATGGTGAAACGCGTGGCTTCAGAGCCAGTGCCTGCGGTGGTGGGGATGGCAATGATCGGCAGGCCTGCTTCATTAACCTGGCGCGGGAACTTGTAGTCGTGCATGTCACCGCCGTGGCTGGCGAGTATTGCGATGGCCTTGGCGCTGTCGATGGGGCTGCCGCCGCCCAGCGCGATCAGGCTGTCGTAGCTGCCGTTGCGCGCCATCTCCACGCCGGCCTGAATCGAGCCGACGGTGGGTTCCGGCACGGTATCATCAAACACGTCCACGGCAATTTTGTGTTCTCTAAGCATGTCCTGAAGCTGGCTGATGTAGCCGAGCTGGACCATCATTTTGTCGGTAATAATCAGTGGGCGCTGGCAGCCAAGGCTTTTCAGCACGGCGGGCAGCTCATGGCTGGCGTTGTCACCGACTTGCATAAGACGTGGCAGAATAATCTGGGTGGACATGGTGGCTCCGTTATTATTAATGATTGGGCTGTGCATGATGCCTTTGTATCTTGTTGCCCCGCCCCCATACTAGTGGAAACACGTTCATTTTCTGCGGAAACCGTTGATGTCTGACTTTCGTGATCGCCGTCCTGCCCGCGCTGGTGTCCCGCGCCGGGAGCCTATGCGCCGTGGGCGAGAGCCCAAAGCCGCTGTGGGCGATGTGGCTTATCTGCCGGTGGTGACGGTCAACAATACCGGCGCCTTCCTCGACTGGGGCCATGCCAGCGATGTGCTGCTGCCCTATGGCGAACAACAGTTCCGGCCCACCGTTGGTCGGCGTGTGCTGGTGCTGATCTATGAAGACGATCAGGGGCGTCCGGTGGCGACCCAGCGGCTGGATCGTCACCTGGTGGATGACGCCGTGGGGCTGAAGGCGGGCGATGAGGTAGCGCTGGTGATCGCTGAGCAGACCGACCTTGGCTACAAGGCGGCAGTGAATGGCCGCTTCTGGGGGTTGCTGTATCGCGACGATGTGACCCGGCCGCTGCGCCGTGGTCAGCGCGTTAAGGGGTACATCAAACGTGTGCGCGAGGAAGATGGCCGATTGGATCTATCGCTGCTGCCGTCTGGCTCGGCGCGGCTTGATGTGGTGGGCGATACGGTACTCAAAGCGCTGCGCGAGAGCGGCGGTTATCTGTCGCTGAGCGATGGCTCGCCGGCCGGCGAGATCAAGGCGCGTCTTGGTGTCAGCAAAGGCGCGTTCAAGCAGGCCATCGGCCGGCTGTACAAGCAGCAGCGCATTGTTATTGAGCCCGATGGCATCCGGCTGGCGGTGGATAGGTCATCGCACCCCGAATGAGGGTATGAATGAGGGTATGAGTGAGAGTGAGCGGCTAGAGCCGTTTTACGGGTGGCTGCATACTGCCCTCCAACGTATTTACTGACCGCGCCTCGGCGCGGTATTTGCGAGAGATACCATGAGCGAACGCACCCTGCGAATTGGTGTGGTGATGGATCCCATCGCCGACCTGAACTATAAGAAAGACACCAGCCTGGCCATGTTGTGGGCCGCCAGCGATCGTGGCTGGTCACTGCACTATATGGAGCAGGAGGATCTTTTCCTGCGCGATGGACGCGCTTATGCCCGGATGTGTGACCTTGAGGTCTATCGTGATCCGCAGCGCTGGTATTCCTTGGGTGAGCCCACGGCTCGGCCGCTGGCTGATCTGGACGTGATCCTGATGCGCAAGGACCCGCCGGTCGATGAGCACTTCCTCAATGCGGTCCACCTGCTCGGTTTTGCCGAGCGCGAGGGCGTGCTGGTGGTCAATCCGACCCGAGCGCTGCTGGAGTGCAACGAAAAGCTATTCGCTCAGCAGTTCCCGCAGTGCTGCGCGCCGACCCTGGTGTCCTGTCGTGCCAGCGAGCTGCGTGCTTTTCATGCAGAGCACAATGATGTGATCTTCAAGCCGCTGGACGGCATGGGCGGCAGTGGCATCTTCCATGTGGGGCCGGATGGCCGCAACCTGGGAGCGGTGCTGGAGATGCTCACCGATAATGGCAAACTCCAAATCATGGCCCAGCGCTATCTGCCTGAGATCAAGAACGGCGATACCCGCATTCTGCTGGTCGACGGCGAGCCAGTGCCTTACGGCCTAGCCAGGGTGCCGATGGCTGGCGAAACCCGCGGTAACCTGGCAGCTGGTGGCACCGGTGTCAGCCGCGAGCTGACCGATCGCGACCTGTGGCTGGTCGATCAGGTTAAACCGATGATTCGTGAGAAGGGCCTGATCTTTGTCGGCCTGGATGTCATTGGCGACTACATCACCGAGATCAATGTCACCAGCCCGACCTGCGTGCGCGAGATCGACGACCAGCGTGGCACCGACATTGCCAGCGATCTGATGGACGTCATTCGCCGCCTCTGCGACGGTCAGCAAACATAACCTACCCTCAGTCGCGTGGGTATAAGTGTTACAATCGACGCCAGACAAGAGCTGGAGAGGTTGCCATCGGCACCAGTGCCTAGATGGCCTCCAGCTCATTATTCCTGTTGGTAAGATATTCCCATACGGCGAGCAGTAGCCCTGCCGGAGAAGTCTATGCAAAGTCTGAAAAACCACTTCCTGATGGCAATGCCGCATCTGGAAGATTCCCAGTTTGCCGGGTCGCTTTGTTACCTTTGCGACCACGACGATAACGGCACCATGGGTGTGATGGTCAATCGCCCTCTGGAGCTGACCCTTGATTCGCTGCTGGAGCAACTGGATCTTGAGATTCACGATGCGTCTCAGCTCAGCGACCCGGTCTATTTTGGTGGCCCCGTACATAAAGACCGCGGGTTCATCCTGCACCGTGGCCTCAGCAGTGACTGGGACTCCAGCCTGCAGGTGAGTGAAGATATCGCCCTGACCACCTCCATGGATATCTTGCAGGCGCTTGCTAACGGCGAAGGGCCAGAGCATTTTCTGGTGTGCTTGGGTTGCTCGGGCTGGGAGCCCGGCCAGCTTGAGGACGAGCTCAAAGAAAACGCTTGGCTGACTGTGGAAGGCCGTGCTGACATTCTGTTTGAGCTGCCGCCAGAGCAGCGCTTGCATGCCAGTGCGGGTGCCCTGGGCGTTGACCTGAATCTGATGACCCGCGAAGCCGGGCACAGCTAGTGATAAACCGTTGATGAGTTGCCAATCATGCCCCGTACCGGCCAGCGTCTGATTCTCGGCTTCGACTTCGGCACTCGGCGTATTGGTGTCGCGGTAGCCAATGAACTGATCGGCAATGCCCGTGAGCTGGCGGCGCTGCCTGCACGGGACGGTATTCCCGACTGGCAGCAGGTAGCGGCACTGGTCAAGGAGTGGCAGCCGGATCTGTTTGTGGTGGGGCTGCCGCTCAATATGGACGACAGCGAAAGCGTGATGAGCACCCGTGCCCGCAAGTTTGGCAATCGGCTATACGGGCGTTTCGGCGTGGTCTGCGAGATGGCTGATGAACGTGGCTCAACCCGCGAGGCGAAGGCCATCGCTAAAGAAGCAGGGCATCGCGGCAACTATCGCGCTGAAAGCGTCGATGGGATTGCCGCGGTGCTGATTCTTGAGTCCTGGCTGGCGCGTCAGGAAGGGTTGCCGAGTGTTTGAGCGGTTTTAAAACGCCGCGTCGTCTACGCCGATGCGCTTCGGCACAAACCAGCGCACATCGCGCATGTCTTTTTCGATTTGATCTTCTACTTGCAACAAGTTGGCAAAGATCGCCATGCGCATAGGAATGCCGTTATCGGTCTGGCGGAAAATTGCCAGACGCGGGTCGCCGTTGAGGTCGATATCCAGATCGTTAGCTTCGGGGCGACTGTCGCGGGGCAGCGGGTGCATGACGATGGTGCTGTCATTGCAGCGCTGGTTGAGAAAAGCCAGATCAACGGTGTAATCCCGTGATAACACGCCGAAGCCTTCGCTCATTTCCTGGGTGAAGCGCTCCTTCTGGATACGCGTGGTGTAGACCACGTCCACATCCGAGAAGTCGCCGTTCAGGCTGTCACGCTCTTCTACCTGTAACCCGCGGGCACTGACGGTCTCGATCAGTGCTGAGGGCATCTCCAGCCCCGGCGGTGACACCAAAGTGATGCGCATTGGGCCGAAGAGCGACAGCAGTCGGATCAGCGAGTGCACGGTGCGGCCGTACTTCAGATCGCCGGTCAGCAGCACGTGGGCGCCGGCCAGCGTCTTGCCCAGTCGGGTGAATTCTTTGTCGATGGTGTAGATATCCAGCAGCGCCTGGCTGGGGTGCTCGCCGGGGCCGTCGCCGCCGTTGATCACCGGTACATTGGTGGCGCGGGCGAACTCGGCCACCGAGCCTTGATCAGGGTGGCGCATCACGATGGCATCGCAGTAGCCGCTCATGACCCGACTGGTGTCGTACAGGGACTCGCCCTTGGCCATGGACGAAAAGGTGAAACCAGTGGTGTCGCACACGGTGCCGCCCAGGCGGCAGAAGGCCGCGTTGAAGCTGACCCGGGTGCGGGTGCTAGCCTCGAAGAACAGATTACCGAGCACGGCGCCTTCCAGCACCCGCGTGATCTTGCGTCGCTGGGCGATGGGTTCCATGCGTTCGGCGACGCGGATCAAGTGGTCGACATCATCGCGGGACAGGGAATCGATGGAAAGCAGGTGGGAGCTCATCGCAGGCCTCGGCTGGCGGTTGATAACGCGCAATAGTGTACTCCGCGAGCGCCCCGGGTTCACGCCGTAGGTCGTGTTGTTATTCATATCGGTAGGTTAGGTGTTCAGCGCGGCATTGGAAGAGCCATTGCATGGAGGTGTCGGGGTAGCTAGTCTTTACCTCATGGTGATCGGACTTCTTGAATCGTTTTTTATCAGAATAGCTTGATTCTAAAAGAAAATGTTTCGCTGTTTTCTTTGCTTTGTAGACTGGTGTGTGGGGTGGTCTGCTGGAAATAATGGGGGCGAGGGTACAATGAGGAAAGGGTCATGACGCTAGCCAAAAAAGAGCAATTAGTGTTGGATACATTAAATGAAGGGGAAATGCCATTGGGCGCCTATGGGTTACTGGACCGGCTGCGTGGAGATGGGTTTAGTGCACCGGTTCAGGTATATCGTTCTCTGGAAAAGCTTCAAGCGCTCGGATTGGTTCATCGTCTTGAATCGCTCAATGCCTATACTGCCTGCAACTTATCTGGTGACTGTCTCGGCTCTGCTGCATTCGTTATTTGCGACGATTGCGGGGTCATCGATGAGTTAAATGATGCCGAGTTGCAGCGTGATCTAGCGAGCATGGCCAGTCGTCATGGTTTTACCTTGCGTAGATCGACGATCGAACTACATGGCACATGTACCCGCTGCGCTAAAGGTTAATCTTGTTCTCTTGACGCCAGCTTTCTGAGGTTGATGCAAATTCAAGCGCTATTATTTCTCGGGGTCAGGCTGATGCTGCTCAGTCTGGCCCCGAGATTATGGTGGATCAGCCTTTTGTCGTGGGCCAATGGTGTGATGTTTCAGTTAGTGCTTAGTGCTCATGTTGAGCGCAGCTTACTATCCCGTCAGCCAGCTGGTTTAGCAGCTGTGGATAGAGATTAGTATCGAGAGGAAGGCCGACGCCCAGTGGATCGATGACAATTGATGTCTCGATGCCGGTGTCCTCGAATACGATATCGATTAGCGCAGGGTTGAACTGCGGCTCTCGGAACACGCACTGGACACCTTGCTCAGTGACATATGTCTGGATTTCGCGAATACGCGACGGGCTGGGGTCTGAAGCATCACTGAGTGAAATTGCGCCTGCAGCCGGTACGTCGAAGCGGTTCTCGAAGTATTGGTAAGCATCATGAAATACGACAAAACGTGCATCATGAGTATCTGCCAAGCGATCATTCAGCGTATTGATCAGGGTTTCTAATTCAGCCTGTCCTTCCGCCGCATTCTGCTGGTAAGTCTCGGCGTTATCAGGGTCGGCATCGGCTAACGATTCGGCAATAGCCCCGAGCCAGACCTGGGCATTGACAGGATCGAGCCATCCATGGGGATCTATACCCTCGTGTTTATGGTCGTGTTCATCATGCTCGTGGTCATGGTCGTCATGCGCATGTTCATGGTGTGCATGGTCGTGTTCATGGTGTGCATGGTCGTGTTCATGCTCATGTTCATCGTGTTGATGTTCATGGGCATCAAACGTTGTCCCTTGGCGATATTCGAGTCGTTGTGTACCGGTAGTCTCCATTAGCTCTACTCTCATCGCTCCGTCAGCTAATGATTTCTGAGCCCTGACCAGCCATGGCGTTAGGTCGTCACTGACCCAAACGATGACATCGGCACGTGAAAGGGCTTCTGCTTCAGAAGGTCGCATGGAATAGCCGTGGGGTGAAGCTCCTGGCTGAACTATCAACTCGGGAGAGCCTAGCTCCCCCATCACTTGGTCGACCAGTGAATATACAGGTGGAATATCCACTGCCACGGTAGGCACCTCGGCAGCCGCGATAGCAGGAGCCATTAACCAGGGCAGGCAAAGTGGGCGTAGCAGTTTGTTTCTCATTATCCTTCTCCTATTTTGTGCAGACAGTGAATGAATCTATTGTGATAGTGTGTGTTATATTATAACATCCATAGCTTCGTCAACTGTGCCGATCTGGATGATTTCTGTCATCGACATGACAAAATTGGAGGGATGCCATGCCCCTGCTGTCGATCGATAACCTGCACGTCACTTTTGGAAGAAGCCGTATTCTTGAAGGCATCGATCTACATATCGATCCTGGTGAGATCGTCACTGTGGTTGGCCCCAATGGTTCTGGAAAGTCGACGCTGTTGCGGACCATCATTGGTGCTATACAGCCAGGTAGCGGCCGCTTGGTACGCCAGCCGGGCCTGATCATCGGTTACGTGCCTCAACGTTTGGCCATTGATGCCACGCTACCAATGACAGTGACGCGTTTTTTGAATTTGCCGCGTCGTCATCCAACACAGGTTGTGTGCCAAGCCTTGGAGCAAGCCGGTGTGCCAGGGTTGAGCCAACATCAGGTGACGGACCTTTCAGGAGGGCAGTTGCAGCGTATTCTGCTCGCTCGAGCACTATTAAATAAGCCCGACCTGTTGCTGCTTGACGAGGCAGCCCAAGGCCTCGATCACCGCGGTATGGCTGATTTTTATCGTCAGATCGAAAACGTGCGCCGAGACATGGGTTGTGCGGTGCTGATGGTCAGCCATGAGCTGCATGTGGTGATGCGGGCATCAGATCGCGTAATATGCCTGAATCGTCATGTTTGCTGCCAAGGAACGCCCGATCGGGTGCTTTCATCGCCAGCTTACCGAGAGCTATTCGGCTCTGATATCGCCGAAACGTTAGCGCTTTATCGTCATTATCACGATCAGTCACATCAGGTCTCTGCTGCCGGTGAGCCTCATCGGCGGGCGGCGGACGCTGACATCTTAAAGGTTCACCACTAATGCTTGATGACTTCCTAGTTCGCGCTACCTTGGCAGGCCTTGGTGTGGCGTTCGCTGCTGCGCCGCTGGGGTGCTTTGTGGTGTGGCGTCGCATGGCCTACTTCGGCGATGCTACCGCTCACGCGGCCATTCTTGGTGTAGCGTTGTCGCTGCTGCTATCTACGTCTGTTTTTGTAAGCGTTTTGGCAGTGTCACTAATAATGGCCGCGCTGGTTTCTCTGCTCAGCGAGCGGGGCTATGCCATGGATACTCTGCTCGGTGTTATGGCGCATTCGGCACTGGCTTTTGGTTTGGTAGCCGTGTCATTCCTTTCGGGGGTGCGTATCGACCTGATGGCTTACCTATTCGGCGATATCTTAGCCGTTAGCAAGGGGGATCTGGTGCTTATCGGCGGCGGCGCGTTATTAGTGGTGAGCCTAGTTGGGTGGCGTTGGTCGGCGTTGCTGACGGCAACTCTGAATGCTGACTTAGCTCGTGCTAGTGGTATTGACCCTAGGCGTGAACAGTTGGTGCTGACGCTGGCTCTAGCAGTGGTCGTGGCCGTGGCGCTCAAAGTGGTAGGCGCGCTGTTGATTGCTGCTCTACTGATTATTCCTGCTGCTGCAGCCCGTCCTTTTTGTCGCTCTCCAGAGGCTATGGCGCTGCTGGCTACGGTGGTTGGAGCCGCTTCGACCACTGGCGGCTTGCAGGCCGCCTACTGGCTTGATACTCCTACCGGCCCCACCATTGTCTGCCTAGCCGCGATCCTGTTTGCTTTATCTAGCCTGGTTTCGCAGATCAGACGCTGTAGCGCACGTACTGTGGCATCTTACGATACGTCTCTTTGAGTCCAGTGATGCGCTAGGCATTTTTTTGTTCTCAGGTCGTTATTACATTTCTTGCCAGTTCCACTGACTGCGTGCCACGGCGTCATGGGCATGCAGGCTCTCGGCATGCACCATTCGTAGAGAAAACCCTGTGATACTGGGTTGGTCGCGTAGGGCAGTATGCAGACGCCGGGCCGCATCTTCGCAGAACATTAGGTTTTGGCCGTTGGCTAAGGCAAAGGCCTGTTCGTCGATGCGCTTTACTGCGGTTTGCAGGGCTGTACCTAGGGCGTGTTCGATAGTGTCGACCAGTGTCAGTAACGGCAATTCTGTCGAGGTAGTATCTAGGCGCACGGAAAGATGTGCCTGGCTGCGTTGGCTATGGGGCGTTGCGAGGATGCTCTGGTCACTCCCCAGCCACGTGTGCACCGCATCGCGGGTCACGGTTATGTCGGCAAAATCATCGTAAAAGGCTTGTTGGATCAGTTGACGTGCTAATGCCGCTGAGCAGGGGCAGGTGGAGGAGTAGCCCACGCTCAGTTCGAGGGTGGCATGTAGTCCGAGGGTGTCACGATGGCAGCGTAGAGCGAAGGGGTAAGTCTTCCATCCCGATAGGGGGCTGATCAGCGCTTGACGGCGCAGTAGAGCCTCACCTTCGAGGTCGAGAAAAGCTTGTTGTGATAGCCCCTCATGGCTTGCTAAAAAGGTGTCAAGCACGGTGGCTATCAGCGGCAGCGCGAGCTCTTTTTGTTCTAAGTCGGCCAGAGCCAGATAAAGGCGTGACATGTGAATGCCGCGGGCAGCTGGATCATCAAGGCTGACGCCCGCGGAAGCGCGCCCAGAGATGGGTTGCCCGGCGACTTGGAGTGGCAGGGCGATGCCCTCCATGCCGACCCAGTTCAGTGCGCCAAGGTGTTCGGCAGACGCGGTGGCGATATCTTCTAGGGTGTTATGTTCCATGTAGGGCTCGCTTGAGCATGTCAGAGGAGTCGTTAGGTATCGGATTGGTGGTTCAGCAGTTTCCTGGCGGCATCAGTAGACGCTTTGCCGAGCCAGCGTTAAACGCAAAAAGGCGCACCATTCCCATTCTTAGGCAAATGAACAGGCGAGGTGTGCCTGACGTAAGGGATAGAGCGTTGATGTTATAACATAACACTTGGCGCTCTGCGAACCTAGCTGCGCGCCATCTGAGCAGGAAGGCCGCGATAGTTGATTTTGGTGGTAATGCTGGGCTGTTAGCTAGCATTGCTTAATTTGGCTAAGTCAGGTGTGAAAGCAATGACTGAACTGGTGGAAGAGTTGGCCTCGACACTAAGGTAGAGTGATTGTTGAAAGTCCAAATTGGGAGAAATTCAGAAGTGTTAGAGGGGGACATTTAAAAACACTGTTCACAAAATGCAAAATCTAGTCTTTAATGATCTGTATCACGATCAATGCCTGAAATGTTTTTGATACCAGCAATGCACCTTCATGCTGAGAGGTCTGCCAATGGTCCGCCCGCTTTGTCTGCTTTTCGATTGTGACGGCACCTTAGTCGACAGCGAACCGCTGTTGGCCGAAGAAATGGAGCACAGCCTCACCGAGGCGGGCTTGCCATTTCGGGCCAGCGATTACGTTGGTGAGTTTCGCGGTGCACGCTTTCGTCACATTGTGGCAACGCTGGAGGCGCGCTACGGCAGTGTTGATGCTGAGCGGCTCAGGATACTTGAGCAGCGTATGCGCGCCAACCTCGATCGCCGCTTGGCTGTTGATCTTGAAGTGATAGAAGGCGCTGCCGAGGCATTGGCGGCTCTTGCCGGGCATCCCATGGGCGTGGTTTCCAACGGGCCGCTGAGGAAGGTGCGTACCTCGCTGGGCGCCACTGCGCTGGAAAGTGCTTTTGGGAACAACCTGTTCAGCGCTTATGAGGTGGGCTGCTGGAAGCCTGATCCCGGCCTGTATCGGCACGCCGCCAGCAGGATGGGCTATCACCCGCAGGACTGTGTCGCCATTGATGACGCGCTGGTTGGCGTAAAGGCCGCGCTGGATGCGGGCTGCACTGTGGTGCACCTCAATCGCTTTCCCGATGCCGAGTCGACGCCCGACGGTGCCATCATGATTACCAGCATGTTTCAGCTGCCTACAGTAATCGCACGCCTGACCAATACTCGCCAGCTTCTGTCTTCTGGCTGAGTGCACTGCTGCTATCCTGATACCTTGTGCAGTTGCATGTGATTGAAGCATCTTATTGAACCAACATGTTGAGCCAATATATTGGATAAGGCGGCTGCCATCTGGCGGCCGTTACTGGTTTGATTATTCCTAATTAGCAGAAACAAAGGAGCTGGCACATGACATCAATGCAGGATCAGCTACGTGGTCTGGTCTATTCCACTGAACATGGCGATATCTGTCCTGAGTGCCGCGAATCCACCGGCCAATGCCGCTGTGCTGAAAATGCTGAGCAGCAGCGTTTGGCGGCACTGGACGGCATTGTGCGGTTACGGCGTGACACCAAGGGACGCAAAGGCAAGGGCGTTACGCTGATCGAAGGTGTGCCGCTGACCAGTGAGGAGCTCAAGGCGTTGGCCAAGGCACTCAAGAAGCGGTGTGGCACGGGAGGTGCCCTGAAAGACGGGGTGATCGAGATTCAGGGTGATCAGCGCGATGTGCTCAAGGTTGAGCTGGAACAGCGAGGTTATCGGGTCAGGCTCAGTGGTGGCTGACTGTCAGACCCGTTCGAGCGCCTCGAGCCCTTGCTCCAGCGAGACCAGTGCCGGTTCGGCGCTTTGGCTTACCTTGAGCTGGTAAAGGTCATCGGCCCGTGTGCGGCCTAGGTTCAGGCAGGCGATCGGTTTACTCTGCTGTACGGCTGCCCTGACAAAACGAAAGCCCGAGAAGACCATCAACGATGAACCCACGACCAGCAGACCGTTGCTATCGGCCAGCAGGTCCATGGCATCCTTGACGGTGCTGGCTGGCACGCTGTCACCGAAAAACACCACGTCGGGCTTCCATACGCCCGACTGGCACTGCTGGCAGGCCGGCACCTCAAAGCCACTGAAGTCGCGCTCCAGATCGGCGTCACCGTCGGGTCGTGGTGCGGCACTCAGTGTCAGCCAGTCAGGGTTACGCTCGGCGAGTTCAGCGTGCAGCTCATGGCGCAGGCGACGCATATCGCAGCCCATACAGCGCACCCTGTCGGCCCGCCCGTGAAGATCAATTACCCGCTTTGACCCCGCACGCTGGTGCAGGCCGTCCACGTTCTGGGTGATGATGCCGTTGATTAGCCCCCTGGCTTCCAGGCGTGCCAGCACCGCATGGGCTGTATTGGGGCGGGCCTGCTCCAGGGTGCGAAAGCCGACCAGCGCCCTGGCCCAATAGCGCTGGCGAGCACCGTGACTGCCCATGAACTCTTGATGTTGCATTGGCGGCGAGTGCTTCCAGTTGCCTTCGGCGTCGCGATAGTCCGGGATCCCACTGGCGGTACTAATGCCAGCACCGGTCAACACGGTCAGACGTGAATGACGCTGAACAAAGTCCAGCAAAGTATCGGGAGCAGACTGTGTTTGCGTCATGCGGGGCAGTCCTCGAGTCTTACCATAAGGGCGCGTGTCGCTTGGTCATGCAACCGGGCTAGAATACCCGTGTTCATGAACAAAGGCATGTAGCAATGGTCTGGCTTGAGTATCTTCTACCGCTGCTGTTTCTCTTTCCACTGGCTGCCACCGGCGTGGCTGTGCTTGCGCTGCGCCACCTGCTGAACAGCCAGCCGTTTTCTCCGTTCGACACCCAGCCACTCAAGGCGTCCGGGCAGACACTGCGAGAGCGTCTTGACCGGTCCTTTGTGAGCCTGTTCATTAATGGTGCGCTGGGGCCTGTGCTGATTCTGGCCCCGCTGGTCTACGGCATGGGGCGCATGCTATTTGCCACTCAGCAATTGTGGTTGGAGTGGGCAATGATCGGCGCGTTGACCAGCGTGCTGGCGCTGGTTTTCGGGCTGCGGCTGATTCGCGATTTCCAGAAAATCTCCCGCCTCAAGCTCGGGCTTTCCTGTGAGCTTGCCGTGGGTGAAGAGCTCAAGCGGCTGATTCGTCCTGAGTCGCATCCCTATGTGGTGTTTCAGGAGGTGCCTGGAAAGCTGCGCACTCTGGGCCATGTGGTTGTTACGCCATGCCGTGTATTTGTTATTGATACGCGCGCCAGAACGCCGGGAATCAGCCTAGATGGCGCGCCGCAAAACGTTGTCAGCGTAGAGCATCAGCGGCTACGTTTTGGCAGTTGGAACGAACGCCGTCCGATGAAAGAAGCCCTGCAGTCAACCCGCTGGTTGGCGGTGTGGCTGGAGCGTGAACTGTGCAAGGCTGTGCCGGTACAGGGTGTTCTGGTGCTGCCCGGTTGGCAGGTCGTCGGTGCCGAGTCTGAGACTGGACCGCGGGGCGAGCTGTGGGTGGTCAGCGGCGAAGGGTTGGCGCGTCAGCTCAGCAGTTGGCAGGGGCCAGAGATGGACCCAGCCACCCACCGTAAGGTGATTGCCGCGTTGCAGCGTCGTCTTGACTCGCGCTGATGTTTGGCTGACAGAATGAAAGAGTGAGTGGCTGTGCGGGCTCAGCCAGGATCTGGCAGGTTGATTTGTTTGCCACAGTTGCCACGATTCATGCGCATCAGGCTGTCGCGCGCAGGGAAGCGGGTCAGCTGGTTCGCATGAATGCCGATGCGCACTTCGGTCAGTGTGCGCTTGCCCCTTCCGCCACACGCCAGGTGGAGTGCTCGTCCAGTGCCACGGCCGAAAGCTTTTTCGAAGGCATCAATCAATGCGTTCCTGCCCACACTGCGCCCACTGTTATCGCGGACAAAGGCACCAAAAGCACTGTTGTTAACCGCCTCTACCAGCGCCACCGAGGTGTCGAAAATGTCTTCGGCGGTGATGCCAAGGCAGGCGGCGTGCTTGGCATATTGATAGCGGCCCAGGCAGCTGGCACGGCCTGGCATGCTGTAGTCGAGCTCATCGCTGAGCTTGCTGGAAAGCTCCAGTGATGGATGACGACAAAAGCTGCCGCTGGGGCGCGGTGACTCCAAGAAGCAGCCGTTTTTACGCCACTGGCCAGCCGTTACGCCGCGCTCGCGCAGCCGCTGCGGCAGGGAAGGCCATAGCCCATGGAGCACAAAGCCGTCGTCAGCCCCCTGAGACAACGAGACATTTTGGCACTCGCGTGGCGGGCGTGAGCGGCTTTCACAGAAGCCCCCGTGCCAGGTCAGGGCAAGGGTATAGCTATCAAACGCCTCGACCTGGATAGCGGGGATTTCTGCTATGGTAGAGACGCTGATAAACAGCGTGATCAGCAGTGTGATTAGGCGTTTCAACAAAAGCTCAGGCATGGTTTCTCTGCTCTGATGGTTTGTGGCACGTCAATAACCGCGCAAGCGTCCGCCCATCTCCTGGGCCAGGTCAACGGCGAAGTGATCGGTCATGCCGCCGATGAAGTCGAGCATGCGCCGGTAGCTGTCGTAGAGTGACCACGACGGCAGCGGGGTGTTTTCGCCAATCAGCGCCAGCACACGCTCATGTTTGAACGACGAGCTGCCGGTATGGTGCAGCTCGTGGGCCGCGCCGATGAATGCCTCCAGCAGAATGCCCAGGGTGGTGTAGGCGCCGATTTCCAGCTTGGCTTTGCGCTCGTTGCGGAAAATGCGCTCGCGGGCCAACTGTTTGGCGGCCTTCACGCCCCAGTCCAGGTCGGGATGACACAGCGCCAGCAGGTCCTGCTGCAGGCTGCCGCTGAGCAGCTCATGTTCGTGTTGGACGAACACATCACTGACGTCACTGACAGCACGCTCCATGGCAGCACCGCGCAGCGCGGCGATGCGTCGGCGCCGCGAGGCCCCCTGCTGCTGCATGGTGATGTAGTCTTCGGGTACGCCACCGGCAATCTGGGTTAGTACTTCTGCCACTTCGCCATAATCAAGAATTTCCATCTCCAGGCCATCTTCCAGGTCGAGCAGCGCATAACAGATGTCGTCGGCGGCTTCGACAAGCCACGCCAGCGGGTGGCGGCACCAGCGCTGCTGGCCCTGTGCGATCAGACCGAGACGATCGGCGAGCTCGGCCAGTAGCGGCGCTTCACTCTGATAGGCACCGAACTTGCCGGCCTTGCCGCCATGTTCGACCGTCCATGGGTATTTCAGCAGGGTGCCCAGGGTTGCCGTGGTCAGACGCATTCCACCGCGAAACTGGTTGTATTCGATCTGGGTGACGATGCGAAAGCCTTGGGCGTTGCCTTCGTAAGTTAGCAGGTCGCGGCGCTCACCTTCGGAAAGACCGTCGAGCAGGCCGCTGCCGTTGAGTTTTGCACTCTTGAACCAGTCGCGAATGGCATATTCGCCGGCATGCCCAAAGGGCGGGTTGCCGATATCGTGGGCCAGGCAGGCTGCCTGGACAATAACGCCCAGATCCGCCGGGCTGATGGTGTCAGGTAGGCGATGATTGAGTGCCTCGCCAACGCTCATGCCCAGCGAGCGCCCCACGCAGCCGACTTCCAGCGAGTGAGTCAGTCGCGTATGGATATGGTCGTTTTCGGTCAGCGGATGGACCTGCGTTTTACGGCCCAGGCGACGGAAAGACCCAGAAAACACAATGCGGTCGTGGTCCTTGTGAAAAGGACTGCGGCCAGGCTCTTCGGGGAGCGCATCCCGGGTGTCATGCAGCCGCGTTGGATCAAGCAAGCGCTGCCAGCTCATTTGCGTCATGCAGAGAATCTCCTTGAGACCTGTATTCTCGCAGTTACGGTGCCGCTAGCCTAGTCAGCCGCAATTGTTGCTTGCTGACCCTGCTGGACGCGATGATGACAGGTATGATCTGCCTATGCTGCACGCCCTCCGACTGTTTCAGGTTGCGGTAGTGCGGCTCCTCACTGTCCCGCCAGCGGGCAACGACTGGAGTGCTATAGATGAGTAACGATGCAACCTTTCCGGCGGCCCAGCGGCTTGCCGGTCTGCGCAAGGCCATGCAGAAGCACGATATGGACGCCTGGTGGCTACCGTCTTCTGACCCACACAGCTCAGAATATCTTCCGGAGCATTGGGCTGGGCGTGCCTGGTTGTCGGGTTTTGATGGCTCGGTGGGCACCCTGGTCATCACCCGGCAAGAAGCAGGGCTGTGGGTAGACAGCCGCTACTGGGAGCAGGCCGAGGCCCAGCTGGCCGGTAGCGGCATTGCATTGATGAAGCTGCAGCCGGGCCAGCCGGATGCGCCAATGCGCTGGCTGGCTGAGTCGCTGGAAGAGGGGCAGTGCGTTGGGTTTGATCCGGCGGTGGTATCGCTGGCCACGGCGCGCAAGCTGGCCGATCATCTGGCGCCAGCGGGAATTCGCCGTCGTCATGGCCCTGACCTGCTGAATACCATTTGGCCGCAGCGCCCGGCGCTTCCCGAGGCGCCGGTGTATGTCCATGCTCAGGACT
The DNA here is from genome assembly GCF_052095765.1 of Halomonas sp. Lineage (GTDB taxonomy): Bacteria > Pseudomonadota > Gammaproteobacteria > Pseudomonadales > Halomonadaceae > Halomonas. Next base: position 18,076 of record NZ_JBQDJZ010000011.1, read on the forward strand.
GGCTGGATGAGACGCGTAGCGCGCGCCTGGCTCGGATACGTGACGCCATGGCCGAAAAAAATGCTGACTGTCACCTGGTCTCTACGCTTGATGATATTGCTTGGCTGACCCAGCTGCGTGGCAGTGATGTGCAGTTCAACCCGGTATTCCTGTCGCACCTGCTGATCGGCCAGCACAGTGCCACTCTGTTTGTGACGCCTGGCAAGCTGGATGCTTCGACCATTTCAGCGCTGGGTGCCGATGGCATTGACGTGGCTGATTACGCTGACTGGGCGGCCCGGCTGGGCGAGCTAGCTTCGACGTCACGCATCCTGCTTGACCCGGCGCGCATCTCACTGGCAACCCGTCAGGCCTTGCCCGAAGGCGCAGCCCTGTGTGAAGCATTCCAGCCCAGCACGCTCGCCAAGGGCTGCAAAAGCGATATTGAGCTTGCTCATGTGCGTCGTACCATGGAAGAAGACGGGGCGGCACTGTGCGAGTTCTTTGCCTGGCTTGAAGCCGCGCTTGAGCGTGGTGACACCTTGACAGAGCTTGATGTGGATGAACATCTCACCGCAGCCCGTGCGCGGCGGCCGCACTTCGTCAGCCGCAGCTTCGCCACCATCGCCGGTTTCAACGCCAATGGGGCACTGCCCCACTACCGTGCTACCGAAGAGGCGCATTCCAGAATTCACGGTAATGGGCTGCTGCTGATCGACTCCGGCGGCCAGTATCTTGGCGGCACCACGGATATTACCCGAGTGATTCCGGTGGGTGAGCTCAGTGACCTGCAGCGCGAGGACTACACCCTAGTGCTTAAGGGCACCATTTCACTCTCGCAAGCGCACTTTCCGCGCGGCATTCCCGGGCCTCAACTGGATGCCATCGCCCGTGCGCCGCTGTGGGCTACCGGGCGGGACTACGGTCATGGCACTGGCCATGGCGTAGGCTACTTCCTGAATGTACACGAAGGCCCTCAGGTAATTTCCTGGCATGCTCCGGTAACGCCCCAGGGTGCCATGCAGTCAGGCATGATTACCTCCATTGAGCCGGGCCTCTATCGCCCGGGTGGGTGGGGGATCCGTATCGAGAACCTGGCTGTCAACCGCCCGTCTGATGACAGCCCGTTCGGCGACTTCCTGCACTTTGAAACCCTGACCCTGTGCCCCATCGATACCCGCCCCATTAAGGCCGAGCTGCTCAGCGATGCCGAAATTGTCTGGCTCAACGCCTACCACGCAGAGGTGAGGGAGCGGCTGGCGCCTAAGCTTGAGGGTGACGCCCTGGCGTGGCTTGAAAAGCGTACCCAGCTGTTGGGCGGTTAGAGAGTTTGCCGGACAGCGTTAATCGTCTGACAGCTCCGGCAGCAACACCTTGAGCTTGCGGCTCAGGGTGTTGCGCCCCCATCCGAGCCGCTCGGCGGCTTCGCCCCTGCGTCCGTCGGTATGTTTAAGCGTAGTGCGGATCAGAATACGTTCGACGTCCGCTACCGCTTGGTGCAGCAGCTGATCCTGGCCCGTGGCCAGTGCTTGCTCAGCCCAGTCGCCAAACACTTGCCGCCAGTTGTTAGGTGCTGCCGCCACGGTGGCGCTTGCTGACGGGCTGCTGTCTTTTTCCAAAAGCTCTGGCGGAAAATCTTCAACCAGAATCTCACGGCCCGAGGCCATGACGGTGAGCCAGCGGCAGGTGTTTTCCAGTTGGCGCACGTTGCCGGGCCAGCACATCTGGGTGAGTTTGAGCTCGGCGGCCTCGGTAAGCACTTTGGTTTCAGTGGCGAGTTCGCGGGCGGCCTCACTCAGGAAGTGTCGGGTGAGCAGTGGGATGTCCTCGCGGCGTTCGGCCAGAGAAGGTAGGCGCACACGGATGACGTTGAGGCGGTGGAACAGGTCTTCGCGAAAGAGGCCTTCGCTAACTCGTGTCTCAAGATTCTGGTGCGTGGCGGCGATGATGCGCACGTCGACCTGAACCGGAAGGTGGCCACCAACTCGATAGAACTCACCGTCGGCCAGTACCCGCAGCAGCCGGGTCTGGGTTTCAGCAGGCATGTCGCCGATTTCATCGAGAAACAGTGTGCCGCCGTTGGCCTGTTCGAAGCGTCCCTGACGCAGGGTAGTGGCGCCAGTGAAGGCGCCTTTTTCATGGCCGAACAGCTCTGACTCGATTAGGTCGCGGGGAATCGCTGCCATGTTCAGCGCGATGAACGGCTGGCTTGCGCGAGGGCTGTGCTGGTGCAGTGCCTTGGCTACGCGCTCTTTGCCGGTACCCGACTCGCCGTTGATCAGCACCGTGATATGCGACTGCGAGAGGCGGCCGATGGCGCGAAATACCTCCTGCATGGCCGGAGCCGCGCCGATGATCTCGGCGTCCTGGCCTTCGGGAGCCACCAGCGGCCGTTTGCGCTCCCGGGCATGGGCTACAGCACGGCGCACCAGTGCCAGGGCGTCGTCCACGTCGAATGGCTTGGGCAGGTACTCGAAGGCGCCGCCCTGGTAGGAGGCCACTGCACTATCGAGGTCGGAGTGGGCGGTCATCACGATGACCGGTAGCTCGGGCTGGGCTTCGCGCACCCGAGCCAGCAGGTCGAGGCCGTTGATGCCGGGCATGCGAATATCGGTGAGCAGCACATCCGGGGGGTCGGTCAGCAGCCGGGTCAGTGCGGCTTCGGCACGGTCTACGCACTCGACGTTTAGGTCCGGTTTATCCAGCGCGCGCTCCAGCACCCAGCGGATGGTGCGGTCGTCATCAACGACCAGTACGCGGGCGGCATCAGTCATGGGGTGTCTCCAGGGGAATCAGCAGACGAAACTCGGTGTGACCGGGGCGCGACTCGTATTCGACCAGCCCTTGGTGCTGGTGAAGGATCGACTGGGCAATGGATAGCCCCAGGCCGCTTCCCTCGGCGCGGCCAGACACCATCGGATAGAACAGTGTCTCTTCAAAGCCACTGGCAATGCCCGGACCGTTGTCGATGATGGCTATCTTGCAGACCAGGCGGTGACGTTTGGCACCTAGCGTGAACTGGCGGCGTGCCCGGGTACGCAGCACCAGCTCGGGCTGTTGTGTGGCGCCTTCGGTCATGGCCTGAGCGGCATTACGCATCACATTGAGCACCGCCTGGATCAGCTGGGCTTCATCGCCGTGCAGTTCCGGAAGGCTCGGGTCGTAGTCGCGAACGATGTGGATGCCGGGATATTCCGCAGCCAGTAGGGCAGCCACGCGCTCCAGCACACGATGAATGTTCAGCGTGCTGTGACGAGCAAGGCGGTTGGGGCCGAGCATTGAGTCAACCAGATCGCGAAGCCGATCCGCCTCTTCAATGATAATGCGGGTGAACTCGGTTTGGGCAGGATCTTTGAGGTCACGTTCGAGTAGCTGGGCTGCGCCACGAATGCCGCCGAGCGGGTTCTTGACCTCGTGGGCCAGTCCGCGAGTTAGTACTTTGATGGTTTCCTGGCGCGACTGCAGCGCTTCTTCGCGAGAAATTCGCAGCAGTCGATCCCGCGGCTCCACCTCCAGCAGCAGTTCCTGCCCACTGATGGGCGAGGCGGTGTAGTCGACCGTCAGGCTGTCACCGGTGGCAAGCGTCAAGCGCGCTTCGCGCTGGGTAAAGGGGTGGGATTCCCGCAATGCCCGGGTAAGTCGCTCGCCAACCTCATTGTCGGTATCAATCAACTCAAGTAGTGCCTGACCGCTTACCCGGGCAAGGCTTAGTGCCAGTAGCGCCTCAGCGGCTGGATTCATCCACTGCAGCCGCAACTGGTCGTCGAGCAGCAGTACGGCGGTGGTCATGTGCTCTATTAGGCGCTGGTACATGCCTTGGTGTATGGTCCCGGGATGTCGTGGCTCGAGTTATTGCGCAGGTTAGGCTGAGCGTTTAGTAATACCTGAACATTTGGCGTTGGTATATGCCTAGTTGCTGGGCTCGTTGAATAGGCCGCCCGAATTATTGATGTTACTGCGATTGTTGGGATTACGCAGCATATTGATACTGGCGCGTTGGACGTGGATTATCTGCGCCGGCGTGCGGTGGCGCACTGTGCCGGAGGCATCGATCAGTTCGGCCTGTAGTTGATGCGAGCCACGGTTAAGGTTCGACAGTATGAAGGTGGTGGTGTGCATGGCGCTCTGGCTGATCTGGCCGTCCAGTAGCAGGCGCACCCGGTGGTCCTTGCGCAAGGCTGGCTGGATATTCAGCAATACCTGAGCATTGCCAGCCGCGCCCAGGGGTAAGGTCTGACTGTTGACCGGTGTACTGATGGAGAAGGTGTCGTAAGGCATGAACGGCAAGCCCGGGCGCGTGGGTGACTGACCAGGCTCAGATTCAGGCCCAGAGCCAGACCCAGACACAGGCTGTAAAGCCACAGCGGCGGGTGCTACCTGCTGTGGTGCCATGGCGGGAAGCAGCGGTAGCGGTGGGAGATGAATCTGTTTGCCACCATGCCCAGGGTGGTCGGTAAAGGTGACATTGCCGTGCCTGTCGATCGTTTGGTAAATGCTCTGGGCCTGGGCTTCCTGCATTGCTTGTGTGGCCGCAAAACCCAGTGAAAGCAGTAGCGTCAGTGGTTTAATCCTGTGGTTCACCCGAGACCCTCCGTGGTCAAACAGTGCTTTTTGGATGATGTATTAGCAGTATAGTCGCTTGGCGTAGGCAGATAGGGGGGAGTAACCCATGGAAAGTTGGCACACGGTTATTTTGTTGACACTGATGGCTGGCATGGCCATGCCGCTGGGTGGCTGGCTGTCGGGTATCGGCAGGTTGGGGCCGGTCTGGCTGGATAGTGAGCTGCGTCACGGCATCGTCGCCTTCGGTGGCGGTGCGTTATTGTCAGCGGTGGCGTTAGTGCTGGTGCCGGAGGGTTCCGCCAAGCTTGAGATGCCGCTTGCCGTAGGTTGCCTGTTGGCCGGTGGGTTGGGCTTCATGGGGCTGGATGTGTGGCTTCAGCGCAGCGGCACCCAGGCTAGTCAACTGGCGGCCATGCTGGCCGACTTCGTGCCTGAAGCGTTGGCTCTGGGCGCGGCCTTTGCATTGAGCGGCGAGGGTGGTGTGCTGTTGGCCGCCTTGATGGCGTTACAGAATCTGCCTGAGGGCTTCAGTGCTATTCAGGAGCTGGGGCACTCCACGCACTACAGCAGGCGTCGGCTGCTGCTGACGTTTACAGGCATGGCATTGCTTGGGCCGGTAGCCGGACTAAGTGGCCTGTTCTGGCTATCGCATTACCCCCAGGTAGTGTCGGGCATTATGCTGTTTGCCGCAGGCGGAATCCTCTATTCACTCTTTCAGGATCTGGCGCCCGAGGCGCGGCTTGACCAGCACTGGGCGCCACCACTGGGGGCAGTGTTGGGCTTTGCTCTTGGGCTTGGCGGAGACATGCTGATTAACTGAACATGGAGAGCATAAAAAGGGCGCCTGGTGGCGCCCTCAGTGTTCAGTTAGCGATCAACAGCTGTAGTACATGTCGAACTCGATCGGGTGAGTCGCCATGCGCAGCCGCTCAACCTCGATCTTCTTGAGCTCGATATAGGCATCAATCATATCGTCGGTGAACACGCTGCCTTCGGTAAGGAAGGCACGGTCAGCGTCGAGGGCATCGAGCGCCTGCGCTAGGCTTTCGGCCACGGTGGGGATGGCCTTGCCTTCTTCCGGTGGCAGGTCATAGAGGTTCTTGTCCATGGCATCGCCGGGGTGGATCTTATTCTTGATGCCGTCGATGCCGGCCATCAACAGTGCCGCAAAACACAGATAGGGGTTGGCGGTCGGATCCGGAAAGCGGGTTTCGACGCGCTTACCCTTGGGGCTGGCGGTGTAGGGGATGCGGATCGACGCTGAGCGGTTGCGCGCGCTGTAGGCTAGCATCACCGGCGCTTCGAAGCCCGGCACTAGACGCTTATAGGAGTTGGTGGAGGCGTTACAGAAGGCGTTCAGTGCCCGGGCGTGCTTGATCACGCCGCCAATGTAATACAGCGCCATCTCGGACAGCCCGGCGTACTGGTCTCCGGCGAATTGGTTGATGCCGTCCTTCCAGAACGACTGGTGTACGTGCATGCCGCTACCGTTGTCGCCGACCAGCGGCTTGGGCATGAAGGTGGCGGTCTTACCGTAGGCGTGGGCCACGTTGTGGATCACGTACTTCATTTCCTGCACTTCGTCGGCTTTCTTGACCAGGGTGTTGAACTTGACCCCGATCTCGTTTTGCCCAGCGTTGGCGACTTCGTGATGGTGCACTTCGACGCTCTGGCCGATGGCTTCCAGGGTGTTACACATGGCACCACGGATGTCGTGGAAGCTGTCGACTGGTGGCACCGGGAAGTAGCCGCCCTTGAGGCGTGGGCGGTGACCGTGGTTGCCGCCCTCGATCACGCTGTCGGTGGCCCAGGCGCCTTCTTCGGAAGAAATCTTGAACATGGAGCCCTGAACATCAGTTTTCCAGTGCACTTCGTCGAAGATAAAGAACTCGGGCTCCGGGCCGAAAAAGGCGGTATCGCCAAGGCCGGTAGACTGCAGGAAAGCCTCTGCGCGCTTGGCGATGGAGCGTGGGTCCCGTTCGTAGCCCTGCATGGTGACGGGCTCGATGATGTCACAGCGTAGAATCAGCGTAGTGTCTTCGGTGAAGGGATCGAGAAAGGCGGTGCCGTCGTCCGGGCGCAGGATCATGTCGGACTCGTTGATTCCTTTCCAGCCGGGGATTGATGAGCCATCGAACATCTGACCGTTCTCGAAAAACTCCTCATCGACAGCGCTGGCCGGGATGGTGACGTGTTGTTCCTTGCCACCGGTATCGGTGAAGCGTAGATCAACCCATTTGACGTTGTGTTCTTCGATAAGGGCGAGAGTCTTGTCGGACATGAGTATCCTCCAGAGTGGACGGTAGGGCAAAAATATATCTGCAAAAAGGCGCTGGGCTGACCTTGTAGCACGACTGCCGCTGACTTCCCATGGTACGGGGCTCAATGGCTGTCACACAGCTGTTTATAGTATGCGTGTCGTGATATGAAATAATAATGCACGAACCGTGCCAGTTTTTACATTTTCAACCCATATTTTTTATCTCTCTGAGTTACCGTAGGTTTTTTTGTTTTCTGACAGCCCTCAGCAATGCACGCTCTTTGTGAGCTGACACGCTAAGCCGTTACTTGGGTGCTGTTTTGCACCAAAACAATGCGAGTATGATGGTATTTGCCCTGTTTTGGTGCGATGTCTGGGGCCTGCTTTGAGGCCGTGACGCATCTCTTCAGTCGATCTGATGTGAGTTCTACATGTTCACTTTATCTGACATTTGCGCGGGCAGGCGGAATAGCGAAGAAGCCAGCTGCAGCCGAGCGGCTCAACTGATAATATTCTTGCCGGTAAACCACTCTCATTGCGATGTTGCCTCCCCCTTACCGGCAAGGAGTTACCTGTGTCCCGAACCACCACCTCCACGCCCGCTTCGACGAAGCGCCGGCTGTTGCAGCGTTTTGATCTGTGGAGTGTTCTGACGCTGAGCATTGCCGCAGTGGTAGCGCTACCGGTGATCGTGATACTGATGCATATCTTCATGCCGATGGGCGATGTCTGGTCACACTTGGCCAGTACGGTGCTGCCGCGCTACCTGCTCAACACCCTGTTTCTGGTGTTTGCCGTGGGCATTGGTACCTTTGTGATCGGCACCGGTACCGCCTGGCTGGTGGTGATGTGCCGCTTCCCGGGGCGGCGGATCTTTGAGTGGGCCATGCTGTTGCCGCTGGCGGTACCCACTTATGTAATTGCCTACGCCTATACTGACTTCTTCCAGTACGCAGGGCCGGTGCAGACGTTGTTGCGCGATCTGTTTGGTTGGGATCGAGGAGATTACTGGTTCCCAAATGTCCGCTCTCTGCCTGGTGCGGCAGTGCTGATTACCATGGTGCTTTACCCCTATGTGTACATGCTGGCGCGGGCGGCTTTTCTTGAACAGTCGGCCGGTGTGCTTGATGTAGGGCGTACTCTGGGACGCGGCCCCTGGCGCTTGTTTTCCACCATTGCCGTGCCACTGGCAAGACCTGCCATTGTTGGCGGGGTGTCGCTGGCGCTGATGGAAACCCTCAATGAGTTTGGCGCGGTGCAGTATTTTGGCGTGGATACCTTTACTACTGGCATCTATCGCACCTGGTTCGGTATGGGCGAGCAGATTGCTGCGGCTCAGCTGGCGGCCTGCCTGCTGGCGTTCGTGATTGTTTTTGTGCTGCTGGAGCGCTGGTCGCGCGGCAAGCGGCGCTATTATCAGACGGCCAGTCGTTACCAGCAGTTGCAGTACTTTGAGCTTCGAGGTGGTAAGGCAATAGCGGCGGTGGCGGCGTGCTTTGCCCCAGTACTGATAGGCTTCATTCTACCCGGTGCCCTGCTGGGGCATATGGCCATGCGCACCGGAGACAGCCTGCTGGGCAGTGAGTTCGTGTCGATAGCCGGTAACAGTCTGATACTGGCGACCCTTGCGGCGCTGGTGGCCGTTGGGTTCGGCCTGCTGCTCAGCTATGGTGCGCGCCTGCACCCCGGCACCCTGACACGTACCGCCACGCGCATTGCCGCCATGGGGTATGCCATTCCGGGCTCGGTGGTGGCGGTGGGCATCCTGATTCCTTTTGCCTGGCTCGATCACACCCTGAATACCTACACCCGGGATCATTACGACATGATTGTGGGGCTGATCTTCAGCGGCTCGGCATTCATCCTGATCTATGCCTATGTGGTGCGCTTTCTGGCGGTGTCCTTTAACGCTCTAGAGGCCAGCCTGGGGAAGGTCACGCCGAGCATGGATGCCGCGTCGCGCACTCTGGGCAAGACGGCTGGCGGCACGCTACGCCGGATACATACGCCGATCATGCGCGGCAGCTTGCTGGCTGCGGGCATTCTGGTGTTTGTAGATGTGATGAAGGAGCTGCCGGCCACCATCATTCTGCGGCCATTCAACTTCGATACGTTGGCGGTGCGCGCGCACAACCTGGCGGCAGACGAGCGGCTGGCTGAAGCCGCTACCTCGTCGCTGACGATTGTGGCAGTCGGTATCATCCCGGTGGTGTTGCTGAGTATTGCGATGCGGGGCTCTCGCCCCAGCAAGTCCGCATCCAGAAAGGAGTCAGCTGCTTTCTTCGACAGGGAAGACGAACACCTGTGAGCAGTCCAGGTCCAGGCTGATGGGTTGGCCTTCACACGGCAGAAATACACCCGGTACCCGGGCATGCATGTGGGTCTCGTCACCGTCATCGCCGTGGGCGCAGATATGCACCAGGCTTGTGCGTCCCAGCAGGCGTGCCATCAATACATGGCTGTTGCGCTCGTCGGCGTGGTCGGAGGCTGGCGCTTGATCCAGTGTCTTGACGCACAGTGCTTCGGGGCGAACCATGACGCGCACCAGGGTGCCATCTTCCAGACCACGGGCATCAACCTCACCGACTGGAGTGATGACCCGCCCCTGCCAGACCACGCCCGACAGTTCGTTGACCTCGCCAAAGAAGCGCACCACGAAGGGGTCATTGGGTGTGCAGTAAAGCTCCTGTGGCGTGCCGATCTGGACAATACGGCCTTCACGCATCAGGGCGATGCGATCGGCCATGAACATGGCTTCTTCCGGATCGTGGGTGACTAGCAGGGCACCGGCGCCGACATCTTTCAGGACGTGCAGCGTATCGTCACGAATCTGGTCACGTAGCCGAGCATCCAGGCTGGAAAACGGCTCATCCAATAGCATCAGCTGCGGTGAGGGGGCCAGCGCCCGGGCCAGAGCTACACGCTGTTGCTGACCGCCTGACAGGGTGTGTGGGTACTCTTGGGCGAAGCGCTCCATACCCAGCTGTTCCAGCAGGCTCATGGCGCGCTGTTTACGTTCCCGGGCTGGCAGCGATTCAAGCCCGAACACGACGTTCTCCAGCACACTGAGGTGGGGGAACAGCGCGGACTCCTGGAAGGCCAGGCCGACGTTGCGTTTCTCCGGGGGCAGGTGGCGCATGCCCGCCTGTCCGACCACCTTGCCATTGAGTGTGACGCTGCCCTGTTGAACCCGCTCCAGGCCAGCCACAATACGTAGCAGAGTAGTCTTGCCGCAGCCGGATGGGCCGAGCAGGCAGACCACTTCACCTTGATAGACCTCAAGGTCAACATGCTCAACGGCGCTGTGGTCGCTGTCGCCGTCATAAGAATGACGAATGTTGCGCATCGTCAGCACGGGCGTGCGGTCAGGAGCAGGACATCTGCCACACTGTTGCTGGGCCTGCTGCTGGGGTGGCGAAGCCACAAGGGGCGTCGCTGTCTGGGTATTGGGCATGGGCGAAATATCCCGACCGTTGTTGATTCGACTGCAATGATAACGCGAAAGCTTCCCAAATGCGTTGCTATTTTGGTTATATCCCTGCTTGGTGTTTGGTGACGCTGGGATAAAACTCGTTGTTTCAGCGGCTAATGTTGTTGCCTTTGTTGATCAGGGTCAGGGAAATGCAAATGGGACTTGACGCGAAGGAATAGGCGCGCTTCAATGCAGAAGTTAAATGCAATTCGTTATCATTCTCTCATGGTTTCTTTCAACACTTCTTTTTTCAAAGCCAACCGAGGTAACTGATGTCTACGCAACGTCGAATCGTCCTCCCTCTAGCTGCCCTTATGGCCAGCGCCAGTTTTGCCGTTCAGGCCGCCGAGGAAGTCAACATCTACTCTGCGCGCCATTACGACTCTGACCAGGCGCTGTATGACGCCTTTACCGAAGAAACGGGCATCAAGGTCAATGCGTTGCAGGGTGACTCAGACCAGCTGATCCAGCGCATCAAGCGCGAGGGCGCAGCCAGTCCGGCTGATGTCATGGTCACTGTAGATGCCGGCCGCCTGTGGCGCGGCGAGCAAGAAGACATTTTCGACAGCGTTGAGTCTGATGTGCTCAATGAGCGCTTGCCTGACTCCATGCGCCATCCTGATGGCAAGTGGTTTGGCTTCAGCCAGCGGGCAAGGGTGATTTTCTATAATCCGGAAAAAATTGATCCGGCTGATGTTGCCACCTACGAAGCGCTGGCCGATCCGCAGTTCGAAGGCGAAGTCTGCATTCGTTCTTCCAACAGCATTTACAACCAGTCACTGTTGGCTTCAATGATCTCTCACCACGGTGAAGAAGAAGCTGAAAAATGGGCCCAGGGCGTGGTTAATAACCTGGCGCGTGATCCAGAAGGTGGTGACCGCGACCAGCTACGTGGCGTGGCCAGCGGTGAGTGTGATGTTGCCGTTAGCAACCACTACTACTATGTGCGCATGATGAACTCTGATGATGCCAAGGATCGTGAAGTAGCTGAGAAGGTCGAGATCCTGTTCCCCAATCAGGATGACCGCGGTGTTCATGTCAACGTTGGCGGTGCTGGTGTCGTGAAGGGCGCACCTAACCGTGATAACGGCGTACGCTTCCTTGAGTTCCTGTCGTCTGATGAAGCCCAGCACCTGTTGGCCAGTGGCAACTATGAGTTCCCAGTGGTTGATGGTGTGGAGATGAATGAAACGCTGGTGGGTTGGGGCGAGTTCAAGAAAGATGACCTGAACATTAGCGAGCTGGGCAACAACAATCCCGAAGCGGTGAAGATCTTCGACCGTGTCGGCTGGCGTTAAGTTTGGGCGGCTAGCCGCCTGACAGCCGTACCGGAAGACAAGGCCCGCGACAGTTCAACTGTTGCGGGCCTTGGGGTTTATATCTTCAGGCTATCTTTAATGCGCCTCATCCCAGTTGGCGCCGTGCTTGGCTTCGACGTCCAGTGCTACGTCCAGTTGGGCAGCGTTCTTCATGCGCGCCTTCACTTCGGCCATAAATGCTTCGGCTTGGTCTTCTTTGACTTCAAAGACTAGCTCATCGTGGACTTGCATAACCATCCAGGCGTCGAAGGCGTCGCTGCTGTCTGCATGGGCCTGGGATTGCAGCCACTCATCCACGTCGATCATGGCGCGCTTGATAACATCTGCCGCGGTGCCCTGCATCGGTGCGTTGATGGCGGTACGCTCGGCGCCTTGGCGGCGGGCGCGGTTCTGGGCATGAATTTCCGGCAAATACAGCCGCCGCCCCATCACCGTTTCGACGAAGCCGTCTTCTGCCGCCTGGGCTCGGATGCGCTCCATGTAGCGTGCTACGCCGGGATAGCGGTCGAAGTAGCGTTCGATATACACCTTGGCCTGGCTCTGCTCGATATGCAGCTGACGAGCCAGCCCCCAGGCGCTCATGCCGTAGATCAGCCCGAAGTTGATGGCCTTAGCGCTGCGTCGCTGATCATCGCTGACCTTGTCCAGTGCCACACCGAAGACCTCCGCGGCAGTCGCGGCGTGAATGTCGCGGCCGTCGGTAAACGCCTGCAACAGGCCTTTATCTTCAGAGAGATGTGCCATGATGCGCAGCTCGATCTGCGAGTAGTCGGCGGCCACGATACGGTAGCCGGGCCGGGCGATGAAGGCCTGACGGATGCGTCGGCCTTCTTCATTGCGGATCGGGATGTTCTGCAGGTTGGGGTCGGATGACGACAGCCGACCGGTAGCGGTGACCGCCTGATGGTAACTGGTGTGCAGGCGTCCAGTGGCTGGGTCTACCAGCTTGGGCAGCTTGTCGGTGTAGGTGGAGCGTAGCTTGGACAGGCCACGGTGCTCCATGATCACCTTGGGCAGAGGGTAGTCCAGTGCCAGCTCTTCGAGTACCGCTTCGGCGGTAGAGGGTGCGCCTTTCGGAGTCTTCTTGAGCACCGGGATGCCCTGTTCCTCGAATAGGATCTCACCCAGCTGCTTGGGCGAGCTCAGGTTGAACTCGCGCCCGGCCAGCTCATAGGCTCTGGTTTCCAGCTCACGGATGCGCTCACCTAGCTGCTGGCTGTGAGTATGCAGGCGTTTGGCATCCAGTGCGACGCCGTTACGCTCCATGCGTGACAGCACGCGAATCAGTGGCTGTTCCAGCTGATCGAGCACGTCGGCCAGGCGGCCGGTGGCATCGATTCTGGGGCGCAGGTAGCGGTGCAGGCGCAGGGTGATATCCACATCTTCGCAGGCGTAGGGCACCGCTTGCTCCATGGCAACTTGATTGAAGGTCAGCTGCTTGGCACCTTTGCCGGCCACCGCTTCAAAAGAAGTGGTCGTTTCGCCCAGATATTTCAGCGCTAGCGAGTCCATGTCGTGGCGGGTGGCGGTGGAATCGAGTACGTAGGACTCCAGCATGGTGTCGATCAAGGGACCTTTGACTTCAATGCTGTAGCGCGCCAGCACCGAGATATCGTATTTGAGGTTCTGGCCAATTTTGGCAATGCGTTCATCGCCGAGCACCTCGCCAAGTGCTGCTAGGGTCGTCTTGCGATCAAGTTGCTCGGGGGCATCTAAATAATCGTGACCCAGCGGAATATAGGCCGCCTCACCCGCTTCCAGCGCCAGGCCGACACCGACGATATCGGCTTCCATGTAGTTCAGGCTGGTGGTTTCCAGGTCGAAACAGAAGGCCTCGGCCTTGCGCAGCCGCGCAAGCCAGTCGTCAAGCTGAGCCTGTTCGACGATGATCGTATCAACTCGCGCCGCGCTAGCGGTGTGTGATGTCTCCTCACTGCCGTTGTCGCTATCCGAGTCAGCTGCATCAAGCGAGCTGCCGCGCCGGATATCATCTACACCTTCGTCCTTGCCTTCCAGCAGCTCGGCCAGCCAGGCCTTGAATTCAAGTTGGCGGTAGAGCGATTTGAGCGCTTCGCGGTCGGGTTCGGCAATGGCTAGGTCGTCCAGCCCATGTTCCAGTTCGCAGTCGGTCTTGATGGTGGCCAGACGATACGACAGATAAGCTTGATCGCGGTGCTCCTCAAGCTTCTTGGGCAGCGTCTTAGCGCCACGAAATGATAGTGTTTTTACTTTGTCGAGATCGGCATAGATGGTGTCGAGTCCTCCTTTCATGCCCTGCAGCAGACCTAGCGCGGTTTTTTCACCCACCCCAGGCACGCCGGGAATGTTGTCGACCTTGTCGCCCATTAGCGCCAGAAAATCGATGATCAGCGACGGCGGCAGGCCGAACTTTCCCTCAACACCGGCCACATCGAGCGTTTCATCATTCATGGTGTTGACCAGCGTGATGTGCTCGTTGACCAGCTGGGCCATGTCCTTGTCGCCGGTGGAAATCACCGCGTCGCGACCGGCCTCGGTGGCCAGGCGCGCCAAGGTGCCGATGACATCGTCGGCCTCGACTCCGTCAATACAGAGCAGCGGCAGTCCCAGGGCTTTTACGCACTCGTGCAGCGGAGCAATCTGGGCGCGCAGGTCATCGGGCATCGGTGGACGGTTGGCCTTGTACTGGTCGAAGAACTCATCGCGGAAGGTCTTGCCCGGCGCATCGAAGACCACCGCCATAGGGCTTTTCGGGTAATCCTTGATCAGCCGCTTGAGCATGTTGAGCACGCCACGAATGGCGCCGGATGGTTGGCCATCCGAGGTGGTCAGTGGTGGCAGGGCGTGAAAGGCACGGTACAGGTAGGAGGAACCGTCGACGAGAACGATGGGCGTGTCAGTCATGAGTCGGTGTCCGTCAGATAGTTAGGCTATAAATGGGTATATGGGAGCCATGATACGCATTGCAGACCTGCTTTGCCCTGCCGGCATCCGTCTGGCAGAGTGCCGCTATCAATACGGAGCAGGTCAGTATGGAACTGACTGGTATTGCGCCGTTCTATACTGAGCAGAAGCAGGAGTGAGAAACCGCTTGCTGTCTGCCTGGGAGAACCACAATGAATCTGCAACACGTCATATCTTTACGGGCCATGTCTCCACGGACCATGTTTTCACACAGCATACTCGCTGTGCTAATAAGCCTGGTGCTGGGGGTGGCACTGTTGTCAGTGCCGGTACTGGCCGCTGAACCCGATGTGACCGTGCGTCAGGAAAGCCAGCGCACGGTGAAGGAGTATCGGCTTGATGGCCATCTGTTCGCCATTGAGGTTCAGCCCGAGAACGGCAAGGCCTATGTGCTGCTGGATCGCAATGGAAATGGAAACTTCGAGCGGGTGTCTCCGGGCAAGGTGCCCGTTCCCGACTGGGTGAAGCGTCGCTGAAGGCGTATCATGCGTCGTGTGACGCGGCGCAGTTGGTTACAATAGCGCCTTGGCAAACCCGGTTGAGATGACAAATGGCCGTATTTACACCGCTTGACGACGCCCAGGTAGCGGCGTTTTTGGAACGCTATAGTGTGGGCTCGCTGGTTTCCCTGGCGGGCGTGCCTGCCGGCACTGAAAACAGTACCTTCTTTGTTACCACCGATCAGCGCGAGCTGGTGCTGACGCTGTTCGAGCAGGGTGACAAGGCCGAGCTGCCATTTTTTGTCAGCCTGCTGGATTACCTGGATGAGCACCGTCTGCCGGTGCCCGGCCCGGTGCATGACCGCGAAGGAATTGCTCTGCACAGCCTGGCCGAAAAACCCGCGTTGCTGTTTCCGCGCCTGCCCGGGTCTTATCCCAAGCGGCCCAATCTGAACCAGTGCCAGACGCTGGGGGACACCTTAGGGCGCATGCATCGTGTGTCACAGCACTTTACCGGTCATCGCCCGAACCCTCGTGATCTGCACTGGTTATTGGCCATGCACACCCAGGTGCTAGGCTATATTTCCAGCGACGACCAGACGTTGATGAAGAACGAAGTCGATCGTTATCAGGACGCGCTCTCTGGCGTGGAGTTGCCCCAAGGCGCAATTCATGGCGATTTGTTTCGCGATAACACCCTGTATGATGGCGACCGGCTGGGTGGCATCATTGATTTCTACAATGGCTGCACCGGCGATTTACTGTTCGATCTGGCTATTGTCATCAACGACTGGGCGACTGAACCGGATGGCCGGCTCAACGTTGAGCGTCATGATGTGTTGCTCGGTGCCTACCTGGCCCAGCGTCCGTTGACGCCAGCCGAGCGCAAATTGTGGCCGACCATGTTGTGTATGACGGCGTTGCGTTACTGGCTGTCGCGTCTGCTGGTGGTGTATGTTGATCCGCCGGCCCACGATCTTACGCCCCATGATCCTGAGCAGTTCCGCATTATCCTCAAACGCCGTATTGAAGAAGGCGCGCTGCCGTTGCCAGAGCCTGATGCTTAAGTACAGTTGAAACTAATGAAAAAGCCGTCGATCTCGACGGCTTTTTCAGTTTAAGCACGCATCAGATGATGCGTTCGTTTATCGAGCCGCTACTCTGTTACCCGGGTAGTCACCTTCAGGTGGCTTGTCTGCCCGTCGCCCAGTGTGAATGCCAGCTCGCTGTCGGGTTCCAGCACGCCGACGCCAGCAGGGGTGCCGGTTAGCACGACGTCGCCCGGCAGCAGGGTGAAATGGCGGCTCATTTCTGCCAGCAGCTGCGGAATCGGGAACAGCATCTCTGATACCACACCGTGCTGACGTAAGGTGCCGTTGATTGATAGCGTAAAGCTCAGCGCCGGCCAGTCCGGTATCGCCTCAAGTGCCACAAACGGCGATAGCGGGCAGGCGCCGTCAAAGCCCTTGGCGACTTCCCAGGGGTGGCCTTTTTCCTTGAGCTGCGACTGCAGCTCGCGCAGGGTCAAATCCAGCCCCAGGCCGATGCCCGCTACCGCACGCTCAGCCTGTTCGGGGCTGACGTGGCTCAATGGCTCACCGATCAATAGCGCAAGCTCGGTTTCGAAGTGAACCGGCTCGCCATGGCCGCTATTTACCCTCAGCGGCTTGCCCAGCTCGACGGCGCTGGTGGCTGGCTTGATGAACAGCAGTGGCGCTGACGGTACCGGGTTGTTCAGCTCTTTGGCATGTTCGGCGTAGTTGCGGCCTACGCAGACGATCTTGCCCAGCGGCTGAGTAAACGCTTGGCCGTCAGCAAACTGCAGCTTGAAGCTCATGGCGGCTTCTCCTTTCGCCAGTTGTCTTGTCATTTGCGTCAGCGTCCCAGCAGCAGGCTAGGCAGGCCAGTCACCAGCACTGGGAAGAAGGCCATCAGCACGCACGCCAGCAGGATCAGGGCACAGAACGGAATGACCGCGCGGTACAGATCCAGGGTTTCAATTTCCGGCGGCGCCACGCCTTTTAGGTAGAACAGCGCATAACCGAACGGCGGTGTAAGGAAGGAGGTCTGCAACACCACAGCCACCATGACCACGAACCATAGAACATCCACTCCCATGCTTTCAACAATGGGCAGCATGATCGGGAAGCTGAGCAGCACGATGCCTGTCCAGTCCAGAAACATCCCCAGTATGAACACCAGGAACAGCATCAGGATCAGCGCACCAATGGTACCGCCAGGCATGGCCAGCACCAGCTCGCTGATGACATTCATACCACCGCCACGCGAGAACACGCCGGTAAAAGCAGTGGCTCCGACCAGCACCAGCATGACCATGGTGGTGGTTTTGCTCGCTTCGATGAGCGTCCAGTAACAGGTTGAGACCTTACGGTCGCCGAAGATCATGAACAGGATGAAGGCAATGAAAACACCAATCGCTGACGCTTCGGTGGCCGTGGCGATGCCGGTGAACAGGGCACCTAGCACGCCCAGAATCAGCGACATTGGCGGCAGCACGTACTTCGCCAGCATGATCAGTAGCTGCTTGGTGGATATTTGGGCGCGCTCTTCAGCAGGTACTTTTGGCCCATAGCTTGGCTTGATCATGCAGATGATCAGTACGTAGAGCGCGTACATCACACCGAGCATCAGGCCCGGCACCAAGGCACCGGCAAACAGCGCACCTACCGAGACCTGCGAGTAGCTGGCCATCAGGATCAGCATGATGCTGGGTGGAATCAGGATACCCAGGCAGCCGCTGGCCATGATGACCCCAGTGCTCAGCTCCTTGTTATAGGAATACTTGAGCATCGGTACCAGGGCGATCATGCCCATTACCGCGATGGAGGCACCAACGATGCCTGTGGTGGCGGCCAGCAGCACCGAGACGATAACCACGGTCAATGCCAGGCCACCGCGCAGGTTGGCAAGCAGCAGGCGCATGGTGTCAAACATTTTCTCGGTGACGCCAGAGTCGTTGAGAAAGCGCGCCATCAGAATGAACAGCGGGATGGCCACCAGGACATAGTTGTCCATGGAGTTGCCATAGATGTTGTTGATCAGGGTGCCAAGCACCTTGATTCCTGGGCCCAGCAGTGCGCCCATCACAGCTACGCCGCCCAGCACAAAAGCCAGCGGATGGCCCATGAACAGGCCGATCAGCAGGCCGCTGAACATGAAAAGAGTAAGGAGCTCAGGACTCAGGTTCATGCGGCTTCCTCCCGCAATACTTGAATGGCGCGCAGTACAATAGCGATAGCCTGCAGCAGGAGAAGAACAGCAGTAACAAAGATCACGCCTTTTACCGGGTACACTGGAATCGATACCATGCCGTAAGTCGTCTCACCGCGGCTGAAGGAGCGCTCGAAGAAGTACCAGCTGTAGGTCAGCAGCATCCAGATGAAGGGGGTAAAGAAGATCACATAGCCCAGCAGGTCGATAATCGCGCGGCCACGCAGCGACAGCAGACGTTTCACCACGTCAACTTCCACATGCACATGGTGTCGCAGGCCGTAAGCAGCCATCAGCATGAAGTGGGCACCAAACAGCATTTTTGTGACATCAAATGCCCAGTCGCTGGGGCGTCCGAAGAAAAAGCGCATGGCAATGTCATAGATCACGATCAGCGTGATGACGGCGAGCAGCGGAGCGATCAGGCGTCCGAACCATTCGTTGAGGGCATCGATGGCCCTGGCAATGGCATTCATGAAAGGGGCCTCGTGTGGCGTTGCCGTATGAGTTGAACCAGAAAAGGTGAGTCACCAGTAAGCTCGCCAGCAGGGGTGCGCCGGTAGAGATGAACTGCATGAAACAGTTCGGCCGCCGCCGCGAGGGCAGCGGCCGACTGTGACCCTGAATTTAACAGGTAAATGCACAGACCAGTATTACTCCATGCAGGCCTCGATTTCTTCCAGCGAAGGAAGGTTATCGATCACGCGGCTCATATTATAAGGCGCGCTGACATCGCGCCAGGTGGCGTAATCTTCCATGTAGGTGATCATGGAGTGGTACACCTTGGCGTGCAGCGGATCCTCACAGGCACCCTGAACGATCACTTCGTTGGTCACCTTCTGGATTTCGGCCAGATCCTCAGCAGACAGCTGGTTGATCTCGGTGCCATCTTCGATGAACTTCTTGGTGCCTTCGTTGGACTCACGCTCAGACCAGGCCAGCGACCAGGCCATGGTGGCGTCGGCGGCGATCTTCAGCTTCTCTTGGGTCTCTTCGGAGAGTGCGTCCCAGGCGTCCTTGTTGATCATCACGCCAAACACACTGGCCGACTGGTGCCAGCCGGGAACCGACCAGTTATCCGCCACTTCAGAGAAGCCAGCCTTGTAATCAACACCCGGCGTAGAGAACTCGCCGGCATCGATTACGCCACGCTCGATGGCCTGATAGATCTCGCCGCCTGCCAGGGTGACCTGAGAGCCGCCCAGCTTCTCCAGTACGCGACCCTGGTCACGGCCCGAGAGGCGCAGGCGCTTTCCTTCAAGCTCCGCGAGGCTGCCGATTGGCGTGTTACCGCGGAAGCCCGATTCGTTGTTGGTGATGCCGTAGGGCAGATACACCATGTTGTACTGGCCGTAGACCTCCTGATAGAGATCCCAGCCGCCCCACTGCTGGATCCAGTTCAGATAGTCCACGCCGTTGAATAGGCTGGTGGTGGTGGCCAGCGGCGAGAACGCCGGGCTCAAGCCAGCCCAGTAGCCGGGCCAGTCGCCGGCGGCTTCGATACTGCCGGTTTCAGTCGCGTCGAACACTTCGGTGCCGGGCATCAGGGTGCCGCCAGCGCGGAAGGTGATTTCCAGTTCGTCGCCGGCTAGCTTGTTGACCAGGTCGACCCAGTGGCGGTCAATCTGGATCAGGTCCAGGTTGTCCGGCCAGGTAGTCGTCATGGTCCACTCTTCCTTGGCCATGGCGCTGCTGCTCATGGTGGCCATGGTAATGCCGGCGGCCAATGCGGTCATGATGAACGGTGATCTCTTCATTGGTGCTCCCTTGATTGTCATTATTGCATCGTTTCGGAATAGCTGTGCTTTGGTGCGTCTGAAGATCACAAATACGCTAGCATGCTCAGGGCGCGAAATTCGAGGCTATCCTGTCATGCGGGTTCGACGCTAGTCGTATCGTTACCTACAGGTATCATATAAACATAAGTTTTTTTAAATCAAGAAGATGAGTTGTTTCCAAGCGAACGAAAGCTCGGCAAAATGGCTGAAAATCCGCGAAAAATCTTGAAGTTTCTCTGTAATAACCCCGCAAAGCCAGACCAAAGTTCAATGCCATAGGACGTAAAAATGCGAACAACAGCCCTACAAGCACTGGTTGATGCCCAGCAGCAGTTGCTGGTACGTCACTGGCGCGGGCTGGTATGGCTGCAAGGTGGAGCCGAAGACTGCCGACGCCGTGCACTGGCCTTGTGGAAGGTACTGTCGCCTGCCGCGCCACTATGGGTTACCGGCAGCGAGTCTATACCGTCAGAGCTGGCCAACTACGCGCTGCCCATGAGCAAGGCACGCCAGCTACTGGGCGCTGAGCGTGATCTGATTGTGATGGACGCGGTATCGCCGGGCGCCGGCTTTGACCCCGATGCCTTCGGCGCACTGTCTGGCACCTTGCAGGCCGGCGGACTGCTGGTGCTAATGACGCCCGAAAACTGGGGCACCGCCCCGGATGCTGATTATTCGCGGCTGGCAGCGCACCCTTGGAATGCCCAGGCGCTTACATCGCACTATTTGGCTCGGTTGGCTCGACTGCTGGGAGAGTCATTGCAGGTCATTGCTTGGTCCCCGGAGCAAGTACCGCAGATCCCTGAATGGCCGATAGCCAGTGAGCCTGCGCCGCGCCCCGATGATCCAGACTGCCTGACATGGGATCAGGCCGACGCCGTGGCCCGGCTGGTCTCATTACGCCGACGGCGGCCAGTGGTGATTACTGCCGATCGTGGGCGGGGGAAAAGCGCTGCCTTGGGTATTGCTTGCGCCAGACGCCTGGCAGATGGCGATGCGGAAATACTGGTTACCGCACCGCGACCCAGTGCCGTGGAGCCACTGTTCGAGCGGCTTGCTGTGCTGCGCCCAGATGGTGAGCGCCGTGGCCCAGCGTTTTATGCAGACGCTGGTGTTGTTCGCTTTATCGCCCCGGATGCGCTGAGTGAGCGGGTTGCGCGCGGTGAAGTTGGTGGTCCCGGCCAATGCCTGCTTGTGGATGAAGCAGCCGCGATTCCTGCTGCTTTGCTGGGCCAGTGGCTGAAGGCTTTTCCACGCTTGGCCTTTGCTACCACGGTACACGGCTATGAAGGTGCCGGGCGCGGCTTTGCACTGCGCTTTCGCCAGCGATTGGAAAAGCATACCCCTGACTGGCGCGCCATTCATTTGAACCAGCCGATCCGCTGGGCGGCAAACGACCCGCTGGAAGCACTGACCACCCAGCTGCTGATGCTAGATGCCGAACCCGTGCTGCCCGGCGGCGGCCCATTGCGCCGGGTTGAGTTGCCGGGGGCCGAGCTGAGTCGCGATGAGCTGCGCTTGCGGGCATTTTTTGGTCTGCTAGTACAAGCTCACTATCGTACGACACCGAGTGATTTACGCCGCCTGCTGGACGCACCAGATACACGACTGGTGGCGCTGGAGGATGACTCTGGCCCCCAAGCAGTAATGGTTGTAGCCGATGAAGGGGGCTTCTCCCCCGAGCTTGCCGAGCATGTCGCTCGTGGTGAGCGCCGTGTGCGAGGTCATCTGCTGGCGCAGTCGTTGGCCGCTCATGCTGGCGAGCGCGACGCTCTGACAGCCAGGCTGCGTCGGGTGCTGCGTATTGCCGTACATCCACAGCGCCGCAGGCAGGGGCTGGGCCACTGGATGATTGACTTAGAGCGCCAGCTGGCTGCCGCGCAGGGCATTGACTTGCTGGGCGCCAGTTTCGGCGCCGAACCAGGGTTGATGGCGTTCTGGCGCAGCGAAGGCATGAGCAGCGTGCGCCTGGGGTTGGCCCGGGAAACCTCCACTGGTGAGCACACCGTGATGACGCTGACCGCCACCAGTGCCCTGGGGCAGGCGCTGGAGCAGCGGTTGACACAGCGCTTTCACCGCCAGCTGTCCGGGCTGTTGGCCTTTGAGTTGCGCGAGCTGGTCCCTGAAGTCGCGCTGGCACTGCTGGCCGAAGCTCCCGGAGTTAACACTTGTAGCGACTGGCACGCCAGTGACGTGCAAGACCTTCAGGATGTGGCGTTGGCCAGCCGCGACGCCGCCATGGTGCGGCCTGCTATTCAGGCGCTGCTGCTGTCTTGCGTAAAGGACATGCAGATAGAGAGTCGCTCAAAAATGCTGGTGCTGTTAGTGGGTTGGGCATTTCAGGGGCGTAGCGATAGATGGCTAGCCACGCAGTTAGAGCTCACTGGCTCACGTCAAGTGGATGCTTGGCGACGTAAGCAGCTGGTGGAGTTATTGTCGATAGCTAAGAGATCACCTTTCCGCTAGGTAGTGAGTTGTGATCACAGGGTGAACGTCTAGTGTATCGCCTCGTTTCATCTCGCTGTGTTGTTCGATCATCGTCATCATCTAGCAGCCGCACTAACTAGGCCCACGTGTAGAATCTTCTGGATTGAAAACAATCGAATAGGTCGGTTGATCTAAGTGGCTATTCAAAATTTATCGTGCGCTCAGACCCGTAGCCGTCGAGTAG
>NZ_JBQDJZ010000012.1:0-6168 GCF_052095765.1 Halomonas sp.
GTAATCGCTTCGTCGGCTGAGGGGGCGCGAAAGCCCACAGAGAGGGTCAGGCAGTCGTCTGACTGGCTGACACCATGGTGTGACCAGCCGGGCGGCAGATACAGCATGTCGCCGGGCTCCAGCACCCAATCGTGGTCGGCGGCGACGTCAAAACTCTTGAGGATGCGCAAGTCGATGCCGTCGATAATCGGCGCGTCCTCGCCAACCTTGCCACCCAGTTGCCAGTGGCGCTGGCCGCTGGCCTGGAGCAGGAAGACATCGTACTGGTCTAGGTGCGGCCCTACGCTGCCGCCGGGCGGCGCGTAGCTGATCATGATGTCGTCGAGCCGCCAGCGTGGCAGGAAGTTGAACTGTTCAAGCAGTTCAGCGACTTCCGGTACATAGTGATCCACGGCCTGTACCAGCAGCGTCCAGTCGCGCTCGGGCAAACGAGCGAAGGTGTCTTCGTTGAAGGGGCCATGGCTGACCTTCCAGGGGTGGGGCGCACCCTTTTCATCCCGGCCGTGTTCTTCAATCAGCCGTGCTTCAACGTTTTCCTCGCAGGCCAGGCCAGCCAGCTCGTCGGGAGAGAGCGGGCTTTCAAAATCAGGGAAGGCCCCGCGGATCAGCAGCGGTTTTTGCTGCCAGTGATCGCGCAGGAATTCGCTGGCAGTCAGGCCGCCGAGCATGGGGAGCGGAGCATGAGAAGGCATGGCAAATATCTCTTGTAGCGCTGTTACAGGCGGCTTGCCTGGTCGGCGGCATTGCCAATGTAGTTAGCAGGCGTCAGCGCCTTGAGCTCTGTCTTCACGTCGTCCGGCAGTCCCAGGGTGTCAATGAAGGCGCTGAATCCGGCCTGGTCGATGCGCTTGCCGCGGG
Organism: Halomonas sp.; assembly: GCF_052095765.1. Taxonomy (GTDB): domain Bacteria; phylum Pseudomonadota; class Gammaproteobacteria; order Pseudomonadales; family Halomonadaceae; genus Halomonas. The sequence goes on from NZ_JBQDJZ010000012.1 coordinate 859, forward strand.
TCAGTTCTTTAAGCTTTTCATAGGGCTTTTCGATGCCGTAGCGGCGCATTACCGTCTGGATCGGTTCGGCCAACACTTCCCAGCTGGCGTCCAAGTCATCGGCCAGCCGCTGGGGGTTGGCTTCTAACTTGCTGATCCCCTTGAGCGAAGCCTGGTAAGCAATCAGCGCGTAGGCCATGCCCACGCCTAGGTTGCGCAGCACCGTGGAGTCAGTAAGGTCGCGCTGCCAACGAGAAATCGGCAGCTTTTCGGCCAGGTGGCCAAGCACCGCGTTGGCCAGCCCCAGGTTGCCTTCGGAGTTTTCGAAGTCGATGGGGTTGACCTTGTGCGGCATGGTCGAAGAGCCGATTTCGCCCTCGACGGTTTTCTGCTTAAAGTAGCCCAGTGAAATATAGCCCCACACATCGCGATCGAAGTCGATCAGGATGGTATTGAAGCGACACACGGCATCGAACAGTTCGGCAATGTAGTCGTGAGGTTCGATCTGGGTCGTGTAGGGGTTGAAGGTCAGTCCCAGGCTTTCGACAAAGTGGCGGGCATTGGCCTCCCAGTCGATTTCCGGGTAGGTGGTGAGGTGGGCGTTGTAGTTGCCCACCGCGCCATTGATCTTGCCAAGGATTTCCACCGCTTCGATTTGTTTGAGCTGACGGCGCAGGCGATAGGCAACGTTGGCCATCTCCTTGCCCAAGGTGGTAGGGCTGGCGGTCTGGCCATGGGTGCGCGACAGCATCGGCTGGTCGGCATGCTCGTGGGCCAGCTGGGCAATGGCGTCGGACACCTGATGCATGTGAGGCAGTACGGCCGCCAGACCTTCACGCAGCATCAGGCCATGGGACAGGTTGTTGATGTCCTCGCTGGTGCAGGCAAAGTGCACGAACTCGCTGACCGCCTGAAGCTCGGGCGTGGCCTCGATGTGCTCCTTGATGAAGTACTCCACTGCCTTGACGTCGTGGTTGGTGGTGCGCTCGATATCCTTGATGCGTTGGGCATCGGCCACCGAAAAATTCGCCACCAGATCATTCAGCACGCCGTTGGCGGCGCTAGACAGCGGCGGTACCTCTGCAATGCCCGGGAGCTCGGCTAAACGCTGCAGCCAGCGCACCTCAACCGTGATGCGGGCACGAATCAGACCAAACTCGCTGAAGTGTTCGCGCAGCGATTCGGTCCGGCTGCCATAGCGGCCGTCGACGGGTGACAGGGCAGTGAGAGCGGAAAGGGGAAGCGACGTAGACGGCATAGCATGGGTTCCGGAAGTGACGTTTCAGTGAGCGGGGAATAGCGAGTGGTGAATAATAAGGCGTCAGTGGTGAGCAGTAAGCAGCATGCGCGATCAGCCAATGGCATCCAGTGCACGTTGCATGGCGCCGCGCTGCAGTATCAGCCGCCAGCGGCGACCTCCCTGCTGGTGCCACAGCAGCGCAAAGCGCACGCCAGCCAGCAGGCAGGCGCGGATACGCTCGGGCATCATCGGGCTTTGCAGTAGCGAAGGATCACCCTGAACGACGATGCGCTGTTTGAAGGTGGACAGCGTCTGCTGATAGGTCTCGCCGAGGCTGGCGATCACATTTTCATGGTTGTCGCCGAAATACTCGGCCTGGCCCTGAGTACGCGTTAGGCGCTGGCCCAGGTCGTCCAGCATGTCGTTATTCTTGCGCAGTTGGTTGGCAAGCATCAGTAGTGCGAAGCCGTAACGCATGACGGTGGTGTTGGCTTCCTTGCGCCCCAGCAAACCACCAAGGGTATCGAGACCCCGACGTAGGTTGTTGGGGTGGCCACCATAGATGGCCTCAAAACTCTGCGGGTTGGTGTCGATGGTGGCGCGAATCAGGGTTTCCCAAGCGCGGGTGTCAGTCTGGCCGGTGCGGGCCAGCTCATCCACCAGGCTGGCCGCCTGGAAGACGCCGGCCAGCGCCAGCACCTGACGCGCCGTCGGGGAGTCCGGGGCGCGATGGATCGGGGTGGCATCATTCATCAGGCGTGCTCCGTAGCATTCCAGGTGGTGCGGACTACCCCGCCGCCAAGGCAGATGTCGCCATCATAGAGCACCAGCGACTGGCCAGGCGTTACCGAGCGTTGGGGGTCATCGAAGTGAACGCGCACGCTGCCATCGTCAAGTGCTTGGACATGGCAAGGCACGTCGCTCTGGCGGTAACGGGTCTTGGCGGTAAAGCGGCCTGCCTTTACAGGCGCTTCGCCGGCAATCCAGTCCATGGCTTCGGTGTCCAGGCTGTCGCTGTAAAGCAGTGGGTGGTGTTTGCCCTGCACCGCAATCAGCACGTTGCGTTCAAGGTCCTTGCCCGCCACATACCAGGGTTCTTCCGGGTAGTCTGTCAGCCCACCAATGCCCAGGCCCTGGCGCTGGCCTAGGGTGTAATACATCAGCCCCATGTGTTGGCCAATGGTAACGCCGTCGGGCGTTTCGATAACACCGGGCTGGGCGGGCAGATACTGCTTGAGGAAATCGCTGAAGCGGCGTTCGCCAATAAAGCAGATGCCGGTAGAGTCTTTTTTGCGTGCAGTGACTAGGCCATGGCGCTCGGCAATGGCCCGTACCTCGGGTTTTTCCAGCTCGCCCACCGGAAACAGCGTGCGCGCAATAGCAGCTTCGGGCACAGCATAAAGAAAGTAGCTCTGATCTTTGTTGGCATCCAGCCCCTTGAGAAGACGCGGACGACCGTCCCGCTGGCCCCGGCGGACATAGTGGCCGGTGGCAATTTTCTCTGCGCCAAGAATCTCGGCGTAGTCCAGAAACACCTTGAACTTGATCTCGCGGTTGCACAGCACGTCGGGGTTCGGGGTGCGCCCAGCGCGGTATTCGGCCAGAAAATGCTCGAACACATTGTCCCAGTACTCGGCGGCAAAATTGGCAGTGTGCAGCGGGATGCCGAGCTTGTCGCAAACGGACTGGGCATCGGCCAGGTCATCCTTGGCGGTGCAATACTCGGTGCCGTCGTCTTCATCCCAGTTTTTCATGAACAGGCCTTCGACCGTGTAGCCCTGTTCTATCAGCAGCAGGGCGGAAACGGAAGAATCAACACCGCCGGACATGCCGACGATGACTTTGCCTAGCGTGGCTGTCATGGCGCTCTCTGAGTGGGTGGGTCACAAATGGAAAAAGAGTATACCTGACAAGAACGGCAAGCTCGAAGTCTGGATCAGAGACAGCCCTCAACAGGCCGACGGGCTGCGTTACCCAATGGGCTGGCTTCCCACCGCGCTCGGTCCGTGCCGTCGTTCAAGTTGGCTTCCCGTGGCAATTTAGCAGTACACTGGCGGACAAAATTTATAGCCTGTCGGATAGCAGTGTGATTCACGAGACTCCCAGTAGTAGTGGTGTGCCAGCGCAAGCCGCTCTCGAACAGCCTTATCTTGATTTGATGCGCCATGTGCTTGAGCACGGTGTGGAGCGTGATGACCGCACCGGGGTAGGGACCCGCTCGCTGTTTGGCCATCAGATGCGTTTCGACCTGTCGCGTGGCTTTCCGCTGCTGACCACCAAGAAGGTGCATCTGCGCTCGATCATCCACGAGCTGCTGTGGTTTCTGATGGGTGATACCAACATCGCTTACCTGAAAGAACATGGCGTCAGCATCTGGGACGAGTGGGCTGATGACAACGGCGACCTGGGGCCGGTGTATGGCTACCAGTGGCGCAGCTGGCCCGACCCGCGCGGTGGCCATGTTGACCAGATCAGTCATGTGCTCAGCCAGTTGCGCGACAATCCCATGTCGCGTCGGCTGGTGGTGTCAGCCTGGAATCCGGCGCTGATCGATGAGATGCGTCTGCCGCCGTGCCACTGTCTATTCCAGTTTTATGTGTCCGAAGGGCGCTTGTCCTGCCAGCTGTATCAGCGTAGCGCCGATATTTTCCTCGGCGTGCCGTTCAATATCGCCAGCTACGCGCTGCTTACCGTCATGATGGCTGAGGTCACTGGGCTTGAGCCGGGCGACTTTGTGCATACTCTTGGCGATGCGCACCTATACCTGAACCATATAGAGCAGGCTGAGTTACAGTTGAGCCGCACGCCGCGAGAGGCCCCCCGCTTGGTGTTGACGCCTGGCGTCAATAGCCTGTTTGACTACCGCTTCGACGACATTCGTATTGAAGGCTATGATCCGTATCCCGGCATCAGGGCTGAGGTAGCCGTATGAGCATGACATCTATTGAGCTGGATACCCCCGTAGCCATGATTGCCGCTGTTGCCGCCAATGGCGTGATCGGGGTAGACAACAAACTGCCCTGGTACCTGCCCGAAGACCTCAAGTTCTTCAAACGCATGACCCAGGCAAAGCCGCTGGTCATGGGGCGCAAGACCTATGCCTCTATTGGGCGTGCGCTGCCAGGCAGGCTTAACATTGTAGTCACCAGAGATACCGACTTTAGCGCAGCAGGCGTGCGGGTTTGTCATGACCTGGCCTCGGCGTTGCGACTGGCTGATCAGCAGGCGCTGATTGATGGCGCAGAAGAAATCATGGTGATGGGCGGTGGCGACATCTATGGTCAGGCCATGGCATATGCCAGCTACCTGTATCTCACCGAAGTTGCCATTGAGGCTGAGGGAGACGCACGCTTTCCACCGCTGGCGGAAAACACCTGGAAAGAGGTTCAGCGTGTGTCGGGCAGCCCGGAAGCAGGTCAGCCAGCCTATGATTTTGTGACATATCGTCGCCTGGCGTTAGCGGGCAGCGCGTAGAGATTGAATCGTAGTGAACAAATAATAGTGATTGAGTGGTGGCCGGATGCTGAGCCGCCGAGCTGGCGGAGCATCATGCCCGGCAAGCTGCATTTGGAGGATCGTCCTTTTGACTGAACAAGCCCCCGCCCACCTGATCAGTCAGCTGGAGCGCCGCACGCAACGCCTGGTTGATGATCTGGACGAGACGCGTTGCCAGCTTGCAGCAGCGCAGGCCCATCACACCCTGCTTGAACAGAAGGTGCAGGCACTGGAAGCGCAGCGCTATGAGCTGCAGGAAGCGTGCCGCGGGCTCAGCGAGCAAAATGAAGCGCTTGAAAGCCACAGTCGGCACTTGCAGGAGCGCCTGGAGCAGTCCGATACTCAGCAACCCTTATCGCGTCACACACGTCAGTCCAGAGGGCTGTCGGCGCTGCTCGGTCAGAATAGAGCGGCGCCGCACACACCAGACGCCAAGCCTGAGCTGGTGGCAGAGCCCGCTGCTGATACCGCTACGACACCGGAGCCCGACGCCAAGCCTGAGTCGATTGCACGGTCAGAACCCACAGTAACGTCTGAGCCAGTCACAGCGGAGCCAGTCACAGCTGAACCGGTAAAGCCTGAGCCAGTAAAACCAG
>NZ_JBQDJZ010000012.1:6268-40183 GCF_052095765.1 Halomonas sp.
AGCCAGTAAAGCAAGAGCCAGTAAAGCAAGAGCCAGTAAAGCAAGAGCCAGTAAAGCAAGAGCCAGTAAAACAAGAGCCGGCCGAGACGCCAGCTCCGTCGCCCCAGGCGCTGCTGAAAGAATGGTACAAGCGCTATGACCGCGCCTTCTTCAAGGGCCACACCCTGCCGCTCAAGGTGGGGATTCACGAAGACCTGGCTGCTGCAGAGCCTTGGCCAGAGAAACTGGTCCGCCGTGCGCTGGCTTGCTATGTCAATCTGCCGCGCTATCTAAAGGCGATGCGCAACGATGCAGGGCGTATTGATCTTCAGGGCCAGCCCGCCGGTAGTGTCGATCAAGGTGCGGCAGACCATGCGCAGCGCAAGCTGGAGCGGCTGCAGGCCGAGCGGCGTAGTAGTCAGGGGGCCGCAAAGGCTCGTGCCAAAACCAGTGCCAGTGCCGAGGCCAAGGCTAAGCAAGGTAGCGATGCAGAAGCTGGAAAAGGTGCTACTAAAGAAAAAGATACCAGCCAAAAAGCAGCAAAGGGCAAGGCAAAGCACAGAGCAAAAGGCGGCGTGGCAGAAAAGAGCAGGAAAAATGCACCGCGTGGACCGGGTAAACATCGCCAGGCAGACGCAGGGCGTGGTGACAAGCGCGAAAGAGACGTACTGCCTGATGACCCCGCCAAGCGCATGCAGCTCAAGCTGGATGCGTTGATGGCTCGCCATACGAAACACGATACGAAGCAGTAGTGCCGTGCAGCAATTCACGCGTGTTATAAAAAACGGACTTTACATAAAGCAGGGTGCTTGAAAGCGCTGGGAGCCCAAGGCATGATGTTTGCGTTCGCTAGCCGCCAAAGAATCGATGGCAGGGCTGGTGGTGATGGGCGCAAGGCGGGCCACTAGCCTCAGCGCTTCACAGCATCAAGTATTTAAGGTTATAGTGGGCAGATATCGATCCGGGAAATGTGGCTTCAAGGAAAACAGTGTTTTTTATGCTTGCGCTTCTTGTTTTCCCGGTATAGAGTTTCACCTGCGAGCATTGGAAATTAACACGGCTTCGCCGAGGTCTGGCTCGTATTGTCTGCCTCTAGCAGCAAAAAAAGCAGTATCTAATCGCAGTAAACAGTAAGCGGTAGGGTACGCAGGGATGCGGAAAGCAAAGCTCAAGGATAGTAGAGGCATTGACGAGAACCGGCACCAAGACCGGCAAGGCCGCTGCACCAGCCCCGAATCAAAAAAAGTGGGTGGGCAGCTCTGATCGAAACAGCAAATCAAGTTAAAAGGATGATTGAAATGAAAAAGACACTGTTAGCGACTGCCATCGCCGGTGCTTTGGTTGCCTCGGGCGCCCAAGCTGCCACTCTTTATGACCAAGACGGCACCAAGCTGGAAGTTTACGGTCGTATCGCGCTGGGTATCCAGGGTGGCGGTGACAAGTACGACTATACGTACAACGATGATGGGACTGTTGCTACTAAGAAAAAAGCCAACGGCACCGAGTTTGTTAACGTTTATTCGCGCTTCGGCCTGCGTGGCAGCCAGCAGATCACCAGCGACCTGACCGCTTTTGGTAACTTCGAGCTGCGCCCGAAGATGAATGAAGTCAACCGTGATGGCCAGCAGGTGCGTAACAGCTACCTGGGTCTGCGCAGCAATGCCTACGGTACTATCCAGGCGGGTAACTTCGACAGCTTCTACCTGGATGCCGTGTCTGCGCCGTTCGACGTCTACATTGACCGCGGTCTGGAGTTCACTGGCGGTAGTCACGATGCTCGCGGTAACTCGCTGGGTTATATCTCGCCAGAGCTGAGCGGCTTCCAGGTTTACCTGATGGGTAAGCACTACACCGGTAATGGCCAGATTGTTGACCAGGGCGACAAGAACGAGACCAACGGCTCCAAGATCAACACCGCTGGTGGTGTTGTCTATAATATCGACGGCCTGCGCCTGGCGCTGGGTTATGCTGAAGCCAAGGATGACCGCGTCGTTATTGCCAAAGAAGGTCTGAGCAACTCCCAGAACGGTGAGAACATCTACGGCGGTACTGCTGCCTATGACTTTACCGATAACTTCTCTACGCGTATCGGTTACGAGCAGCAGAAAGACAACCGCGGCGTGTTCGGTATCGGTATGACTGCCGGCATTCCCGACACTGGTTGGTCGTTCAATGCTGACTACTATCATGTCAGCCTGAAGGGCGACCACCGTCAAGCTGCCAGAGATAGTGATAAGAACACCAGCCGTAACGCCTGGGCCGCCGGTGCTTACTATGCTGTCTCTGATAACTTCGACGTCTTCCTTGAGCTGAACGAGCGTGATCAGGAAAGCATCCGCTGGACAGATCCCAGCAGCGACCTGCGCTATACCCGCGACAGCGTTTATTGGCTGACTGGCGCACGCTACTTCTTCTAAGCAGCGGCCCGCAGCAAGTATTAGCGAAATGTTGTTAGATCGCTAAACGAACCGGCTCCTTCAGAGGGGCCGGTTTTTTTTGGTGTAAAATCGGGTGTTTAGAGGTTTCTCAGCGCTCAGGAGAATAGCCAATGAGTGAGTTTATGACCCGCGACATGCGCGATGCGCTGTTTGAGGGTGTGCTGGCGACCGGGCGTGAGGTGCTGGAGGTGTACCGGCGCGGCTTTGTGGTGCAGCGAAAGGCCGATAACAGCCCGTTAACCGAGGCGGATCTGTTGGCGCATCGCTCTCTGACGGCGCTGCTGGAAAGCCTAGCGCCGGGTGTGCCGGTGTTATCAGAGGAGTCACAGGCGGTTGATTACGACATTCGTCGCCACTGGCAGCGCTATTGGTTGGTCGACCCGATAGACGGCACCCGAGAATTTGTTGACGGGACCGGTGAGTTCAGCCTGAACGTGGCGCTGATAGAAAGTGGCGTGCCGGTATTGGGGGTTGTGCATGCGCCGGTGCTGGGGGTCAGCTGGATCGGCCAGCAGGGGCAGGGCGCGGTGCGGCTTGAAGGCGAGCAGCAGCGTAGCATCCAGGTGCGCCCACTACCGGCGCGTGGCGCGATGCCCTGGACGGTGGTGGGCAGTCGCTCGCACAGCGCTGGCCTGTTTGATACGTTTTGCGAAAGCCTGCCGCCCCATGAGCGCCTGGTGATGGGTAGCTCGATCAAGCTGTGCTTGGTCGCCGAGGGCGAGGCTGACCTTTACCCGCGCTTTGGCCCGACCTGCGAATGGGATACGGCGGCGGCCCAGGCGGTGGTTAGCGCCGCGGGTGGTGGCGTGCTCAACGCCCGTACCCTGGAGCCGCTGCGCTGTAACCAGCAAGACAACTTGCTAAACCCGTCATTTATCGTCTGTGGTCAGCGCGATGAGCGCTGGGAGCTGGCGTTGAGTGCCGCGCTGGCGCACGACACCTATCGAGCCTGAGACAGTGTTTCAGGCGGGCTCCTTCGCCTGCTGGGAAGTCACTGAAGGATGCCGGGAGCGCAGCTGCCGGGCCAGAGCGCTGACGTGGGGGTCTGATGCACCCAGTTCGTGCAGGGCGCTATCCAGATGCAGCAGGTAGTCACTGTTGGGGCCGCTTGGGCCGCTGGCAGTGGCAATTTGCTGCGCCATGCGCTCAATGCTGTCATCGCCAAGCCAGGCGGCGTTGTCCTGGGTGGCGATATACAAAAGCCCTTGCGACATTCCCTTATCACTCCCGTTGTCACTGAAGCGTAGGCTGACAAGCTTGCGTAGGTAGCCGTTCTTTTCACGGATATCCAGTGCGAGCAGAGTGTCCGGGCTGATCAGGTAGGCCATGCCAACGCAGCTGGCGTGTGCATCGGGAATCAGCGTCGCGACCCGGCCTGGCGCTTCGGGCGTGCCACGGTGGTCGTGGGACCCTTGCCAGAAGCGCCGCGTCCAGCCATCAATCCAGGCGGGGCGGCGTTCCAGATAGTCGAAGCCGGCTTTCCAGATCAGCGAGCCGTAGCCGAACAGCCACAGGTTCTGGTGGTTTTCGAAGTGGGTCATGGCCTGGTTAAGGCGTGTGGTATCCAGCGTCATGGGCTTTCCGGTGGCGTAGAGTGACTGGTGATAGTGATCGCTCAGGCGGTAGCTATGCGGTTTTGGCGACGCTTGAGCAGTTCTGGCGGTGGTGCAAAGGTATCCGGGCTGGCCTCTGCCCAGTACTCGCGGAACACCGTGTGCTGGGCTGCACCGCCTTTCAGCAGCTCGTTAGGCTCAAGGAAGGTGTATAGCCTGGCCAGGCTATTGACCTTGTTGGTGGCTATGCGGTGAATGATGTGTTCGGGGCCCAGCTCGTCGGGATGTTCCAGCCCAGCAGACTCGAGCATTTCGGTCAGGGCGCGCAGGGTGTTGGCGTGGTAACGATGGACCCGTTCCGACTTCAGTGGCACATCCAGACGGCTGCCGCGCCACTTGTCCTGGGTTGCTACACCGGAAGGGCAGCGGTCGGTATGGCAGGATTTGGCTTGGATGCAGCCCAGCGAGAACATAAAGCCGCGCGCTGAGTTGCACCAGTCGGCACCTAACGCCAAGCTGCGGGCCATGCCAAAGGCTGAAATAATTCTGCCCGAGGCTGCCAGGCGAATTTTGTCGCGCAGTCCGGCACCTACCAGGGTGTTATGCACCAGCACTTGTGCATCGAACAGCGGAATACCGATGTGGTTGATGAACTCTACTGGGGCGGCACCGGTGCCACCTTCGCCGCCGTCCACCACGATAAAATCGGGGTGTTCGCCGGTCGCCAGCATGGCCTTGACCATGGCAAACCATTCCCAAGGGTGGCCGAGCGCCATCTTGATGCCGACCGGCTTGCCACCTGACAGCTCACGCAGCTGCTCGATGAAGGCGATCATTTCGCGTGGGGTGTCGAAGGCGCTGTGGGACGCAGGTGAAATGACTGTCTGCCCCTCAGGCACGCCGCGCGTAGCAGCAATCTCCGCGTTGACCTTGGCGCCAGGCAGCACACCCCCGTGCCCTGGCTTGGCACCTTGCGACAGCTTGATTTCAATCATCTTGACTTCATCGCGGATGGCATTGGCACGAAACTTTTCAGGATCGAAATTGCCCTCGGCATCGCGGCAGCCAAAGTACCCCGAGCCGATTTCCCATACCAGATCGCCACCATGCAGGTGGTAAGGAGAAATCGCACCTTCGCCGGTGTCGTGATAGAAGCCGCCGCGTTTGGCGCCTTTATTCAGGGCGCTGATGGCATTAGCCGACAGAGAGCCAAAGCTCATGGCAGAAATATTGAACACACTGGCGGAGTAGGGCTTGGCACGCTGCCCCCCGACCACGACACGAAAGTCACTATCCAGGATTTGGGTGGGCTTCACTGAGTGGTTCATCCACTGGTAGCCTGGCTCTTTCGTCTGCATCAGTGAGCCGAATGGTTGGCTGTCCACGACGCTTTTGGCGCGCTGGTACACCAGGGTGCGCTGCTCACGGGAAAAAGGCCGCTCTTCCAGGTCAGACTGGATGAAGTACTGGCGGATTTCCGGGCCAATATACTCAAGGCCGTAACGGATATGAGCCAGGATTGGGTAGTTACGGTTCAGTGTGCGCGCCCGTTGCAGCACATCATGAGTGCCCAGTGCCGCCAGGGCGGCAAAAATCAGCAGGCCTAGCCCCCAGGGCCATGTCTGGAGCGACAGAAAGCCAATAAGGCAGACGGCCAGGCCGATCAGGCTGAGTGCATAGGCGCTGTAGCGCTTTCGAAAACGCGGCATAGAGATATTTCCTTGCGGGAGGGTTCAGTCGTGATCTTCTCAAACGTTATCAATGCTTAAAACGTCATCAATACTCAAAGGTGTGCAGTGACAGCCAATGCGGCCGTCTTGCCACTGTTGCCGCTCAGGATACCCTTGATTGACGAGGACTGCGAAGCGGCGCTGGAGGCAACAGCAGGGCATGAACAGTAAATAGTATTTGACCTTGGCCGGGCAAATGGGCATGCTGTGCTCAGTTGGTTAGCAAGTTGAACATCGCAACGTGGTTATCGGCGCTATCATTGCCTCGTTACCCGGTGAAAGTCTCTTGTTTATCCCACTGCAACTCGGGATTTTCCCGGATACATATTTTGTTATATTGAGGTAATACGATACATGGCTACCGGAACTGTCAAGTGGTTCAACGACACCAAGGGCTTTGGCTTCATTTCTCCGGACGAAGGTGGTGACGACCTGTTTGCCCACTTCTCCGAAATCCAGGCAGACGGCTTCAAGTCGCTGCAGGACGGCCAGAAGGTTTCTTTTGACGTTACTCAGGGCAAGAAAGGCCTGCAGGCGTCCAACATCAAAGCAGTCGACTGATTGCTGATGTTGCTTCATCCTCTGCATTGAGGGTGAATTTATAAAAAGGCCCGCTTAGGCGGGCCTTTTTGCGTATGCAGTTTGTTAATATATGGCCATATTGCCCGCGCTGAGCTTCGCGATCACTTTCGTGTTGCGCCAGGGCGGCATTTTTTCACTGGGGATTCACTGGAGAGAACTGCCAATGAAGGCTTCTGACGAGCTGATTATAGAACCGCGCAGCGGCCGCGCCGCTGATGCCTGTGTGATCATTCTGCATGGGCTGGGTGCTGATGGCCGTGATTTCGAGTCGCTGGTGCCCGCGTTGAACCTGGGTAGCAAGCATGCTGTGCGCTTCATTCTGCCTAATGCGCCGCGCATGCCGGTGACGGTTAATGGTGGCATGGTCATGCCCGCCTGGTATGACATCATGGAAATGAGTCTGGACCGGCGCGTTGATGAAAAGCAGCTCAAGATCTCGGCACAGCGCATCCAGGCGCTGATTGATGAGCAGGTTGAACATGGCATTGCGCCGGAGCGAATCATTCTGGCTGGTTTCTCCCAGGGCGGTGCGGTTGCCTATGAGGCTGCGCTGAGCTATCCGAAACGCCTTGGCGGACTATTGGCGATGTCTACCTATCTGGCCACGGCCGACAGCTTAGATTACGCAGAAGCTAACCATGAACTGCCGATCGAGATCCATCATGGCCTCATGGACCCGGTGGTGTTCGAGTCGCTAGGGCGCAAGGCCCGCGACTACCTGATTGAAAAAGGCTACCCGGTGAATTATCGCCAGTATCCCATGGCGCATGCAGTCTGCCCTCAGCAGGTCATGGATATCAGCCACTGGCTGGGTGAGCGTTTGGGCTCGTGAGCTCCTACTGGCGGAGCTGTCTGCGCAGTGCAAGGCCAAGCTTTCTTCCGCTGGCTCTGTTATGTGCCGGGCTGGCCGTGGCAACTTTGCGCATCGAAGGTCATCCGCTGGTGGCTATCGATGTGGCGCTGGCCCTGCTGGCTGCGCTGCTCGCTCATGCCGCAGTGAACCTGTTTAATGAATACCACGATTTTACCAGTGGGTTGGATGACACCACCACGCGCACACCGTTTTCCGGTGGCAGCGGCTCACTGCAGGACTGCCCCGGGGCGGCCCCTCTGGTGCGGATGGTGGCCAGCGGTTGCTTGTTGATCGTCGTGCTGATTGGCGGTTGGTTTTTATGGCGCTCCGGGCCCTGGCTGCTGGCTTATGGCGTAGCTGGCGTGTTGTTGGTGATTAGCTATACCGGTGTGCTGACACGCTACCCGCTGCTGTGCCTTGTGGCGCCGGGGCTGGGGTTTGGCGTGCTAATGGTGGCTGGCACCTTCCAGGCGCTGGCCGGTGAGTTTTCATGGCTGGCGCTGCTTGTGTCGTTACCGCCCACACTGATGGCCAGTGCCTTGTTGCTGCTCAACCAGGTTCCTGATATTGACGCTGATCGCGAGGCCGGGCGGCGCCACCTTGCTATTGCGCTGGGGCCTTATCGCTCAGTGCGCCTGGCCATGGTCATGGTATGGCTGGCTTTCGTGTTGATTGGGCTGGCGGTTTGCACGGGTAATTTGCCTGTGCAGGCGCTGCTCATGTGGTTGGTGTCGCCCTTGCTGGTTAGCTGGCTTTTCCGGTTGCGCAGGTTCAGAGCCCACCCCGGGCGCGACGCCTTGTTGGGGCTTCTGGGGCTGAATGTGATTATCTTGCTCAGCAGCCTGGCGTTATTGAATCTGGGCCTGTGGCTGGCCGCCTGAGCAGTGATGCCCGCGCCCCAGTCTGTGGTTCACCCTGAGCTGCAATCCCTCCTATAATGGTGGCCTACAACTGAATGCTGACATCTTTATCGGAACTCCTACCGGAACTTAAGACATGAGCCAATCTCCTTTCGCCCAGCTTCCTGATGCCAATGGCTATTTCGGTGCTTTCGGCGGCCAGTACCTTCCTCCTGAGCTCAAGTGCGTCATGGATGAGATCGATGCGGCTTATGAGGAAATCCGCCACCGTGAAGATTTCCAGCAGGAGCTGGCGAGCTTGCTTTGTGACTACGTTGGCCGACCCAGCCCGATCTTTCATGCTCGGCGTTTGTCTGAAAAAATCGGCGGCGCGCAGATTTATCTCAAACGTGAAGATTTGAACCATACCGGTGCACACAAGATTAACCACTGCTTGGGCGAAGCCTTGCTGGCGAAGTTCATGGGTAAGACCAAGGTCATTGCCGAAACCGGCGCTGGCCAGCATGGCGTGGCGTTAGCGACTGCCTGCGCGCTGGTCGGCTTGCCGTGTGAGATTCATATGGGCGTGGCTGATATCAAAAAGGAGCATCCGAACGTTACCAAGATGAAAATCTTGGGTGCCACCCTGGTGCCGGTAGAGCGCGGTGCGGGAACTCTTAAGGAGGCGGTGGACAGCGCGTTTGAGGAGTATCTCAAAGACCCGCAGAACTTTATCTATGCCATTGGTTCGGTGGTGGGGCCGCATCCATTTCCCAAGATGGTGCGTGATTTTCAGGCTGTCGTCGGGCGCGAAGCGCGCGAGCAGTTTCAGGGCCGCCATGGGCGTTTGCCTGATCACGTCGTTGCCTGTGTTGGCGGCGGCTCCAACGCGATTGGCATGTTTACGGCCTTTCTCGACGATTCCGACGTGCACCTGGTAGGGGTCGAGCCTGCCGGTGAAGGGCTGGATACCGCGCGGCACTCAGCCACACTGACGCTGGGTAAACCGGGCACGCTGCACGGCATGGCGTGCTACGTGCTGGAGGATGCTGACGGCAATCCGGCATCGGTGCATTCGATTGCCTCGGGACTGGATTACCCCGGTGTTGGGCCGCAGCACAGTTACCTCAAGGAGCACGGCCGCGTTGACTATGTCGCCATCACCGATGAGCAGTGCCTGGAGGCCTTCATGACACTGTCGCGGGTTGAGGGGATCATCCCAGCGCTGGAAAGTGCCCACGCAGTGGCCTGGGCCATGCAGGAAGCAGCACGGTTACCGGTAAGCGAGCACATCCTGGTGAACCTCTCAGGCCGAGGTGATAAAGACGCTGACTATGTGGCTGAGCGGCTGGGGTTGTAACGCCTTGCCACCGCTGCGCGGCGGTGTCGCCTTGTAAACAAGGGGCCTACAAAAATTGAAGGGTGGCTCATGGCTAGAGCAGTTCCTCACCGGCTTGTGCCAGCCGTGAACGCCTGACGCTGGTCAGGGTGATGTGGCCGGCATGGGGCCAGTCGCGAAAGCGTTGGGCGACGGCGGCCAGGCCGCAGGTATTGGCTGCCAACCAAGGGGTGTCGATCTGTCCTACGTTGCCTAGGCAAACGATTTTGGTGTTGCGCCCGGCACGGGTGATCAGTGATTTGAGCTCTGCCGGAGTGAAGTTCTGGGCTTCATCGATGATCAGAAAGGTGTCTTCAAGGGTGCGGCCACGCATGTATCCTGGAGCGCGTATCTGGAGCTTAGAGCCTAGCAGTTGATGGGTGGCTGCTTCGTCCCAGGTGGAGTTGCCGCTCTCCTCATCGCGCAGCAAACTGGCCATGTTGTCGTGGAAGGCACCCATCCAGGGGCCCATCTTTTCTTCTTCACTACCCGGCAGGTAGCCGATATCCTCGCTCATCGCGATAGCGGTGCGGGTGAAGACCACACGCTTGAACCGCTGGCTCTCCAAGGTCTGCTGCAGGGCGGCGGCTAGGGTCATGAAGGTCTTGCCGGTGCCGGCGCTGCCGGCCAGGGTGATCAGGTCAATGCGCTCATCCATCAGTAAATTTAGCGCGAAGTTCTGGCGGCTGTCATGGGCGTGTATGCCCCACACGCTGGCATTGCTGCGATAGTCGGTCAGTGTTTCAAGGGTGGCATGCGTTGCGCTAATCTCGCGCACCACCGTGTCAGTGGTACTGCCATCGGTCACCAGCATGCCCGGGTGCCAGGCTTGGGGAATCTGCCCGCTGAGCTGGTAACGTGTTTTTCCGTCATGCTGATCGACAGTCGCTTCCAGCTCCAGTGCTGGCCATAGTGAGTCGGCGTGCTGGGGTGTTTGCGGGGCTGTCCAGCAGCCGCTGAGCATGGCGTCGCTATCGCCGTATGCACGATCTCGGCGGTAGTATTCTACTGCTATGCCTAGGGCTGCGGCCTTGATGCGCCGAGTGATATCCCTGCTGACCAGGGTGACGATGGCATCAGGGTGCGCGTCACGCAGGTGACAACTTTCGTCCAGTACACGCTTGTCGGTGTCAGGCTCAACGGCATCATCATGCGCTATCATTTCTGCATGGTAGAGGAGCCGTAAGCGGCCCTGTGAGCCGTCAGGGTGAGGCAAGGGAATACCATTGTGGACCAGAGATAGATCAATGCTGGCTGTAAGCTCTGACAGTGTATGACTGATCTGTCGGGCGGCGCGTGCGGACTCCAGGGGGCTGACTTTGTGCTTGTCCAGCGCCTCGAGCACACTCATGGGGATGACGACGTCATGTGCGCCAAACTGGTAAAGGGCAGCAGGGTCGTGAAGTAGCACGCTGGTGTCGAGTACGTAAAACCGTTTGCGCGTGTCGTTGCTGTGAACCATTGGTGCGGTTCTCCTGATTATTGCTTGATGACGCTATATTGCTGTTTTTTCTACTCAACCGCACCTTGGTTTCCGGCTGCGAAAGAAAACACCTATCAGGGTTGTGATGATGAATAAGCCACAGGAGTTGCTGCCATTAACGCAGGAATCACCTGCGCCCAGAGGGCGGAGAGGGAGTTGCCGGTGTGGCGCACTGGGGGTGGTGCTGGTTAGCTTGCTGGTTAGTTTGCTGGGTGGCTGTGCGCTGCCTTCACTTGAGGGTCGCACTGACACTCAGGCGATTGCGCTTGAACAGGCGCGCGACACGGCTCTGGGTCAGCTGATCAGCCCGCTGGTTGAGGCGCATCCGGGGTTTAGCGGTATCTATCCGCTGGGCGATGCCAAGGAGGCGTTTGCCGCCAGAATGCTGATGGCCGAGTCGGCCGAGGAGACCTTGGATATTCAGTACTATATCTGGCACAGCGATACCTCTGGCAACTTGCTGTTTGATGCGCTGCGCCGTGCTGCTGATCGTGGTGTGCGGGTCAGGCTGCTGCTTGATGACAACAATACCGTGGGCCTGGATGAGACCCTGGCTGCGCTGGATAGCCACCCGGACATCGAGGTGCGCTTGTTCAACCCTTTTGTGGTTCGCAAACCGAGGCCCACCGGCTACTTGACGGACTTTTCGCGGCTCAACCGCCGCATGCACAACAAGTCGTTTACCATCGACAACCAAATCACCGTGATTGGTGGGCGCAACATTGGCGATGAGTATTTTGGTGCCACAGAAGATGTGCTGTTTGCCGATCTGGATGTGCTGGCTGTTGGCCCAGTGGTACAGGAGGTCTCGGATGATTTCGACCGCTACTGGGCCAGCCAGTCCTCGTATCCGGCTAGCCGGATAGTTGACAGCGTGGGTAGTGACACGCTGGAGCGCATGACCGAAAGGGCCCTGGAGCTACGTAACCAGCCAGTTTCCCGGGCGTATCTGTTGGCGCTGGAGAGCAGTGATCTGGTCAACAAACTGCGTCGAGGAGAGCTTAAATTCGAGTGGGCCGAGACACAAATGGTCAGCGATGATCCGTCTAAGGGATTGGGTGAAGCGGAAGCGCAGGAGTTGCTCATCAGCCGGCTCGGTGATCTGCTGGGCGAGCCAACCCAACAGATCGAAATGGTGTCACCTTACTTCGTGCCCATGGCAGCGGGCACTGAGTGGCTGGCGGAGCTGGCCAGCAACGGCGTTCGTGTCAGGGTGCTGACCAATGCGCTGGAGGCGACGGATGTGGCCGCTGTGCATGCCGGCTACTCCAAGCGCCGTCGCGACCTGCTGGAGGCCGGTATAGAGCTTTATGAACTGAAGCGAAGCAGTGCGCTGAGTATCCCAGTTCAGCACACCAGCAGCTTTGGCCGATTCGGCAGCTCAGGCTCCAGCCTTCACGCCAAGACGTTTTCTGTCGACAAGAAGTGGATATTTATCGGCTCGTTCAATCTTGATCCGCGTTCGGCGCGCATCAATACCGAGCTGGGCTTTCTGATTGCTAGTCCGATGCTGGCAGAGGCTATGGATCGGGCGTTTAACGAGAATGTGCCCGAAAATAGCTACCGGGTTGCCCTGGCAGATGACGGTAGCGTGGTCTGGCATGAGCAGACCGTCGACGGTGAAATCATCCACCACACAGAGCCGAATACAGGCTTGCTGCGCCGTGCCGGCGTGAAGGTGATCTCTTGGTTGCCGATCGACTGGCTGCTGTAGTGGTCCTGGCTGGTAAGGGGGCTATCTGCAGTGCTCGGTGGTTTAGCGCTTGAGCTGTTCCAGCACGGCATCTGCACTGCTGTCTTTGATCACGCCGCGTTGGGTGTCGATGCCGAGATAGCGGATCACGCCGTCGTCAACAATCATGGCGAAGCGCTTGCAGCGTGTACCCATGCCGCCGGCGCTGGCATCCATGTCTAGCCCCAAAGCGCGGGCCAGCTCGGCATTACCGTCGGCCAGCATGGTGATGCCACTGGCGTTCTGGTCCTTCTGCCAGGCGTTGAGCACGAAGGCATCGTTGACCGCGAGGCAGGCGATGGCATCGGCGCCGGCTGCCTTCAGTGTGTCGGCCTGCTCAACGAAACCCGGCATGTGATGATTGGAGCACCCGGGCGTAAAAGCGCCAGGCACGGCAAAAATCACCACGCGGCGCCCGGCAAGAAAGTCGCCCAGGGCCAGGTCTTCGGGGCCAGCCTCGCCGTTGGTCTTGATGGTCAGGGTGGGGAAGCGCTCGCCGACGGTAATCGTCATTCTCTATCTCCTTGCTTGCTAAGGGTTGCTGGCGAAAATCACTGGCTGGCCAGCTGGCGGTTGCAGCTCAGGAAGGGCGAGCTTTCCAGCCAGTTGCTGTCAGGGTAATAGCTGAACAGGTACTGGTTATCCTTGATGCTGTCGATCAGTGGGGCGGCCACCTCACTAGGCACGGCGGGGCAGCCGTGGCTGCGGCCTAGACGCCCGTTTTCGGCGATGAAGTCTTCACTCACGTAGTCGGCGCCGTGAACCACGATAGCGCGCTCAAATGCTTTGTCGTTGACCCCTTCCTCCAGGCCTTCAAGGCGCATGGAGTAGCCATTTCGCCCGGTATAACTGTTGCCGGTGCGAAACAGGCCGATGCTGGACTGATAGCTCTCAGGCACGTTAGAAAAAACCGAGGCCATGGCATCGCCCGATCCACGCCCGTGTGAGACCAGTTCGCTGAACAGTAGTCGGCGCGAGCTGAGATCGAACACCCACAGTCGCTTGTCGTTGGAGGGTTTGGAGAAATCAATGACGGCCAGACGTTCGGCGCCGGGGTCGGCGCAGCGCAGCGCCTGCATGGCCAGTTGCAGAACATCAGGATTGGCTTCGGGGGCCAGGTGAGCAAGCTCGCTGGCCATGGGCAGGCTGCCGTGTTCACTGTTGGCGCCGAGGCGGGCTACAAAGTTATTGGCCTGGACATCAGATGATGGAGTTGCTGTTGCGGCGAGTAGTGCGATGGCGATCCAGTGCAAGGGGCGTGATGTGATCATCATGTGTACCGATATAAGTCGGGAAATAACCACGCTGCTATACCATGAAATGTATGGCACGATGAAATACATATAGCGACGTGAAATATTCAGTCATGGCTCAGTGATCGTGGAAAGTCGAGCCAGGAGGCCAGCATGAAGCCAAAATCAAAAGACACCATAGCACGACAGCTGCTCAAGGGAAGCCTGCTGGCAAGCCTTGGGTTGAGCTCTGTTGCTTTTCAGGTCGTTGTCCTGGCCGATGACGTTGCCTTGGCTGATGATGTTGGGCTGACAGCAACGCCGGAAGACAGCAGCGGGGCAGGGGCTAAGGTTCGGATAAACGAGGACATTGTGCCCCGGACGCCGTTAAGCCAGGCACTGGCAAACGGGAGCCCTGAGCTTGAGGCGTTTTATGTGCTCCAGCAGGGCGAGTTGTTTTGGCAAGATGAGCCGCGTGTTGCAACGCTCGTGAATTTGCTCGGCGCGCTGGAGGCGGATGGGTTGGTGCCAGCGGACTATCAACCTGAGCAGCTGCGGGCCGATGCCCGTTTGGCCCTGGCCCCCGACGCCAGTGAGGCTCAACGCGTACGTTTTGACTTGCAGGCCAGCGAGACGCTGCTGACGGCGCTTGGCCATTTGCAGCGTGGTCGCTTGTCGCCACGGCAGGTCTATCACGACTGGGAAATTGCTGTTGAACCGCCCAGTCTGGATCTTGCCGATATCCAGACCCGCATCGCTCAAGGGCAGGTGGAGCAGGTTCTGGCGTTGGCGCGTCCGGGCAGTCCGGACTACCATGCTTTGCGACAGGCACTTGAACGCTACCGGAGTATTGCTGCCCAGGGGGGGTGGCCGCGTTTGCCCGAGCGCGATATGGCACTGCGTCTGGGTGATGAGCATGAGGATGTGATTCTGTTGCGCCAGCGGTTGGCCGCCGAAGGCGAAACAGGACTGCTGCCGGTCGATGTCAACCACTACCCCGGGGTAGCCATCGATATTGATCCCTCGCGGCGTTACGATGCCGAACTGCTGGGCGCGATACGCCACTTCCAGCGCCGCCACATGCTCAGCGACGATGGCGTGGTCGGGCCGCAGACGCGTCGAGCGCTTAATGTGCCAGTCGAGCAGCGGCTACGATCGCTGCGTGCCAATCTTGAGCGGGCGCGCTGGATGGGCGAGCCGCTGCAGGGGCAGTTCCTTGAAGTAGACCTGGCTGGTCAGCTGTTACGTTATCAGCGCGATAGCGGTGACATCTGGGAGACGCGTGTAATTGTGGGAAGTTCGGCGCGCCAAAGCCCTGTGCTAAAGTCTGCGATTACCCACTTGACGTTGAATCCTACCTGGACTCTTCCGCCGACTATTCTGCGAGAGGATGTGCTGCCTCGGGTACGTCGCAATCCCGGTTATCTGAGCTCGCGGGGTTATGACGTGTTGTCGGCCAGCGGGGAGCGGCTTGATCCTCGCAGTATCAACTGGTCGCACCCGGGCAATGTGATGATCCGCCAGCCTGCCGGGGGCAACAATCCGCTGGGCCGGATGGTGCTGCGTTTTCCTAACAACCACCTTGTTTACCTGCATGATACCCCGGCACGTGGGCTTTTTGGCCGGCCACAGCGTGCCCTGAGTTCGGGCTGTATTCGTGTTGAAGGGGTGGATGAGTTGGCGCAGATGCTGTTTGATGACACGGGGACCAGCATCAATCTTTCCTCCCGGCTTGCCTCTGGGCGAACGCGCAATGTCAACTTGTCAAAAGAGGTGCCTCTGGTCATGCATTATTGGACGGCCCGAGTGCGGGAGGGTGGTTTGCCGAGCTTTCGACCTGATATTTACGGGCGTGATCCGGCGTTGGTTGAGGCGCTACTTAGGGCGCCACAGCCTGTCTCAGGCTTATAACTCCTGATTTTTGATTTTATAGATTTTAAAAATTTATAAAAAAAACGCCCATACTAGAGTATGGGCGCTTCTTAGTACTTGATTCGAAAGGGCCATCTCGAAAGGGCTATCAGCTCTCGTCGCCGTCTTTGTTGGCTGTGCTGGCCACCACCGTACCGGTTTCTCCGCTTTCCAGCGTGGCCACCAGGGGGGCAACTGTTGTCTTGAAGGCTGCTAGAGTGTTACCGGTCAGGCTTTGGTTCTCTGGCAGTGGCACTGTCATGGCGTTGACCTGACGGTTGTTGACCAGTACTTCGTAGTGCAGGTGAGGGCCAGTGCTGCGTCCTGTGTTGCCAGAAAGCGCAATGCGCTCACCCATGGTTACGCGCTGATTATTCTTGACCAGCGGCTGCGACAGGTGCAGGTAGCGCGTCTTATAGCCGTTGTCGTGAAGGATCTCGACATAGCGTCCAGCAGCAGGGTGGTTGCCCACTTTCACAACTCGGCCATTGGCCGGCGCATTGATGCTGGTGCCGACAGGCATGGCAAAGTCGGTTCCCTTATGGGGGCTGATGCGACGTGTGATTGGGTGGCGGCGCGCGGGGTTGAAGTGCGAGCTCAGACGATAGTTTCCATCAAATGGATGACGGTCGAACGCAGGATCCAAGCTTTCGCCTTCTGGTGTATAGAACCTGTTGTCTTCTGGATTACGGACCAGGGTGATGTTTGCACGCTCGCCGTCATAGTTTACTGCGAGGACGCGCGGGTCAAGATAGTGGCCGTCAATCAGGTCGGTTTCGACCAGTACCTGAAAACTGTCTCCACGACGGGTGTCGCGGCGAAAATCAATTTTCTTTGCCAACACTCGCGACAGCTCTGACACTTCGGTGCTGGTCAGGCCGGTGGCCTGTGCTGAACGGGTGAAACTGCCGCTGATTCTGCCGGCATACAGGCGTTGGGTGGCTTCGCCGTCGCGTTCGATGCTGACCGATTCAAAGTTGTTTGCTTCGCGTTTGATCAGGTAGCCAGAGCGGGGGTTTTTCATGATACGCAGCGCGATTAGCTGGCCATCAGCATCCAGCTGGTAGTCGAAGCGATCACCCGCACGCCAGCGATCAAGTACCTTGGTATCGGGAAGGCTAGCCAGCATGTTTGCTACTTCGCTGTTGCCCATGCCGAATCGTTCCTGCGCCAGCTTGGTGAAGGTGTCCCCCTGCCTGATGCTATAGGTCAGCCACTCAGGAATGTAGGGCGTATCTGCGGCAATTTCTTCTTCAAGGAGGATCGGGCCAAACACCTGGCCTTCGCCGAAGATCGCCAGTTCTTCGTCACTTACCTCCTCGTAAGAGGTGGCATCAGCGACTGTCTGCTGGCTGTCGAGCTGTTTTTTGCCACCCGACTGATCACCAATGCTGACGGCGAGCAGGCGTGTGGCATCATTAATACGTTGCCCCTGTTCTGTTTGCCGCGTGCTGTTCTGTTTGCCTTGGGCGTCAGGGGCTGAAGAATCAGCATCAGCGTTTGCCAAGACAACAGTGTCCGAGGGCGTCAACAAATCCGAGGGCGTCAACAAAAAAGGTGCGCGCGAGACATGTAATGCCTGGATAGCGCTATCAATTGTTTCCTTGATCGGGTAGCTAAGATAGTGAAGCGGCAGCAGTGGGCTTTCAGTTGAGCCGTCCAAGTCCAGCATTGTTTGTTGCAAGAAAGGTAGGCCTGGAGAGCTGTTAGCGTCCAGGGGAACAAGCACCGTTTGTTGCATGGGCTTGTCATGACCAATGTCATTGACAGTGGCAAGTATTTTATGCACTCCCAGCACAGTAACCATTGTAGCAACAGGTAAAAGTAGTATCTTGTGCGTGCGGGGCAGTGAGTTGAGTATCCGCATCGGGCTTGACCGTATAAAAAAATAAACAAACGAAAAGGGTGTAAAGCGCCTGCGAAACATAGCCTAAGACACGTTATTTTTCTAGACTGTTGTTGTGTACAGTGGCAGCGCGCCGCACCTTATTTGCTGCGGTTTTTAGCCAGCCAGCGGTCTAGCGCATTGGCGAATTCGCGCCGGTCGCTGTCAGAATAACCCTTGGGACCGCCAGTATGTTCGCCACTGGCACGCAGGGTTTCCATGAAGTCGCGCATCTGTACTCGGGCGCGAATATTATTCTTGTCCAATGTCTCGCCGCGTGTCGTCATGACGGCGGCTTTTTTGTCGATGGCTTCCAGAGCCAGCGGCAGGTCGGAGGTGATCAGCAGGTCACCCGCCTGGATACGGGCCACGATTTCGTCATCGGCCACATCAAACCCCTGGCTGACTGCGAGCCCCTTGACCCACCTGGAAGGTGGCAACGGTACGGCGTGGTTGGCTACAAACCAGGCGAGAATGGCAGTGCGTTCAGCGGCGCGAATGATGATGTCGCGCGCTACTCGCGGACAGGCGTCAGCGTCGACCCAAAGCGTGGGCATGAAGTATTTCCGTCATGGCGAAGTGGATATAGCGATAAAAATGATACAGCTATAATAAAGTAAGGGGCAAAAATAAAGGCCAACAGCCATTCAATGACTAGCCAGCTCACGAATGGGATGGTAGTATGCGGCCTCCTCGCATGTGTTGACCCCACCATCATGACGATGCGACCCACCCGGTACGCTGCTAGTTTAGTAGGCGCAAGGTGACGAGATCGCAGTAACGCAGGGCTAAATGGCTCACCGCGTTTGACGTGTGTAGATGGCGCGCTGATAAGTATTTGCCACCCAGGCAGATACGGCGCAAACGGTCGCCACGAAGGCTGTTGTGTGTGTTTCTACAATACGACAACAGCCCATGCCAGGTGCGACCGGTGTCCCCGACTCCGTTAATGTTGTCCTGCGTTATCGCAGGGCCTGTGTGTTTTGCCGCGTCTGGGGACGCCTATACTGTTTTTTGCCGGTCCTGCCGGCCTACCAAGGTGTGATTAATGACCTCGACTTCTGTCGCCTCGCCGAGCTTCGGCGAACTGGCCCTGCTGCCTGCTATTCATTCTGCCATTGAGACTCTTGGCTACGAGACTCCATCACCGATTCAGGCACAGACCATTCCAGCTCTGCTGGAAGGCCGCGACATGCTGGGCCAGGCCCAGACCGGTACCGGCAAGACCGCTGCCTTTGCCTTACCACTGCTCTCGCGTCTGGAGCTTGACCGCCGGGCCACCCAGGTGCTGGTGATGGCGCCTACCCGTGAACTGGCCCAGCAGGTGGCCATGTCGTTCACCCGCTACGGCCAGAACCTAAAAGGTCTGGAAGTTGCTGTACTGTGCGGCGGTATGGAGTATCGCGAGCAGTTGATGGCGCTGCGCCGTGGTGCTCAGGTGGTGGTGGGTACGCCGGGTCGTATCATCGATCACCTGGATCGCAAAAGTCTCAAGCTGGATGGCCTGTCTGCGCTGGTACTCGACGAAGCCGACGAAATGCTGCGCATGGGCTTCATCGACGACGTCAAACGTGTTGTTGCCGATACTCCCCAGGATGCTCAGCGGGTATTTTTCTCAGCAACTCTGCCGCGTGAAATCGAGCGTATCGTCAACCGTTACCTGGTTGATCCGGTCAAGGTAGCCATCGAGTCACGTGCCTCCAGCGGTGACAACATCGAGCAGCGCCGTGTGCGCGTTGATGGCGGCGCAAAGCTGGAAGCACTGTCACGCATTCTTGAAGTCGAGCCGGTCGATGCGGCCATTGTCTTTGTGCGTACCCGCGCTGCCTGTACCACCCTGACCGAGCAGCTGACTGCCCGTGGCATCAATGCTGCCGGCCTGTCTGGTGATCTGGATCAGAGCCTGCGTGAGCGCACCATTACGCGTCTCAAGCGTGGCAAAGTCGACGTGCTGATTGCCACCGACGTGGCGGCGCGTGGTCTGGATGTCCCGCGCATCACCCACGTGATCAACTACGATCTGCCCCAGGACGCTGAAGCCTATACGCACCGCATCGGGCGTACAGGTCGTGCCGGCCGTGACGGTATCGCCATCACCTTTGCCGGTAATCGCGAAGGCCGTAAGGTCGGCTGGCTGGAGCAGGCCAACGGCCAGAAGATGGCTGATATGGAACTGCCTGATGAGGCCGCCATGCGCGCTCATCGCGATGAAGTCTTCCATCAGCGCGTCATTGCTTCGCTGACCCGCGGTGCCGAAGAGCAGCAGGCGTTGATCGAGCGTTTGGTCGAAGAAGGTCATGATCCGCTGGAGCTGGCCTGTGTGTTCGCTTCCATGGCGCGTGCTGATGAGGCGCCGATCGGTCGTCTGCAGCCGCCGCGCAAAGAGCGTAGCGATAGTGGCGACCGTGCTCCGGGTCGTGGTGAGCGTGGTCCCCGTCGTGACCGTGGCCCCAGCGAAGGCATGACCCGCTATCGCGTGTCTGTCGGCCATAAAGATGGCGTCAAGCCGGGCCAGCTGGTTGGTGCTTTAGCCAACGAAGGTGGTATTGAAGGAAATCGCATTGGCCGCATCGATATCCGTAATGGCTTTTCGGTAGTTGAGCTGCCCAGCAGCCTGCCGGCTAGCATTCTGGCCAAGATGGCGCGTGCCCGCGTTGCCGGCCGTGCGCTGGAGATCAGCGAAGATCGCGCACCGGAGCGCGCACCGCGCCGCCGTCGCGATGACAGCGGCCCGATTCCGCGTCGTGAAAGAGCCTGATCCAGATGTGAGGCATTCAGACTCAGCGCTGAGCTGAGTCCGTCATAGCCGCTGCCATCCTTGGTAGCGTCGCCAGGCAGGCCGGGAGACTCTCCCGGCCTGCCTGTTTCTCGTTGAACGAAAGATAGTGCCAACTGGCACAGTAACACTAACAAGAGGAGCGAGGCGTATGTGGAAGCAGTTGCCATTCCGCCTGCGTGGTTACTTGATCACCATGGCAGGCGTGATGCTGGTGTCACCAGATGCGCTGTTGATCAAGGACACCGATGTGGATGTGCCGACTTTCATGTTCTGGCGTGGCCTGTTGCTGGGTGTTCTGCTGTTGATTGTTGCTCTAGCGCGCTATCGGCGTCACCTACCCCAGGCGATTCGCGCCTGCGGTCCGGCAGCCTGGTGGTGTCCGTTGGCGTTTGCCGCTAGCGCCTGGGCATTTGTAATTGCCACACGGCTCACCGCTGCCGGCAACGTGCTGGTAATGATGACGCTGGCGCCGCTGGTTGCCGGGATGATCGGCCTGGTGGTGTATGGTCAGCGGATTCGTCGTCAGACCTGGGTAGTGATATTCATCTGTGTCGCTGGTGCAACACTGATGGCTGCTGGCGAAGTAGGGCAGGGTAGCTTGCTTGGGCTGGCCGTTGCACTGGTGGTGCCGGCGGCCATTGCCGTTAACACAACAGTGGCCAGCGCTCAGAAGGGAGCTCGTTCCCGCGGTGTGGACACCACTGTCATTCTGCCGCTGGGCTGCCTGGCGATGCTGATACCGGCAGTTTTTTTGGGCGGTGCACAGCTACCTGCAGCGGATGAATTGAACCGACTATTACTGTTGGCCGCGTTTCTTTCCGGTGCCTATTTCTTGATCCAGACCGGTGCGCGCTACCTGCCTGGTGCTGAGGTTAGCCTGGTCATGCTGCTGGAAACGGTGGTAGGTGCGCTGTTGGTGTGGTGGTGGCTTGGCGAAACGCCACCGCCGTTGGCCTTTTTAGGTGGCGGTATCATTGTTGCTGCCATGCTGATTAGTAGCCTGAAGGATCTGAGACGTCAGCGTCGTAAGGTCGCTGCCGGCGCGCCAGACAATTGGCAGATGCAGGTCGATGCGGAAGTGCAGGCGCATGCCAAACAGATGGAAGCGCTGCTGGAAGAAGACAAAGGCGGGCAGACCTAGCCGCCACAAAAACTCCCGACAGTCTGTGTGATGCGCTACAGGTGCCGGGAGCTGTTTCTGTTTCTTGTACCTACTCGTAATCGAGCTTGAGCGTTTGTGCTGTGGCTTTGCGGATATCGCGGCAGGCTTGAGCATCCACTTTGAGGTCAATCCCATAGGTGGGAATGATGGTAGCCAGACGCTCTTTCCATCCGTCGTGTTTCAGCTGGTTGCTGAAGCAGGTTTCGAGCACATTGATGGCAATATAGGCAGCGGTAGAGGCACCAGGAGAGGCGCCCAGCAGTACGCTGAACGACTTGTCTTCACTGGTGATCAGCTCTGTACCGAATTCCAGGCTGCCCGCGGTTGTTTTTCCGGGCTTGATGATCTGTACCCGTTGTCCTGCTACCGCCTTGTGCCAGTCACCGTGCCGGGCCTTGGGGTAGAACTCCTTAAGCATGTCGAATTGGTGCGCGCTGCTCTGGAGTACCTGACCGATAAGGTATTCGCTCAACGACCAGTTGTCTTTAGCCACATCCAGCATCGGCAGGATGTTGCCGGGCCTGACCGATTCCATAAGATCCATGTAGGAGCCGCGCTTTAGGAACTTGGTGGAAAAGCCAGCGTAGGGGCCAAACAGCAGCGAACGCTTGCCACCAATGATGCGCGTATCCATGTGCGGAACCGACATGGGAGGCGAGCCCTTGGCGGCTTTGCCATACACCTTGGCATGGTGCTGGTCTGCAACGGTCCCGTCATCACAGCGAAGCCAGATACCACTGATCGGGAAGCCCCCGTAGCCTTTGCCCTCTGGAATGCCAGATTTCTGCAGTAGTTCTATGGCTCGTCCGCCGGCGCCTACAAAGACGAACTTCGCTGAAATGGAAACGGTCTCGTGGGTTTTCAGGTCCTTGACATACACTCGCCAGCTGCCGTCGCTGTTTTTGTACACATCAACAACTTCATGCTGGTAGTAAGCAGAAGCGCCGTCCTGCTGCGTCAGCTGGCTCATCAGGTCGCGTGTTAGGGCGCCATAATCTACATCGGCACCGCTGGCCACCCGAGTCATGGCAACTTTCTGGTCGGGGTTGCGCCCGTCCATGACCAATGGCGCCCACTCGCGAAGCTGTGCTGGATCGTCACTGTATTGCATGTGTTCATAGCAGTGGTGTTCCGACATCTGGCGATAGCGCTGCTGCAGGAATTTGACGTTATCATCCTCCCACACGACGCTGACGTGAGGGCAGGCATGAATAAAGTTGCCGGGATCGGCGATCCTGCCTTCAGTGACCAGGTAAGACCACAGCTGGCGCGACAGATCAAACTCTGTATTGACCTCAAGCGCCTTGCTGATATTCACCGTGCCGTCAGCGTTGGGCGGTGTGTAGTTCATCTCACAGTTGGCTGCGTGGCCGGTGCCTGCGTTGTTCCAGGGGTCAGAACTTTCCAGCGCACAGTCGTCGAGTCGTTCGAACACGGTCACGTTCAGGTCCGGTTCGAGCTCCTTGAGTAAGGTGCCCAGGGTGGCGCTCATGATGCCGGCGCCGATCAACACAACATCTGTGCTTTCGATAACCTCGTTACTCATCAACATTGCCCTCTACACGGTTTGCCTTGAAGGAAACCTCGGTTCCTTCTTCAAAGACGACGTAAGCACGCTGCCAGGGCTCATCATCAATCAGACGCCATTTATGGCCGCTACCGCTATTGTCTTGGGCCAGTAGGATATCACCGGGCTTGATGATGAAAGTGGCACCAGATTTTGTTTCAAACTCCAGTGTGCCTGATAGGGTGATCACATAACGCGGTTCAGGGTCCTGGTGCCAGCCCCAGGAGCCGCCTGGCGCTGTCTCGCGAAAAGAAAGCCGGGCCACAGGAATCGATTGGCTGGCCTGATCGCCTCGTTCACCCTGGGTGAATTCAATAGTGCCTTCTTCAAACAAGGAGTTACCGTCTTCTCCTGTCCATAGGCGTACGCAGCGAATCATGGCATTTGCCTCTCTACAACGATGGGTATTGGTTGTATTCGTAATAGGCAAAGTAATCTTTCAGCGGGACCGGGTCCAGTGTCTGACCGGTGTGCGCATGACTTGCTCGGGGTACCAGGCCTTGCTCAAGCGCTCAGCAGAGCAAGCGCCGCCAGGGCGCTTGCTGCCGAGAAACGATGGTTTGACTCAGCGGCTGATGCGCTGTTCGAGGAAATCGAAAATGGTGTCGGCGGGCACCATGGTGGCTTCGGTATCGCGACGCCCCTTGTACTCAAGCTCGTTTTTATCGAGACCGCGATCACCAATCACCAGGCGATGGGGGATACCCATCAGCTCGTGGTCAGCAAAACGTGCGCCGGGGCGCAGGTCGCGGTCATCAAGCAGTACTTCAAAACCGGCCTCTGTCAGCGCCTGATACAGCCTTTCACTTTCCTCACGCACACGCTGGGATTTATGTGCGTTCATGGGAACCATGGCGATCTGGAACGGAGCGATGGCTTCGGGCCAGGTAATGCCGTTCTCGTCATGGTTTTGCTCGATAGCGGCGGCGACGACGCGGGTAATCCCGATACCATAGCAGCCCATCCACGGATGAGCGGCCTTGCCGTTGGCATCCAGTACGGTGGCGTTCATGGCCTCGGAGTACTTCTGGCCCAGCTGGAACACATGGCCGACCTCGATACCGCGCTTGATCGATAGGGTTCCTTTGCCATCCGGTGACGGGTCGCCCTCGACTACCTTGCGCAGGTCGGCCACCTGGGGCAGGGGAAGATCGCGCTCCCAGTTGATGCCGAAGTAGTGCTTGCCGTCCACGTTGGCGCCGGCGCCGAAATCGCTCATCAGCGCAACGCTGCGGTCAATGATGATCGGCATTTCAAGCCCGACCGGCCCCAGTGAGCCCGGGCCGGCACCCGCGGCGGTGCGGATTTCTTCTTCACTGGCCATGGTCAGCGGGCTGGCTACTTCGGGCAGGTTCTCGGCCTTGATCTCATTGAGCTCGTGATCGCCGCGTACCAGCAGTGCGATCAGCTGGCCGTCGGTGCCATGCACCATCAGCGTCTTGAGGGTCTTTTCAATCGGCAGGCCGTGTTGCTCTACCAGAGTAGCAATGGTGCGCGCGTCTGGCGTGTCGACCAGGCGTAGCTCTTCACCGGGCGCTGGGCGCTGTGGCTCGGAACCTAGCGGCGCCGGCAGTGCCTCGGCCTTTTCCATGTTGGCGGCATAGTCGGAGCCGGTAGAAAAGACGATGTCGTCTTCACCGGAGTCAGCCAGTACATGAAATTCATGGGAGCCCGTGCCGCCGATAGAACCGTTGTCGGCAATTACTGGGCGAAAGTCCAGGCCCAGGCGCGTGAAGATGCGCACATAGGCGTCGTACATCGCTTGATAGGTTTCTTTTAGCGAGGCTTCATCAATGTTGAAGGAGTAGGCGTCCTTCATGATGAATTCCCGCGATCGCATCACGCCAAAGCGTGGGCGAATCTCGTCACGGAACTTGGTCTGGATCTGATAGAAGTTCGACGGCAGCTGCTTGTAGCTGGAGATCTCACGGCGCATCAGATCGGTGATGACTTCTTCGTGGGTTGGTCCGATGCAGTAGTCGCGCTGATGGCGATCCTTGAGGCGTAACAGTTCCGGGCCATATTCTTCCCAGCGGCCGGACTCCTGCCATAGATCAGCAGGCTGGACAGCCGGCATTAGCACTTCCTGGGCACCGGCGCGGTCCATTTCCTCGCGTACGATGCGTTCCACCTTGCGCAGTGTTCTGAGGCCGACTGGCAGCCAGGTGTAGAGGCCGGAGGTCAGGCGACGGATCAGGCCAGCACGCAGCATCAGCTGGTGGCTGATGACCTCGGCGTCGGCGGGAGTTTCCTTCATGGTGGAGATCAACAGTTGCGTGGCGCGCATGGGTCCGGCGTAACCTCGAAGTTAGGTGAATCGAAACTGATCAGGCCGCAGCTTGCGGCAACGTATCGCTATTGTACGTTCAAGGCTGTCCAGCGGCAAAACCGGTGTCTGGTTACCCAAGGCTTTAGTCTAAACACGAGCAAATTAATAGCAGGATAACGATTTACGTGAGAATATTAACGCCGACATTTAACCTATAACTATTACATGACTCGTTGTACTGATTAGGGAGTTCACCATGGTCGATCATACGCTTCTTCAGTCACGCTGCCGCTGGGCTCCCGGGCTTGATCTTGTGCAAAGTGCTGAGCAGGCATCTGAGCTGATCAAGGATGGCATGACTGTGGGCATGAGCGGTTTTACCCGTGCCGGTGAAGCCAAGGCGGTGCCGCGGGCACTGGCTGAGCAGGCCCGGCGTGAGCCGCTGTCAATCACCTTGATGACCGGCGCCTCGCTGGGCAATGATCTGGACAAGCTGCTAACCGAAGCCAATGTGCTGTCGCGGCGCATGCCGTTTCAGGTCGATGCCACTCTGCGGCGCGCTATCAACGATGGCAAGGTGATGTTTCTTGACCAGCACCTGTCGGAAACTGTGGAGTTGCTGCGTAACCACCAGTTGGGTGAGATCGACGTGGCGGTTGTCGAGGCCTGCGCGATTACTGAAGAAGGACATATCGTGCCGACCACTTCGGTGGGCAACTCTGCTAGCTACGCCATCCTTGCCGACAAGATCATTGTTGAGCTGAATCTGTCGTCACCGGCAGCGTTGGAAGGCATGCACGATATCTATATTCCGCAGATGCGTCCCACGCGCCCGCCGATTCCAGTGGTTGCGGCAGACACCCGAATCGGTTCACCAGGCATTCCGGTGGATCCGTCGCGTATTGCTGCCATTGTTGTTACCCAAGAAAAGGACAGCCCGTCCACGGTCATGCCGGCGGATGAGGATACCCAGCGGATCGCTGACCACCTGATTGAGTTTTTCACTGCTGAAGTTGAGGCCGGACGGCTGGCGCCCTCGCTGCTGCCGTTGCAGGCTGGTATCGGCACCATGGCCAATGCGGTAATGAGCGGCCTGGCTGATGGGCCTTTTGAGCACCTGACCATGTATTCCGAAGTATTGCAGGACTCCACCTTTGATCTGCTGGATAGCGGCAAGCTCGACTTTGCTTCGGGCTGCTCGATCACTCTGTCGGAAGACTGTGGGGAGCGCGTCTGGCCACATCTGGACAAGTATCGAGATCGTCTGGTACTGCGCCCTCAGGAGCTGTCCAACCATCCTGGTATCGTGCGTCGGCTGGGTATTATTGCCATCAATACGGCGCTTGAGGCGGATATCTACGGTAACGTCAACTCGACCCACGTGTGTGGCACCCGGATGATGAACGGCATTGGCGGCTCGGGTGATTTCGCGCGCAACGCTCAGCTGTCGATATTTGTGACTAAATCGTTGGCCAAGGGCGGTGATGTTTCGAGCTTCGTGCCCTTTGCCAGCCATGTTGACCACACCGAGCATGATGTAGATATTCTGGTTTCCGAGCATGGTTTGGCTGACTTGCGGGGCTTAGCGCCTCGTGAGCGGGCTGCGGTGATTATTGAGAAGTGTGCTGATCCGCTGTATCGCCCGGCGTTGCGCAGTTACTTCGAGGAGGCCTGCGAGCGTGGGGGACACACGCCACACTGTCTGGAACAGGCGCTGTCCTGGCACGCAGCGGTGGAGCGTGATGGGAGTATGCAGGCGTTCCAGCTTCGTGAACCACTGGGTCGTGTTGCTGAAGGCTAGAAGGTATCGACAGTCTAGCGATCAGTCGCCGACCAGATACTTGTCACGCAGCGCCCACAGGATAGCGGCGGTTTGCGCGTCGGGGAAACCGCGGTAGTCAGCCGGGCGGAAGTGCATCTGGAATGCGGAAAGGGCTGATTGGGTCGCAGTGTCGAGGGTGCCGGTGGCAGTCACGTCATAACCCCAGTCGGCCAGCGCTTTTTGCAGCTCTCCCATCGAGGGCGGCTGGCTGGCAAAGCGTCGGTAATAATGATTGACGGTGTTGTCGTCCGGCCAGGCGCCCACTCCGGCGTCGTAGAGCCGCTTCCAGGGAAATGCTGGGCCGGGATCAATCTTGCGGGTGGGTGCAATGTCGGAGTGGCCAAGCACCTGCCAGGGTTCGATCTGATGACGGGCGATGATGTCCTGGGACAGCGCAATCAGTGCCTCAATCTGGGTCTCATCATATTCGTGCCAGGGAATGCCCTGGGCATCGCCGCTCATCAAAGCTTGGGTCAGCGTAGCCGCATTCATGGGGTAGGGACCACGATTGACGATTTCGATACCGATGCTGGTGTCGTTAATGTTGCGCCTGCCTTGCCAGGCGCTACTGCCGGCATGCCAGGCGCGTCGTGATTCATCCACCAGCTGCATGACCAGCGGGCCACTCGGACCTTGTTGCCCGGGGCCGGGAATCAGATAGTGCGCGCTGACCCCGCCGCTGGTCAGTGCATTCAGAGAAGGACTCTGGTCCTCGTAGGTGTAGTGAAACACCAGATGCTTCACGCGGCTGTCGTGATCGGTGGCGCTGAAGCGGGTGTCTAGCGTATAGCCCGGTGCGAAACCCTGCCCGGCATGATCCATACTGCCGCCCAACAACGCGCAGCCACTCAGCATTAGCATCCAGCCGCCAAATCTTGCGCTTCGGCTGGTGCGCTGCGGCGTCTTTTTGCGGTTGGTTGTGCCACGCTTTGGCTGTGCCGTGCGTTCTTTACTCAGCGACTGTACTCATGATTTAGAAGCCAGGCAGTGCAGTGCCCGGCAGGATTAATGTAAAGCGACCCGCGGCCCGCTGGGCTCAGCGCACCAGCTCACGCATGGCGTCTTCCAGCCCCGCTGGTGTCATGGGGTACATGCGATCCTCGATCAGCTCGCGGATCAGCTGGGTAGAATAGGTGTATTCCCAGTGATCGGGCGGTGAGGGGTTGATCCATACCAGATGCGGGAAGGCGCTGACCACCCGCTTAAGCCATACGCCACCGGCTTCGCGGTTGAAGTGCTCCACGCTGCCACCAGGGTGGGTAATTTCATAGGGTGACATGGCCGCATCGCCGACAATCACGACCTTGTAGTCGGCGCCGTAGGTGCGCAGCACCTCCAGGGTCGACACCGGTCGTTCGTGACGGCGGGTGTTTTCGCGCCACAGGCCTTCATACACGCAGTTATGGAAGTAGTAGTGTTCGAGGTGCTTGAACTCGGAGCGTGCCGCCGAGAAAAGCTCTTCGCAGGCACGGATGTGGTCGTCCATGGAGCCGCCCACGTCGAGCAACAGCAGGACCTTGACTGCGTTGTGACGCTCGGGGCGCATGCGCACATTGAGCAGGCCGGCATCCCGGGCGGTGTCGCGGATGGTGGCGTCAAGGTCCAGCTCGTCGGCGGCGCCCGAGCGGGCGAAGCGGCGCAGCCGGCGTAGTGCCATCTTGATGTTGCGATTACCCAGCTGCACATCGTCGTCATAGTCGCGAAAACGCCGCTCGTCCCATACTTTCACCGCTCTGCGATGACGCGAACCGTCCTGGCCGATGCGAATGCCCTCGGGGTTGTAGCCATAGGCGCCGAACGGGCTGGTGCCGCCGGTGCCTATCCACTTGTTGCCCCCGGCGTGGCGTTCCTTTTGCTCTTCGAGGCGCTTCTTGAAGGTCTCGATGAGGTTTTCCAGGCCGCCCAGGGATTCAATTTCGGCTTTCTCCTCCGGGCTGAGTTGTTTCTCGAACTCGCGGCGCAGCCAGTCATCGGGAATCAACGCCTCAATGGCGGCGTCCATGTCTTCGATGCCCTCAAACCAGCTGGAAAAGGCGCGGTCGAAGCGGTCGAAGTGACGCTCGTCCTTGACCATCACCGTGCGCGCCACCTGATAGAACGCCTGGGTGTCGGCGAACACCACGCCGCGCTCCACTGCGGCATGCAGATCGAGCAGCTCGCGCAGCGACACTGGCACATCAAAGCGACGCAGGGTGTCAAACAGACCGATAAACATGCTTTAACGTCCCTGACGGCGGACCATGAAGGCTAGCCGCTGCAGCAGCTGGGTGTCCTGCTCATTCTTGATCAGCGCACCGGCCAGTGGGGGCAGCGCTTTACTGGGATCACGCTGGTAGAGCGCCTCCAGGGCCAGGTCGTCGGCCATCAGTAATTTGAGCCAGTCGACCAGCTCGGAGGTAGAGGGCTTTTTCTTGAGCCCAGGCGCTTCACGCAGCTCAAAAAATACCTGTAGCGCTTCGCTGGCCAGTTTGGGGGCGATGTCGGGATAGTGCACATCGATGATCGCCTGCATGGTCTCGCGGTCAGGAAATTCGATGTAGTGAAAGAAGCAGCGGCGCAGGAAGGCATCCGGTAGCTCCTTTTCGTTGTTAGAGGTGATCACGATGATCGGCCGGTGCTGGGCACTGATGGTCTCGTTGGTCTCGTGAACGTGAAACGCCATGCGGTCGAGTTCCTGCAGCAGATCGTTGGGGAACTCGATATCGGCCTTGTCGACTTCATCAATCAGCAGTACCACGCGCTTGTCGGCGGTGAAGGCCTCCCACAGCTTGCCGGGCTTGATGTAGTTGGCGACATTCTCGACGCCTTCAACGCCGAGCTGAGAGTCACGCAGTCGGCTAACGGCATCGTACTCGTACAGGCCCTGTGTGGCCTTGGTGGTGGACTTGATGTGCCAGGTGATCAGCTGGGTGTTCAGCGATGCGGCCAGCTCCTCAGCCAGGCGCGTCTTGCCGGTGCCGGGCTCGCCTTTAATCAGCAGTGGCCGCTCCAGGATGACGGCGGCATTAACGGCCTGTTTGAGGGACTCGGTGGCTACATAGGTGGAAGTGGAATCAAACGCCATGGGGAAAGTCTCAACCGGTAGTTGGAGCTGAATAAAAAAAAGCGATACGTATTCAAACAAGTGTACGGAAGGCGCGCCATGGGGACAAATCATGCGTTTTTCAGACCTTCGTTTCTTCTCCATTGGAGCGCGTACGATAGGCGGTTACCAGTGTGGCCGGGTCCTGTTCGGCGAATCCTTGGCTGGCGTGGCTGCGCATCAGTTGGGCGGCCAGGCCGCTCATGGGCGTGGCGCTGCCGCTGCGCTGGCTCTGGGCGACCGCCATGTCGAGATCTTTGAGCAGAGTGCGCAGATGCCAGGCAGGGTTGGCGAAGTCGCTTCTGGCCATGCGCGGCGTCAGGATCTGGAAGGGCGTGGAGTCGGCAAAGCCGCCGGCCAACGCTTCCGCCAGGCGTCCAGCATCCACGCCGCTAGTCTCAGCTAGCGCTACCATCTCGGCGATCACCGCGGCCTGGCAGCCCACCACCATCTGGTTACACACCTTGGTAACCTGGCCCGCACCTACCGGGCCCATATGGGTCACTCGTGTGGAAAGTGGCTCAAGCAACGGCTGGAGAGCCTCAATATCGGTGCTTTGGCCGCCGGCCATCATTACCAGGCTGCCGGCCTCGGCTCCCGCCACGCCGCCGGACACCGGGCAGTCGATCCAGCGCATGCCGCAGGTATCTTCCAGCCGCGTGGCAAAGTCCCGCGTTGCCGCGGGGTCGCTGCTGGAGAAGTCGATCAGTAGCTGATTAGGTCGGCCGTGGGTCGCCACGCCGCCCTCGCCAAACACCACCGTCTCGACCACATCGGTGTTGGCCAGGCACAGCATCACGACATCCACGCTTGCAACCAGTTCGCCGATGGAGCCGGCCACGTGAGCGCCAGCTTCACACAGTGTCTCGGCCTTGGCTAGCGTGCGGTTCCATACCCACACGTCGAAGCCCGCCTGCAGCAGGCGGCGGGTCATGGGGTCGCCCATCAGGCCGATGCCAATGAAACCGAGTCGGGGTTGGGTCATGGGCAGATCTCCAAGGCTGAAAAAGAATAAAGTCACAGGATGCGTGATTGCACTGGACGATGCTACTCGAAGTCGCCGGCTGCTTTATCACCGGCTGCTGCTGGCGCAGCGCCTCCCGGATGGCGACAATGGCTCTTTTCAGAGGAGGCCATGCCATGCGACTCAGGATACTCTCCGATCTGCATCTTGAATGCTTTGATGGAGGGCGGGAGCTGCCGGACGTGGCGTGCGATGTAGTGGTTCTCGCCGGTGATATCTCGCGCAAGACCCGAGGACTCAGCTGGGCTGCTGAGCGTTTCAGCGGTACGCCGATTCTTTACCAACCTGCCCGTAAGGCATCGCCCACTCTGGCGGTGATATAAGGGCGTACCGCCATGCGGTGCCCGGTTCAGGGCAATCGCACGTCGAGACTCGTTCGCAATTGAAACATAAAGGATAGTTCGGTATTGAACTGACCCCCAATAGTTGGACAGTTCACTCAGTCGGCGCCCAAGGCCTGAGTCCTGTACTGTACGGGGCTCAGGCCGTTTAGTTTCAGCCTGATGCGTTCGTGGTTGTAGTAATGGATGTACTGGTCAAGCCCTTGCTGCAGCTGCTCAATGGTGTTGAACCGGTTCAGGTGGAAATACTCGGCCTTCAGGGTACCGAAGAAGCTCTCCATGGCGGCATTGTCCAGGCAGTTCCCTTTCCGTGACATGTTGCGGAGTATCCGCTTCTCCACCACCAGGCGGCGATAGCTGGGGCGGCGGTAATGCCAGCCCTGATCTGAATGGAGCAGCGGCCGATCCCCTGGCATCAACCTGCCAATCTTCAGCATACCCCTCACTAGATCGAACACCGGACGCGGTCCTGTCTGAAAGGCAATGATCTCTCCGTTATACAGACCCATAACCGGTGACAGATAGAGCTTCTGGCCATTCACTTTGAACTCGGTGATTTTACATGCGATTGCCCTGGTGCCCGGTTGAAATCCTGAATATAGCCTGATATTTATATAGTATGACAAAGCGTGCCTACAAAGAACGGTTTTATCCCACGCCCGAGCAAGCGGGATTGTTGGCGCAGTCGTTCGGCTGCGTGCGTTTTGTCTGGAACAACACCTTGGCTTATCGCACCGAAGCGTATCAACTGCGTGATGAAACCATATCGCACTCGGCAGCGGAAAAGCGGCTGGTAGCCCTCAAGGCTGACTACCCCTGGCTGAAAGACGTGTCCAGCGTAACCCTTCAACAAGCCCTGCGCGATCAAAAAGCCGCCTTCGACAACTTCTTCAATCCAACGCTGAAGGCGCGATATCCGCGCTTCAAGACCAAGGGTGGTCGGCAATCCATCCGGCTGACCAAAGCTGCCTTCCGCTATCGCGATGGCAACATCACCATTGCCAAAACACAGGCACCGCTGCCGATCCGCTGGAGCCGGCCGCTGCCCAGCGCCCCGTCCAGCGTGACGATTTCGCGCGACCGTGCCGGCCGTTATTTCATTAGCTGTCTATGCGAGTTCACGCCCAAGTCGTTGCCGGTATCGCCTCATGCCGTCGGCATTGACTTGGGGCTGGCTGACCTGTTCATCACCAGCAACGGGCAGAAGTCCGGCAACCCGTGCCACCTCAAGCGGTATGCTGCCAAACTGTCCTACCTACAACGCCGGCTGGCCAAGAAGAAAAAGGGCTCGAACAACCGCCACAAAATGCGCCGGAAAGTGGCGCGTCTGCATGCCAGAATCGCGGACTGCCGCCGTGATGCGATGCATAAAGCCACTCGCACACTGATCAACGAAAACCAAGTGATCTGTGTCGAGTCGCTAAATATCACCGGCATGGTCAAAAACCGTGCCTTGGCCAGAGCCATCAGCGATGCCGGCTGGGGCGAGTTCGTGCGCCAGCTTGCCTACAAGGCCGAATGGGCCGGCCGTCAACTGGTTCAGGTGAGCCAGTGGCTGCCCAGCAGCAAAACATGCCACGGCTGCGGCCATCGAGTCGAAAAACTGCCGCTGTCGCGGCGCCATTGGCACTGTGATGGCTGTGACCGGGCCATCGACCGCGACATCAACGCGGCGAACAATATCCGAACCGCCGGACTGGCGGGGTTAGCCTGTGGAGCGACTGGATCGGGGGCCGTGGCCTAGCTACGGTCTAGTGAAGGCGTGCTGAAGCAGGAAGGTTCTCGGGGTGACCCAAGAACCCTCGCCCAAAGCGCCTGGCGCGACGGGGGGGGAGTGTCAGGTGCCTGGCAATCATGAATTCTACCGAAGCTGTATGCCCGCGCTGCGTCGGGAGTTGGCAGAGGAGGCCCAGCGTTTGGGCATCCATTTGCTGGATAAGTGTACCCTGACGCTTGGCGGGGTGCGCTTTCATGGCACCACACTATGGACTGACTTCGCGCTCTATGCTGATCAGCCCGATAATGATCCGGCGCTGACTGAAGATAAAGCGCTGGCGCTGATGCCAGACTTCCACATCATTGAGCAGCCGGAAGATGAGATATTTACTCCGGCGGAGAGTCAGCGGCTACACGCTGAGTCGTTAGCCTGGTTGGAGCAGGAGCTGGCCAAGCCATTCGCCGGTCCGCGGGTGGTGATCAGCCACCACGCGCCACTGGCCGAGTGCATTCCACAAAACTACCGTGGCGATGCCCTGTCGCCTGCTTTTGCCTCGG
>NZ_JBQDJZ010000013.1:0-39249 GCF_052095765.1 Halomonas sp.
GCCGGCGGAGTCTGCCGGGTGATACTGCATTTCCTGGGCGATCAGCGCCTCTTCGATGGTGGCGCCACCAACCCGCACAGGTGGTGGGCTTGCGCCCCCCGGCAGCTGCTCAATATCAATCATCTGCATGGTCATGTCCTCAAATCAGGCCCGGCGACGAACGATCTGGTAGCGGCGCGTGACGTAGCCAAAAGGCACACTCCACACATGCACCAGCCGCGTGAACGGGAACAGCAGAATGATGGTCAGGCCCAGCAGGATATGCAGCTTGTAGATCAGCCCCACACCGATCAGGTGCTCAGCAGCCCCACCCTGGAAGAACACGATGCCCTGTGCCCAGCCCGCCAGCTGTATCATCACGCCGCCATCCAGATGGCCCAGCGCGGGAATAATGGTCAGCAGACCCAGGCTGACCTGTACCACCAGCAATACGATGATCAGCGTATCCATCAGGCTGGAGCTGGCCTTGACCCGTGCATTAGTCAAACGACGGTAGGCCAGCATGGCACCACCAACCAGGCACATCACCCCGGCGATGCCACCTACCACAATGGCAATCACCTGTTTGGTACCGGCGCTCATGAAGGGGGCATACACCCA
Source organism: Halomonas sp. (assembly GCF_052095765.1). GTDB lineage: Bacteria > Pseudomonadota > Gammaproteobacteria > Pseudomonadales > Halomonadaceae > Halomonas. The sequence continues at coordinate 601 of NZ_JBQDJZ010000013.1, forward strand.
GTGCGGCGTCAGCAACCCGACCAGGTGACCAAAAAAGATCGTGATGATGCCTACGTGGAAGAGGTTGCTGGCCACGCGCATGTTGCGAGTGGTCAGCATCTGGCTCGAGCCGGCTTTCCAAGTGTACTGGCCGTGATCGAAGCGCATCAGGCTGCCGACCAAGAAGACTGTACCGGCAAGATAGGGGTAAAGCCCGAATAGCAAGGTATTGAAGTAGCTCATGACAGGTCTCCTTGAGGCTGCGGGCCGCTGGGGTCGAGGATCCGTACTGCCTCGCTGTGTGTGACATTGCGGCGCTCGGCCAACCGCCGGCCCTCGGCGGACTGCAGGGCGCAGTCCTCGTCAGAGTCGGCGGAAAAGCGCACCATTTCTTCTTCCCACACCGCATCCAGCGCCTCGGGGGTGTTATCCGGTTCCTCTTCGCGAACCTTCTGACGATGGACGTCTACCTCGGCCTCGGCACCGATCAGCGCCAGCAGCGCCAATGGCACCAGGGCGTGATCGGCCTTTCGCTCGTCCAGACGCGCGCTCAACAGCCCCAAGATATGCTGGATTTCGCCCAGCCAGCGGCCGATTTCAGCCTCCGCTCGGGTAGACAGATACTCCAAAAACAGCGGCAAATAGTCAGGCAGCTCCCGAGCGTCCAGCTCGAAGCCTGCCGCGCTGTATTCATTCATCAGATCGACCATGGCCTGGCCGCGGTCCCGCGACTCGCCGTGCACGTGCTCAAACAGCAATAGCGAGGTGGCCTTGCCCTTATCGAACAGCGCCACATACTCCGCCTGCAGGTCCATCAGCTCGGCTTCCATGAGCTGCTGGCACCAGCTCATCAGGCGCCCGCGCAGCATCGCGGACAACCGCCCTTCTGCCCCGATGATCTCGATCATCTCAGGAGCCGCCGCCTGCAGCTCCGCCGTGGGGTAATCGAGCAGGCGCGCCAGAACGCGCAGACTCAGCATGCCGGGCACCGGCTCGGATATTTTCATTGCGGCCTCACCCATGACGGACCTCCTCACTGTTTTTCTGCAGCTGCTGCTCGCTCTGGGCCTGGGGGTCAAAGGTCTCCACAGATTTGACCAGCGTCGCGTTGGTCTTGTGACCACCGAACAGGCTCTCGCCGCTGTCGCCGTGGCAACCATCACCAAAGCTGAAGCCGCAGCCGCCGCGCTCGGGGAAGGCCTCGGTGGCCATTTCACGATGGCTGGTGGGAATCACGAAGCGATCCTCGTAGTTAGCGATGGCCAGATAGCGGTACATGTCCTCTACCTGTTCCACGGTGAGGCCGACACCCTTGAGCACTTCAACGTTGGCTTCGCCTTCCACGTGCTTGCCGCGCATATACAGACGCATGGCCATCAGGCGCTTGAGCGCCAGCACTACCGGCTCTTCTTCACCAGCGGTGAGCATGTTGGCCAGGTATTTGACCGGAATGCGCAGCGACTCGATCTTCGGCATCACGCCGTCGAATTCCACCTTGCCCGCCTCAGCAGCAGACTGGATCGGCGACAGCGGCGGTACGTACCACACCATGGGCAAGGTGCGGTATTCCGGGTGCAGCGGCAGCGCCAGCCCCCAGTCCATGGCCAGCTTATAGACCGGGCTTTCCTGTGCGGCCTTGATCACATTGTCGGGAATGCCATCTTTCTTCGCCTGAGCGATGATTTCCGGGTCGTGTGGGTCGAGGAAAATCTCGCACTGGCGGTGGTAAAGGTCGCGCTCGTCCGGCGAGCTGGCCACTTCTTCGATGCGATCAGCGTCATACAGCATCACACCCAGGTAGCGGATGCGTCCCACGCAGGTTTCCGAGCAAATAGTCGGCTGGCCGACCTCGATACGCGGGTAGCAGAAGATGCACTTCTCGGACTTGCCGCTCTTCCAGTTATAGTAAATCTTCTTGTACGGGCAGCCGGAGATACACATCCGCCAGCCACGGCATTTGTCCTGATCGATCAGCACGATGCCGTCTTCTTCGCGCTTGTAGATTGCACCCGACGGGCACGAGGCCACGCAGGTCGGGTTGAGACAGTGCTCACACAGCCTGGGCAGATACATCATGAAAGTGTTTTCGAACTGGCCGTAGATATCGGCCTGCACGTTCTCGAAGTTCACATCACGGCGACGCTTGGCAAACTCGGTGCCAAGGATCTCCTCCCAGTTGGGACCCCACTCGATTTTCTTCATGCGCTCACCGGAAATCAGCGAGCGTGGTCGTGCGGTGGGCTGATGCTCACCCTGTTTGGCGGTATGCAGATGCTGGTAGTCGAAGGTGAACGGCTCGTAATAGTCGTCGATTTCCGGCAGGTCGGGGTTGGCAAAAATATTCGCCAATACCCGCCACTTGCCACCAATGCGCGGCTCGATCTTGCCGTCCTTGCGACGTAACCAGCCGCCACGCCACTTATTCTGGTTCTCCCACTCTTTGGGATAGCCGATGCCGGGCTTAGTCTCGACGTTGTTGAACCAGGCGTACTCCACACCCTCACGGCTGGTCCAGACGTTCTTACAGGTCACCGAGCAGGTGTGACAACCGATGCACTTGTCCAGGTTAAGGACCATGCCCACTTGGGAACGAATCTTCATTTGACGGCCTCCTGCGCGTAATCATTGCCTTCGCCATCCAGCCAGTCGATGTTCTTCATCTTGCGCACGATGACGAACTCGTCGCGGTTGGAGCCCACTGTGCCGTAGTAGTTAAAGCCGTAAGCCAGCTGGCCGTAGCCGCCGATCATGTGGGTCGGCTTGGGACAGATGCGGGTGACCGAGTTGTGGATACCGCCGCGGGTCCCGCTGATCTCGGAACCGGGAATGTTCACGATCCGCTCCTGGGCGTGATACATCATTGTCATGCCATTCTTGACCCGCTGACTGACCACGGCCCGTGCAGCAATGGCGCCGTTGGCGTTATAGACCTCGATCCAGTCGTTATCTTCAATGCCGACCGATCTCGCATCGTCCTCCGACAGCCAGATGATGGGGCCACCCCGCGACAGGGTCTGCATCAGCAGGTTGTCGGAGTAGGTGGAGTGGATACCCCACTTCTGGTGTGGCGTCAGGAAGTTGAGTGCGATTTCTGGGTTACCGTTGCTGGTCGGCTCGGACACGCTGGCTGCCGCCTTGGTATCAATCGGCGGACGATAGACCAGCAGGCTCTCGCCGAAGGCACGCATCCACGGGTGATCCTGGTACAGCTGCTGACGACCACTCACCGTGCGCCATGGAATCAGCTCATGCACGTTGGTGTAGCCGGCGTTGTAGGACACATGCTCGTCCTCAAGGCCAGACCACGTCGGGCTGGAGATGATCTTGCGCGGCTGGGCAACAATGTCGCGGAAGCGGATCTTCTCGTCTTCCTTGGGGTGTGCCAGGTGCGTGTGGTCGCGTCCGGTGATCTTAGACAGCGCGCCCCAGGCCTTCACCGCCACCTGGCCGTTGGTCTCCGGCGCCAGCGTGAGGATCATCTCCGCGGCATCGATGGCCGAATCGATCAGCGGACGCCCCTTATGCGGGCCGTCCAGCTTTCGGTGGTTCAGGTTGCCGAGCAGCTCGACTTCCGCGTCTGTATTCCAACTGATGCCCTTGCCACCGTTGCCGATCGACTCAAGCAGCGGCCCCACTGAGGTGAAGCGCTCATAGGTCTCGGGATAGTTGCGCTTGACCTCGACCAACGCCGGCATGGTCTTGCCGGGAATCGGCTCGCACTCGCCTTTTTTCCAGTCTTTGACGTCAAGCTGGGCCAGTTCAGCGGGAGAGTCGTGCTGGTGCGGCAAGGTAACCAGATCGGTTTCTTCGCCCAGATGCCCCACGCAGACCTTCGAGAACGCCCTGGCGATGCCCTTGTAGATTTCCCAATCGCTGCGCGATTCCCAGGCAGGGTCGGTCGCCGCGGTCAGCGGGTGGATGAACGGGTGCATATCAGAGGTGTTGAGGTCGTCCTTCTCGTACCAGGTGGCCGTAGGTAGCACCACATCGGAGTACAGACAGGTGGTGGACATTCGGAAATCCAGCGTCACCAGCAGGTCGACTTTGCCTTCCGGTGCCTCGTCGTGCCATTTCACTTCTTCTGGCTTGTTGCCACCGAATTCACCCAGATCCACGCCCTGAATACCGCTGCGCGTACCCATCAGGTACTTGAGCATGTACTCATGGCCCTTGCCCGAGCTGCCCAGCAGGTTGGAGCGCCAGATAAACAGGTTACGCGGGAAGTTCTGTGGGCTGTCAGGGTCTTCGGCGGCAAACGCTAGCTCGCCGCTCTTGAGCTGCTGTACGGCGTAGTCAGCGCTGCTCATGCCGGCATCTGCTGCGGTCTTGGCCAGACGCAGCGGGTTAGTATTGAGCTGAGGCGCAGACGGCAACCAGCCCATACGCTCGGCCCGCACGTTGAAGTCGATCAGGCTGCCGGGGTAATCCTCGGCCTTGGCCAGCGGCGACAGGATTTCCTTGATCTCAAGCTTCTCATAGCGCCACTGCGAGGAGTGGTTATAGAAAAACGAGGTGCCATTCATATGGCGCGGCGGGCGCTGCCAGTCCAGCCCGAAGGCCAGTGGTGTCCAGCCGGTCTGCGGGCGTAGTTTTTCCTGCCCCACATAGTGCGACCAGCCGCCACCGCTCTGGCCGATACAGCCGCACATGATCAGCATGTTGATCAGGCCACGGTAGTTCATGTCCATGTGGTACCAGTGGTTCATACCGGCACCGACAATGATCATTGAGCGACCCTGAGTCTTGTCGGCGTTGTCGGCGAACTCACGGGCAATACGCAGGCACTGATCGGCCGGCACGCCGGTGATTTTTTCCTGCCAGGCCGGGGTGTAGGGCTTAATCTGATCGTAACTGGTCGCTCCGTCGTCTTCTGCACCCTTACCGTCGGCGCTCTTAAAGCCTCGGTCGATGCCGTAGTTGGCACACATCAGGTCGAAAACGGTAACCACGCGCACCGTGTTGCCATCGGCCATTTCCAGATGCTTGACCGGCAGGTTGTGGAACAACAGTTCGTTGCTGGCCCCTTCCAGCTCAACGCGCGGGAAATGTTCGCGGTCGATGCCGCCGAAGTACGGGAAAGCAACGCTGGCAATCTCGTCATGGCGCTCGGCCAGGCTCAGCAGCGGCTTGATCTCGGCGCCGCCGGCATCCAGCGACTCCAGATTCCACTTGCCGACTTCATCACCGGTCTCGCCCCAGCGGAAGCCGATGGAGCCGCGCGGTACCACCAGTCGATCGCTGGTTTCATCCCATACCAAGGTCTTCCACTCAGGATTGTTGGCCTGGCCCAGGTTGTCGGCGATGTCGCTAGCGCGCAGCTGACGGCCCGGCGCATAGCTACCGTCTTCGCGAGCCTCAAGCTCAACCAGGCACGGCATATCGGTATAACGGCGCACATAGTCGGTGAAGTAGCTGCTGGGCTTCTCAAGGTGGAACTCCTTAAGAATGACGTGACCCATAGCCATCGCCAGGGCGGCATCGGTGCCCTGCTTGGCACTCATCCACTCATCGGTGAGCTTGGAGACTTCTGAATAATCCGGGGTGACCGAAACGGTCTTGGTGCCCTTGTAGCGCACCTCGGTAAAAAAGTGGGCGTCTGGTGTGCGCGTCTGCGGTACGTTAGAGCCCCAGGCGATGATGTAGCCGGAGTTGTACCAGTCAGCGGACTCCGGCACGTCAGTCTGTTCGCCCCAGGTCTGGGGGCTGGCCGGCGGCAGATCGCAGTACCAGTCATAGAACGACAGGCAGACACCGCCGATCAGCGACAGGTAACGGGCACCGGACGCGTAACTGACCATCGACATGGCAGGAATCGGCGAGAAGCCGATAATGCGGTCCGGGCCATACTGTTTAGCGGTATAGACGTTGGACGCGGCGATCAGCTCGTTAAGCTCGTCCCAGTCGGCACGCACAAAGCCGCCCATGCCCCGGGCGCGCTTGTACTGCTTGGCCTTGGCCGGGTCTTCAACAATCGATTGCCAGGCATCCACCGGGTCTTTCTTCTCGGCCAGCGCTTCGCGCCACAGTTTTAGCAGTGGCTTGCGCACCAGCGGATACTTGAGGCGGTTGGCGCTGTACATGTACCACGAATAGCTAGCACCACGCGGGCAGCCGCGCGGCTCGTGGTTGGGCAGGTCGGGGCGCGTGCGCGGGTAGTCGGTCTGCTGGGTTTCCCAGGTGACCAGCCCGTTCTTGACGTAGATTTTCCAACTGCACGAACCGGTACAGTTTACCCCATGGGTTGAGCGTACGATCCTATCGTGCTGCCAGCGCTGGCGGTAACTGTTCTCCCAGCTGCGAGATTCCTCACGCATTTCGCCGTGGTCATTGGCGAAGGGTTCACGGGCCTTGCGGAAGAAGTTCAGCCGGTCAATAAAGTGACTCATGGTCGCTCTCCAGGCTCCTCAAAAAATATGTGACCCAGTGGGCCACCCCTCCTGCACTGCTGCCGTGAAACATTCGACAGCCAGGGTCATTACTGGCAATTCTGTAGCAAGGCCGAGCCGAATACTGCGTGGTTACCTCCATATACATGGGCTCTACCCCCAAGGTGATACAGCGCCTGGCGCACAGTCTCCAAAGGCCCACGGCCTGCTTGCAACGTCCGAGATGACTAAGCGACGGGCTTCACCACGCCCGGTGACATGGTTCAAACAAGCGGCCCTGCAGCACCCGGGGCTCACCTTCGCACACATAAAGCGCATAAACAGTGCATCTTTAAGGCAGGGACGGTACTCACTAGGGTATAGTGTGAAATGTAAAATTTTTAACTGGGAGTCAGCCGCAGCAATGAAGTTACTGCAACGCTCTCTGGTGGCAAGAATCAGCGCATCGCTGTTGTCGATCAGTGCCCTGGCGCTGATCAGCATTGTGGTCACCATGATAGTAGCCAGCAGCAACAGCGGTGATGCGGCAGCCATCAACCAGGCGGGTTCGCTGCGCATGCACGCTTTCCAAGTTGTTGTGGCCCTGCAGCGCTACGAAAAGGACCCATCCGAGCTGCGCCACCAGCGTGTTCAAGAGCTGGCCGCTCAGTTTCGCTCACAACTGGAAGACAGTCGCCTTGTTGCGGCGCTGCCAAATGATGAAAGCCACAAGATGCAGCTTCAGCACCGACAGCTGCAGGATCGTTGGAGCAATGAACTGACGCCACTGGTCAATCAGGCCCTGGCCAGCACCTCGGTGCCGATTGAAGCCTTACGGGTGGCACTCTTTGATCTGGTTGAGGATATCGATAGTCTGGTCAACGAACTTGAGCACAGCAGCGAAAGCAAAATCCGCCTGCTTAGCGCACTGCAGATCCTGTTTCTGCTACTGACCGGCGCAATGGTCGCCATCGCGCTGTACGACATCCGTCATAACCTGGTGCAACCACTGCGTCAGTTGGTAGTTATGGCGCGTGAGGCTGGCCGACGCCGCTTCGAGTATCGCAGCGAGCTAACCGGCAGTGACGAGCTGGCGATGCTCGGCCAGACCTTCAACACCATGGCCACCGAACTCGCCACCAGCTATGCCGAGCTGGAAGAGCGCGTGGCTCACCGCCAGGCTGAGCTGGAAACCAGTAATCAGGCCATGCAGATATTGCACGACGGCAGCCGAGCGCTGTATGGCGGCGGCAACGACCTGTGCGCCAGCGCCGCGCCGATGCTTCGCCAGCTTGAGCAGCTACTGGGCATCGGCCCTTTCCATCTGTCGCTGCATGACACCTTCACTAATCTCGACGTGCAGATACTGGCCACCCAATCGGCGGAGCGCCCGACGTTCTGCCATGATTTCGAGTGCCATGCCTGCTTGCTCAAAAGTGCCGACCAGGACATCACCAGCAGCGCCTCGTTGCGCCTGCCAGTCAGTATCGGCAACACCCCACTGGGCACTCTGGAGGTCGGTTATCCAGCCAATCAACCACTGACAGATAACACCCGCCAGCTGCTCAATGCGCTCACCGATCAGCTCGCCACCGCGGTATACCTGCAGCGGCGCATCGAGCAGCAACAGCAGGTTACGCTGATCAACGAGCGCACTATTATTGCCCGGGAGCTGCACGACTCACTGGCGCAATCGCTGTCGTACCTCAAGATGCAGGTCGCCCGGCTCGAACGCATGCAGGCCAAGGGCATGCCGAAAGAAACCCAGGCCGCGGTGTTCGACGAACTGCGCACTGGCCTGGACAGCGCTTACCGCCAGCTGCGCGAACTGCTGACCACCTTCCGCCTCAAACTTGAAGGCGCGGGACTGGCCAGCGCTCTGCAGCAGACCACTGAAGAATTCAGCCTGCGGCTGGGGTTCAGCATCGAGCTCAAGCTCGACATCCCCCCCTACCTGCTCAGCCCAAGCGAGGAAATCCACGTACTGCAAGTGGTTCGCGAGGCGCTGGCCAATATCCACAAGCACGCCAAGGCGCACTGGGCCTGTGTATCGGTGTGCTTCAGACAGGCGCAGGTAATCGTCAGCATCGAGGACGACGGCGTTGGCTTTGCCAGTGACGATTCACCCCCGATGCACTACGGCCTGATCATCATGCGTGACCGCAGCGAAACCCTGGGGGGCGAGCTATCCCTGGCCAACCGCCCTGGGGGCGGTGCTCGGGTAACGCTCAGCTTTCTGCCGCATACCGCCCGCCTGATTGCCCACCAACCTGCCAGCAGCGAGCCGGTGGCTTCCACCACGTCTCCGGATAACACAGACAACTCCTCAGACAGCCCTTTAAATCGTTCTTCAAATAGCACTTCAAACAACTCGCATAGGAGTTCGCCATGACTCGCCCCACGCCAGCCGCTCCAATTGACAGTGCCGCTACTGACAGCGCCGCGACCCTCCTGATTATTGACGATCATCCGCTGCTCAGGCGTGGTGTCGCTCAACTGCTGGAGCTGGAGGACGACCTGATGCTGATCGGCGAGGCTGGCCAGCCCGAGGAAGGTATTCGTCTAGCTCTGGAGATGGACCCCGACCTGATCCTGCTCGACCTCAACATGCCTGGCATGGACGGTATCGCCACGCTCAAGCGGTTGCGCGAAAACGATTTTGCTGGCCGCGTGGTGATGTTCACCGTGTCAAACCAGGAAGATGACGTGGTGGCTGCGCTGCGTAACGGTGCCGATGGCTATCTGCTCAAGGACATGGATCCTGACGAGATGGTGCACCAACTGCGCCAGGCCGCCCTGGGCCGCATGGCCATCAGCGACAGCCTGACAACACTGCTGGCTGAGGCGCTGCGCAGCCAACGCAGCCAGCCCAACGAGCCGGATATCCACAGCCTCACCCAGCGCGAGCGCGAGATCCTGAGCGAGCTGGCTGCCGGGCTGTCCAACAAGATGATTGCCCGCAAGCTCGATATCACCGAAGGCACGGTCAAGGTGCACGTCAAGCACCTGCTCAAGAAACTCAACCTGCGCTCGCGGGTCGAGGCAGCGGTATGGGCAGTACAGGCAGGCGTTGATAGAGTGAACACCTGACGACAACGGTCTGAGCCCTGTCCTCAAACCCTGTTTTTCAGCTCGTGTCGCCGACTCTGTGTGGATACCTCCAAAGACTTCCAGGGCAACTTTCACACCTAACACGATCGGCAAAAAAACAGCAAACTACATATAAAACAACTATCTACATAAAAACCTCTTCTACCCCTCAGGAGGTATCCGGCGCGTATTCAGCGTTTTTCGGGGCATATCTCCACGCACGCGCGACGCGTATCTTTGGCCACAAAGCTCCACTCCTTGATTCCCGTCAATCCGGTTCAAGGCAACGGGCGCCACGCAAGCGTTAAGGGGACCGACCATGGCCAGAAAGAATGCCGACATCGAACACTGGGATGTTGAAAACGAGGAGTTCTGGGAGAGTACCGGCAAAAAGATTGCCAACCGCAACCTGTGGATCTCCATACCCAGCCTGCTGATGGGCTTCGCCATCTGGCTGATGTGGGGCATGATCACCGCCCAGATGCAGAACCTTGGCTTCCCCTTCACGGTGGACCAGCTGTTCACCCTGACCGCCATCGGCGGACTGGCCGGCGCCACCCTGCGCATTCCGGCGTCGTTCATGATCCGCATTGCCGGTGGTCGTAACACGATCTTCCTGACCACGGCGCTTTTGATGATCCCAGCGCTGGGCACCGGCATTGCGCTGATGAATCCTGGAACACCGTTCTGGATCTTCCAGGCGCTGGCGCTACTTTCCGGCATCGGCGGTGGTAACTTCGCCTGCTCGATGAGTAACATCTCCAGCTTCTTTCCCAAGCAACAGCAGGGCTACGCGCTGGGCATGAACGCGGGGCTGGGCAACTTCGGCGTGACCACCATGCAGATCTTGATTCCGCTGGTGATGACCGTCGGCCTGTTTGGTGCCCTGGGCGGCGAGCCCATGGCCCTGACCAAGGCCAGCGGCACGCTGATCGGGCGCATTGAAGCCGGTACCGACACCTGGATCCAGAACGCTGGCTTCATCTGGCTGGGCTTTCTTATCCTGCTGGGTTTTGCCGGCTGGTTCGGCATGAACAACCTCAAGCCCATTTCCCCCCAGACCGGCAACCCGGCCTCGGCCTTCGGCAAGATCCTCGGGCTCTACGCGCTGGGCATGATTGCCACCGTGGTCGGCATGCTAGCGCTGGATTGGATCAACATGTGGCTGGCACTGCCGCTGACCATCCTGCTGACCCTGGGCCTGTTATTGCTGCTGCCCGGTGCCATCAAGACCAGCATCAAGAATCAGTACCGGATCTTCCGCGACAAGCACACCTGGGCGATGACCATCATCTACACCGCCACCTTTGGTTCTTTCATCGGCTTCTCCGCCGCCCTGCCACTGTCGATCACCGTGATCTTCGGCAACATGATGGAGGTGGCCGCCGATGGAAGCGTGACCCGCATCGCCAACCCTGACGCGCCCAGTGCCCTGACCTGGGCGTGGATGGGACCTTTTGTTGGTGCGTTGATTCGCCCGGTGGGCGGCTGGATTTCCGACAAACTGGGCGGCGCCATCGTTACCCAGATCATCTCGGTGATCATGGTGGTCGCCTCCATCGCCGTCGGCTATGTGATGATGCTGGCCTACAACGCCAGCAACCCGAACCAGTATTTCTGGATGTTCCTGCTGCTGTTCATCGTGCTGTTCGCCGCCAGCGGCATCGGCAACGGCTCCACTTTCCGCAGCATCGGGGTAATTTTCGATATCCAGCAGAAAGGCCCAGTGCTTGGCTGGACCTCTGCCGTGGCCGCCTACGGTGCCTTTATCGCCCCGCGAGTGATTGGCGATCAGATCAAAGCCGGCACGCCGGAAATGGCGATGTACGGCTTTGCCGCCTTCTACGCGATATGTCTTGTCGTCAATTGGTGGTTCTACCTGCGCGGCAACGCCTACGTGAAGAACCCCTGAGTCACGATCTTTTCAAGGTCAGTTTTCAGGCCGGCTTTCCTGCGTATACGCCGGCCTTCCCCCTTCCGCGGTTGACTGAGGAGCACCCATGGCTTCCCAACGTTTCAAGCAGTATTCGGTGCTGGTGGCCAACACCTTCGCCTTCACCATGTGCTTCATGGTGTGGACGATGTTTGGCGAGATCGGCGTACCCATCGCCGCTGAGCTGGGGCTTAACGACACCCAGTTCGGCATCCTGGCCGCCGTACCCATTCTTACCGGCTCACTGACCCGCCTCCCGCTGGGCGCCATGACTGACCGTTACGGCGGACGGCCGGTGTTCTTCCTCATCCTGCTGTGCGTGGTGCCGGCGATCTGGTTCGTGCAGTTCGCCACCCAATACTGGCAGCTGCTGGTGCTGGGCGCTTTCATCGGCCTGGCCGGCGGTAGCTTCTCGGTGGGCATTACCTATACCGCCAAGTGGTTCGAGAAGGACCGCCAGGGCCTGGCCATGGGCATCTTCGGTGCCGGCAACGCCGGTGCCGCAGTAACCAAGTTCATCGCACCGACAGTCATCGTGGTGCTCAGCTGGCAGGCGGTACCCAACATCTACGCCGCCATCATGCTGATCACCGCCATCATTTTCTGGTTCTTCACCTTCTCCAACCCGGCCCATCGCAGCGCCAGCAAGGTGCCGCTGCGTGAACAGCTGCGCGTACTCAACGATCCCAAGGTATGGAAATACTGCCAGTACTATTCGGTAGTATTCGGCGGCTATGTCGGCGTGTCGCTGTGGCTGACCCGCTACTACATGAGCGAATACGGCATGGGTATCCAGCTGGCCGCGCTGATCGCCACCATCTTCGTGCTGCCATCGGGCGTGATCCGCGCCTTCGGCGGCTGGCTGTCTGACCGTTTCGGTGCCCACACTGTCACCTGGTCGTGCATGTGGGCCAGCCTGATTGCGCTGTTCATCATGTCCTACCCCGAAACCCAGTACAGTGTGGCGGGCGCCGGTGGCGAAGGCATGGTGCAATTCGGCTTCGGCATTCCTATCTGGCTGTTCACTGCGGCGCTATTTGTCGTGGGTATCGCTTGGGGTATCGGCAAGGCGTCAGTATTCAAGTACCTGTCCAACGAATACACCGAAAATTTAGGCATGGTATCAGGCATTGTCGGCCTGGCCGGCGGCCTCGGTGGCTTTCTGCTGCCAATCATGTTCGGCGCCCTGGTCGACCTGACCGGCGTGGCCACCACCGTGTGGATGCTGTGCTTTGGCGTAACCCTGGTATCCATCATCTGGATGTGGTGGACCGAACGGCGTGCCCCGGTGCTGACCCGCGCCTCACAATCCGGCACGCAAGATGACACCGTAAGGACCTAGACACCTACCGACAGTATTGGATATCTCTTCCAACAAGGGGCGCAGTTGACCTAACGACTCGCGCCCCTCTATTTCCTGCGACAGAAAAACACACCGACTTTATTCAAACTCCCCCAATGCTTTGACGCATTACGGCAACGATATGTCCTATTCTGCACACTGACAGCCCGACATTCAGGCGACAATCCCTGCAATCTTTCGCAAGGAGCACGCCATGAACCGTAATGTCATCCTGACCTGCGCCGTGACCGGCGCTGGTGATACCACCAGCAAAAACCCTAATGTTCCGGTAACCCCGCAACAGATCGCCGACAGCTGCATCGAAGCCGCCCGTGCGGGCGCCAGCGTGGCGCACATCCACGTGCGCGACCCGGAAACAGGCGGCGTCAGCCATTCGCTGGACCACTACCGCGAGGTCATGCAGCGGGTGCGCGAAGCGGATACTGACATCGTCATGAACATCACGGCTGGCGGCGGCGGCGACTGGATTCCCGACGTCGAGGACCCGACCCGCGGCGGCCCGGGCACCTGCATTCAGACGCCAGCGGAGCGCCACGCTCCGGTGGGCGAGCTACTGCCAGAGATGTGCACCCTGGACTGCGGCAGCCTCAACTTCGGCGACATGGTGTATATCAACACTGCGGACTGGCTGCGCGAGCATGCGCGTCTGGTACAGGCGGCCGGCGTCAAGCCAGAGCTCGAATGCTTCGACCTGGGCCACGTACGCTTTGCGCGCCAGCTGCATCAGGAAGGGCTGATCGACGACGACCCGCTGTTCCAACTGTGCCTGGGCATCCCCTGGGGGGCTGAAGCCGACGCTGAAACCATGCTCACCATGCGCAACAAACTACCGGAAAACGCCAACTGGGCCGCCTTCGGCATCGGGCGCCTGCAGATGCCGATGGTGGCACAGGCCATGCTGCTTGGCGGCCATGCCCGTGTTGGACTGGAAGATAACCTGATGCTCAAAAAGGGCGTACTGGCCACGAATGGCAGCCTGGTCGAGAAAGCCGGTGACATCATCGAAAACCTCGGTGGACGCCTCATGACACCGGCCGAGACGCGCAAGCACCTGAAACTGCGTGACCCCGCCACGGGCAACATTCCGGGAGGCCAGGCATGAGCGAGCAGACGATCAGCAAGCAAACGACAAACAAGCAGCTTTCCATCATCGGCACCGGCGTGATCGGCAACGGCTGGATCGCCCGGGCACTGGCCCAGGGCTGGGACGTGGTCGCCTTCGACCCGGCCCCGGATGCCGAAGCACACAGCCGCAAAGCGGTGGCGCACGCCTGGCCAGCACTGGAAAAGCTGGGCCTGGCAGACAACGCCAGCCAGCAGCGGCTGCACTTCGTCGACAGCCTGGAAGCAGCAGTAGAAAACGCCGACCTGGTACAGGAAAACGTGCCAGAGCGTCTCGAGCTCAAGCATGAGATTCTCGCTCGGTTGGACGCGGCCACCGCCACCGAGACCGTCATTGGTTCGTCCACGTCGGGCTTCAAGCCCACCGACCTGCAGCAGGACTGCACCCGGGCGCCGGGGCGCGTCATCGTCGCCCACCCGTTCAACCCGGTCTACCTGCTGCCGCTAGTGGAGCTGGTCGGCGGTGAAGCCACGACACCTGAGCAGCTCGACGCCGCCCAGGCGCTGTACCAGCAGCTCGCCATGCGCCCGCTGATCGTGCGCAAGGAGATCGAAGGTCACATCGCCGATCGCCTGATGGAGGCGCTGTGGCGCGAGGCGCTGCACCTGGTCAACGATGGCGTGGCCACCACCGAGGAAATCGACGCGGCAGTAGTCTACGGCTGTGGGCTGCGTTGGTCGCTGATGGGCACCTTCCTGACCTTCCACCTGGCTGGCGGTGACGCCGGTATGCGCCACATGCTCGAACAGTTCGGCCCGGCGCTGAAGCTGCCCTGGACCAAGCTGGAAGCCCCGGAGCTCACTGACGAGCTCATCGACAAGGTCGTTGATGGCTGCGAACACCAAGCCGCCGGACGGCCGGTCAGTGAACTGGCCGAGCGCCGCGACGACTTCCTGATCGAACTGCTCGATCTGGTGCAGAAGTACTGGCCCGAAGCCGAAGGCCTGGAAGGACGGATCTGATGCGCATCTTGGATACTCACGTCGCCCCCGCGTGGGTCGACTACAACGGCCATATGAACGACGCGGAATATGCCCGCGTCTTTTCCCTGGCGCTGGAAGCCCTGATGGACCATATCGGTCTGGATGAAGCGGGGCGTGCCCAGCATGCCTATACGATCTACACCCTGGAAACCCATCTCTGCTATCGCCAGGAAGCCCACGAGGGCCAGGCACTGGGTGTTGATGTGACCGTGCTAGATAAAGATGCCAAACGGCTGCATGTGTTCATGGAAATGCTCGACCAGGAAGGCCAGTGTGTGGCCACCAGCGAGCAGATGCTGATGGGAATGGACACCAGCAGCGGCCGTCCAGCGCCTTTCCCAACCTCGGTAGCAGGGCAGATAGAGCAGCTGCCACACACCGACTCAGCGCAATGGCCTACGCTGGCCGGGCGCAAAATCGGCATTCGTCGATAGTGGAACTTGCCACCTTTATCTAGCGCTTCGAAGCAGGGTTAGCGACTCTTGAAGGAGCCGCCACCTAAGGATGCACCGCTACTCTCCCGGGCAGATATCCTTGCCCTTCCTTGGTGTCGCACCGGAGGGAGTAGCACTACCGAGCGTTACACCACGCGCCTGACGCGGCGACATGGCATAGTGGCTACGAAACGACCGCGACAGGCTTGAACTCGACTTGAAGCCGCAGGCCAGCCCTACCGCGAGGATCTCCAGGTCGGTTTCCTCCAGCAGATAACGCGCCCGTTCCAGGCGCAGCGCCAGATACTGACGCTGCGGGGAGGTGCCCAGCGTCTCCCGGAACAACCGCTGCAGCTGACGCAGTGAGACACCGCTGCGACAGGCGATGTCAGTCAGCGCCAGCGGGGTTTCCAAGTGGGTTTCCATCAGGCTCACGGCGTTGATTAAGCGCCGGTTATGCGTGCCCAAACGCCGAGCTAACGTCATGCGCTGCTGGTCGTGGTGGGTGCGAATACGCGCGTGCACCAGCTGTTCAGACACGTCCACCGCCAACCGCTGCCCATAGCGGTGCGCAATGATATGCAGCGCCATGTCCATGGCCGCCGTGCCGCCTGCACAGGAAAAGCGCTGCGCACCAAACTCGAACAGCTCGTCAGACGTGGCGATGGCCGGAAAGCGTTCATGAAAGGCCGGCAGGCTTTCCCAATGCAGCGTCACCCGCTCGCCGTCCAGCAGACCGGCGGCGGCCAGCACGAAGCAACCGGTATCTAACCCACCCAGGGCTCCTCCGGCAGCCTCAATGCGATGAAGCCAGCGAACCAGCGCCCGACTCAGATAACGTTCAGGGTCAAAGCCACTGCATACCGCCAGCGACGATAGTGAATGCACCTGGTCGATGGATTGATCGGCCAGCAGCGTCATGCCGTTGGAGGCCGTCACCGGGCCACCGTCTTCACTGATCAGCGTCCAGTCAAACAACGGTCGCCCACTGATACGGTTGGCGATGCGCAGCGGCTCCACGGCCGAGAAAAATGCCATCATTGAGAAGCGCGGCAGTAACAAAAACCCCATTGGCTCGGGTGTAGGGCCGAAGTAATCAAGGCGCATGGCACAAACCGTAACAATACAGGAGGCTGTATAGTGGCCGCTTGGCGCAAACCGGACAAGGGCATCATTGCAACCGTCCACGCAGCCTCTACAATCGATGCAACAACGCCACATCGCCTATCCCACGCTCATGAGACTCCATCCCCCCGCTCACTCACCAGAGCGAATCGGCTTTTTACTGCTACCACGCTTTGCCATGGTCGCTTTCTTCTCGGCCGTGGAGCCGCTGCGCATCGCCAACCGTATCAGCGGACAGGCGTTGTTCGACTGGAACATCATCAGCCAGGACGGTGGCCCGGTGACGGCCTCCAACGGCATGACCCTGGACGTTGATCATGCCATGGCCGCAGCACCCAGCGTGCCTAGTTTAGCGGTGTGCGCCAGCTTTTCCCCAGATGCTTCCATCAACCCAGCCATGCTCGACTGGCTGCGCGAACGCGCCGCTGCGGGCTGTGTTCTCGGCGGAATGGACACCGGCTGCTTCGCACTGGCCGCCGCCGGTCTGCTCGATGGCCAGACCGTGACCCTGCACTGGGAATCCCTGCCCGAATTCCGCGCGCGTTACCCCCATGTTGACGCCGTCGAATCGGTCTTTGAAATCACCCCCGAGAGCTTCTCCTGCGCCGGGGGCAGCGCGGCTATCGACATGAGCCTTGACCTGATTCGCCGGCGCCATGGTGACCGTCTGGTCAAGCGTGTTCGCGAACAGCTGATTCACGATCCCGGACGCCGACTGGCCAGCCGCCAACGCACGCCTGAGCGACCTGACAACCCCACGGTGCAAACGGCCATCGACCTGATGGAGGCCAACCTGGAAACTCCGATTGCCATCGCCGAGCTGGCCGCCAGGCTCAACCTCTCGTGGCGCAACCTGGAGCGTCTGTTCGCCCGTCACCTGGATAGCTCGCCACAACGCGTCTATCTCGACAAGCGGCTGAGTCATGCCCTGCGATTATTGCGCGAGACGCACCACAGTGTGATGGATATTGCGCTGGCCTGTGGCTTTGCCTCAGCCTCAAGCTTTACTCGCGCCTTTCGCCGTCGCCACGGCATGACGCCCAGCGCCTGGCGACAATTACCCTGACCGGCTGTCGAATTGTGCACATCTATCGTCGAATACTGTGGTGAACCCCTGACCTCCCACTGACATCCTGTGGCGTTCCCATGATGACGCCCAGGAGTTTTTCCATGATGCACAGCGAACTACCGCTAACGCCCGATTACGATGCCTGGCCGGTAGACACCAAGCTCGTCGACGTTTCGTTTACCCCACGCTTGGTTACGGTGCACTGGAGCGATGGCCGCGTCAGCCGCTATCACAGCGTCTGGCTACGCGAAAACGCCGCCGATGATTCCACTGTCAACCCGGCCACCCGGGAACGCATTCTCGACCTCTCTGCCCTGTCGGCCTGGCCGGAAGTCACCGCCGCCGAGCTCGACGAGGCCGGTGCGCTGTGCATCACCTTCAGCCCCGAAGATCGCCACCTGCGCTTCCACCCCGGCTGGCTGCGTGCCCATGACTACGACAACGCCGAAGACCCCGAGGCACCGTTGGTACCAGTCACCCACTGGCTTGGCGGCAGCGATGTCGGCCCCGACACCTTGGACGCCAGCGGCCTGCTAGATACCCAACCGGGCAGCGACGCCGAAGAAGCCATTCTCGCCCCGGCGCTGGAAAGCGTACTCGGCAAGGGCCTGGTGCGACTGCGCAACCTGCCTACCGAGCCCGACTCCATCGCGTCGCTGGCCCGGCGCATCGGCCCAGTACGGCCGACCAACTTTGGCCAACTGTTCGACGTCAAGGCCAAGCCCGACCCGGACTCCAACGCCTATACGTCGATTGCCCTGCCGCCCCACGTCGACCTGCCCACCCGCGAGTATCATCCGGGCCTGCAGATGCTCTACTGCCTGGAGAACAGCGTGCAAGGCGGTCAGGCCGTGATGATGGACGGCTTTGCCATCGCCGAGGCCCTGCGCGACCGCCACCCGGACGCCTGGGAAACGCTGACCCGGGTGCGCTGGTGCTATGCCAATACCGCACGCACCACGGACTACGTCTGGTTCGAGCCGATGATTCGTCTTGACGCGCGCGGCGAACTGCTCGAGGTACGCATCGCCGACTTCCTGCGTGGCCCACTGCAAACCGCCTTTGACGACGTCGAGCCAGCCTATGAAGCATTAATCACCCTGCAGCGGCTGCTGCGCGACCCGGCGTTCGCCATCCGCTTCACCTACCACCCCGGCGACGTGGTCATCTTCGACAACCGCCGCCTGCTGCACGCCCGGGACGCCTTCGAGGGCAGTACCGGTCATCGCTGGCTGCAGGGCTGTTACATGGAACGTGACGAGGTGCGTTCGCGCTATCGCATGATCCAGCGCACCCGCCGTCAGCGTCGCCTGGACGCCCACTCCTGACGCTCGCCAAATGCGTCAGCTCACCTCCCGGGCCGCCGTTTCCCGGGGGGACTCTGCGAAGCGGGCCCGATAGGCCCGTGAAAAATGCGCCAAATGCTGGAACCCCGTGGCCACAGCAGCTTCCGTTGCCCGGCAGCCGCTACCCGCCAACAGCTGCTGAGCCCGGTCCAGTCGCATCGCTAGATAGCACTGCTTGGGAGTTTCGCCAAAACAGGCTCGGAATTGACGCGTCAACTGACGCTGTGACAGACCTACTCGCCGACAGATTTCAGGGATCGGCAATGTTCTGGCCATATTCGCCTCCATCACCGTCAAACTCTTTACCACGCTGCGCGGCAGATGTGCATAACGCGTATCGAGGTCCAGCGGCGAGCGCTCATGGCGCTGATAGATCAACTGACGGCCCACGGCATCAGCCAGCGCTGGCCCGTACGCGATCCCGATCCAGGCAAGCATCATGTCAAGACTCGCCACGCCTCCTCCTCCGGTGAGTCGCTTGGCATTGAGCTCGTAATACGACGAACTGACGTCAAGATGAGGAAACTCCCGGCGAAAGGCCGGCACGCTCTCCCAGTGCAGCGCTACCTGATAGCCCTCCAGCACTCCGGCGCGCGCCAGAATGAAAGGCGCAGTGTCCAGCCCCCCAAGCCAGCCCCCGTGAGCCGCAACACGCCGCAGCACGGCACGCTCCTGAGCACCAACGTCGGCTTCGGGCTGATAGGAGGACACCACCATCAAACTGGCGTCGTCGGGTACACCCTCCAGCGCACCATCTACCTCAATACGTACGCCGTTACTGGCAACCACCCCCTCGCCGTCGCGCGAACGCAGCCGCCAGGCAAAGAGGTCGCTACCGAAGCGGTTCGCTACCCGCAGCGGCTCCAATAGACAGAACAGCGTCAACATCGAAAAGCTGGGCACCACCCAGACATCTAGGGTGTGCTCGGCCTGCTCGGGGGAAAGAAGCGGCGGCGAATCGGGGCGCGGATAGGGCCAGCTCGGATCAGATATGTCACTCATGGCTAAAATGATCAACAAAAAGTCGACTTTTATCAAGCCAGTTTCACTACCCGCGGCTAGTGTAGATGCCCATCACACCCCCAGCACGCTTGTGGAGATGCCGCCATGACTCACATCAAAACTGTCGCTGACAATCACCGACTGGTCGTTGACTATCAGGGGCAGCCCAAAGAGCTCACCGCCCTCTGGCTACGCGAGCACAGCCCCGCGTCTGACACCCTGGACCCTCTTACTGGCCAGCGCCTGATTGAGGCCGCTGAGCTACCGCTGGATTTACGCATTGCGCAGGCCAAGGCCGACGGCAAGCAGCTGTCTGTCCAGTTCAGCGACGGGCATCAGGCCGTGTTCGATCTGGATGCACTGCTCCAGGCTTCCTCAGTCAAGGCTGAGAAGCCGCTCTGGGACGCCAGCCTCAAGCAAACACCACAGGCGGACTTCAATGCTGCCCTGAGCGATGACAGCGCGTTACTCGGCATGCTCGACGGGCTACACCGCTATGGCTTCGTGCTGGTGTCCAACGTTCCTGCCTCCGAGGATGGCATGCAGACGCTGATCGAACGCGTCGGCCCACTGCGCCGCACCAACTGGGGTGGCATTGCCGATGTCAAATCCGTGGCCAACGCCTACGACCTGACCATGACCCAACGCGGCCTGGAACCGCATACCGACAACCCCTACCGCGACCCCATTCCCGGTTATATCTGGCTGCACTGCCTGACCAACGCCGCCGATGGTGGTGACAGCACCTTGGTCGATGGCTATCGTGCGGCTCAGTTGCTCCACGAACGCAACCCGGCCGCCTTTGATATCCTGACCCGGGTCTGGCCCACTTTCCGCTACCAGGACGCCACCACTCATCTGGAAAGCGAAGGGCCACTGATCGAGCTCAACAGCCGCGGTGAAACGGTGCGTGTACGCTACTCCAACCGCACTGAGCGAGTACCGGCTCTGCCTGCTGATGAGCTTGAGGCCTACTACGCCGCACGGCGGGAATTCTATGCGCTGATCACCGGCGATGAACTGACCCTACACCTCAAGCTCAACCCCGGTGAGATGCTGGTCATGGATAACTACCGGCTGTTTCACGGACGCACTGCCTTTCAGCTGGAAGGCGGCATACGCCACATGCGCCAGGGGTACGTAGACCGCGACAGCACCGCCAGCCGCCGCCGGGTGCTGCGCGCTCAACTCACACCGCTGCAGGAGACTGCGTAATGAGTCAGGCACCACCACAGCAGGCCACCTTCAAGCGCTTCGACGAGAGCCGCATGGAAGATTGGCAGATCATCGATGCCCACTTCCAGACGTATCAGAACGACGCCAGCCGCCGGGTGCTCGAACACCTGCTGCGCCTCAAGGGCGACAATCACGGCTATCCGGTGGATCGCTATGAGCACAGCCTACAGACCGCCACCCGGGCACTACGCGACGACGCCGACGAAGAAACCGTAGTGTGCGCGCTGCTGCATGATATCGGCGACGATCTGGCGCCGGCCAACCACGCCGAAATCGCCGCGGGAATTCTCGAGCCTTTCATCGACCCACTGAACACCTGGATGATTCGTCACCACGAGCTGTTCCAGGGCTATCACTATCGTCGCTTCTACGGTCTGGACCCCGAGGCTCGCGAACAGTATCGCGACCATCCAGCCTATGCACGTACCGTGCGCTTCTGCGATGACTGGGACCAGTGTTCCTTCGACCCGGACTACGACACCCTGCCGCTGGAGCATTTTATCCCCATGGTTGAGCGCATCATGAGTCGCGAGCCTTTCGGCGGCGCACCGGCGCTGGACGACTCGGCAGCGGAGGAGCGCGTATGATCAGCTGCGGGCAACGTCTGCTCAAACTGCTCGCCGCCTACGGCATAGATACCGTATTCGGCATCCCCGGTGTGCACACCATCGAACTGTATCGCGGCTTCGACGCCAGCGGACTACGCCATGTGACCCCGCGCCACGAACAGGGCGCCGGTTTCATGGCCGACGGCTACGCTCGCGCCACCGGCAGGCCGGCGGCATGCTTCATCATTACCGGTCCCGGCATGACTAATATCGCCACTGCCATGGGCCAAGCCCTGGCGGACTCCGTACCGATGCTGGTGGTGTCAGGAGTCAATCGCCGCGACACCTTGGGACGCGGGCAGGGTCGTCTGCACGAGCTCCCCAGTCAGCAGCAGACACTGGCCGGCGTCAGCGTGTTCAGCCATTCCCTGCTCGATGCCAGTGCACTGGACGAAGTGATGGCGCGGGCTTTTGCGGTGTTTCACAGCGCTCGGCCGGGGCCGGTGCATATCGAGATTCCGTTGGACGTGATGCCTCAGAAGATTCCCGACGCACCGATCCACGTACCGCGCTTTTATCCTCCCGGTGCCGCTAAAGCAGCACTGGACGAGGCCGCCGACTGGCTGGCCGTGGCCGAGCGACCGCTGGTGCTGCTGGGCGGTGGCTGCGCCGACACTGCGGACAGCGCCCGAGTGCTGGTGGAACGTCTGGATGCCCCCACCATGACCACCATTAACGCCCGGGGCATGCTAGGGGAAGCTCATCCACTGGATCTCGGCAACTGCTCCAGCCTGCCAGCGGGCCGCCAGCTGGCAGCACAGGCCGATGTCATCCTGGCGCTGGGCACCGAGCTTGGCGAAACCGATTACGACCTGGTGGCCGATGATGGTTTTGTGCTGAACGGTCGCCTAATCCGGGTGGATATTGAACCGCAGCAACTGGCGCGCAACCGGCTGCCCGAGCTGGCGCTGGTCAGCCAGGTCGGTGAAGCCATCGACGGCCTGCTCGAACGCCTGCCCGAAGGCGCTGCCCAGCAGCGCAACAGCGCCGCCCGGGTAGCCGACGTGCGCCAGGCCCTGGCCCTGCGTGAACGCCCCGACGTAGCGCCCTACGCCAACTGGCTGAACGCCATGCGCGAAGCGTTGCCGGAAGCCACCATCGTCGGCGACTCCACCGGCCCCGTGTACGCTGGCAACTACATCATCGACATGCCGGCCCCGCGGCGCTGGTTCAACGCTGCCACGGGCTACGGCACCCTGGGTTATGCCCTGCCCGCCGCCGTCGGCGCGGCGCTAGCAGTTCCCGAACGCCCAGTCATCGCCTTGGTCGGCGACGGTGGCCTGATGTTCACTCTCAGCGAACTGGCCACCGCCCGTGATGCCGGCCTGCCCCTGGCAGTCGTCATCTGGAACAACCAGGGCTACGGTGAAATACGCCGCTACATGGACAACGACAAAGTAGCGCGCGAAGGCGTCGATCTGTGCGCGCCGAACTTTGCGGCCCTGGCCGAAGGGTTCGGCTGCGAGCATCGCCACGTCGAAACCCCCGACGAGCTGATTGCTACCTTGCGCACTGTGCCTGAGGCACAAGCGCCAGTACTGATCGAGATCACCGCCGAGGATTGACGTTTTTTCTTGTAGTCTCCCTGCTTCTAATGGGAGACCGCACGGCGCCAGCGCGCCACATCAACGCTGGCGCCTCACATAATAATGAGGAGTGCTCATGACAACCCCGACCCTGATGACAGCGACAGATACACCAACATTTTCACTCAATCGCATTGCACAGGCTTTGTGCGGCACCCTGCTAGCTACTGGCCTTGCCCTGGCCGGCCCTGCGCTGGCCGACTCTGCTATGACGCAGGATCGCGACGACGAGCTGCGCCTGATAGTTCCGCCCTGGCCGGGCGTGACTGTGAAAAGCGAGATTTTTGCGCAGCTCATCGAACCACTGGGCTACACCACGGACAAGCAGCAGCTCAGTTCAACCGTGGGTTACGCCACGCTTGAAAGCGGCGACAGTGATGCTTTCCTGGCCGGCTGGATTCCCGCCCAGCAGGAAAGCTACGACGCCGCCATGGAAAGCGGCGCTATCGTCGATCTGGGTAACAACGTCAACGGCGCACGCATGGGCTTCACTGTGCCGGACTACGTTGCCGAGACCGGACTCACCAGCGCTGAGCAGCTGGCCGACCCGGAGATCGCCGAGCGCTTCAACCACAGCGTCTACAGTATTGAGAATGGCTCCACGGTCACCGACATGCTCAACAACGCCATCGACGCTGACATCTACGGGCTCAGTAACTGGCGCGGCCGGCCTTCCTCGACACCCGGCATGCTCAGCGAGGTGGAAGGTGCCGTGAAGGACAAGCGCTGGATCATCTTTTACGGCTGGACACCGCACTGGATGGTGCCGGAGTACAACACGGTGATCCTTGACGACCCCAAGGGCGTCTACGGTGATGACAACGGCAGCAGCGACGTCAAGACCATCGTTGCCAAGGACTACGCTGAGGCCAACCCCAACCTGCTCAAGCTGCTCGATCAGTTCGTGCTGACCGCCGACGAACAGAGTGAGTTCATCCGCACCTACAGCCTGGAACAGGGCGACCTTGAAGTGGTAGCACGCGAATGGCTGGTCAACAACCCTGAGCGTATCGCCACCTTCCTGGAAGGCGTGACCACGCGCGACGGCGGCGACGCCCTATCGGCGGTGGAGAGCAGCCTGTGAGCGCGACTCGCCACGAAGAGAAAGCAATTCGCCGCGACCTGGCCGCCGCCTATCAGCTAGTTGCGCTGGATGGCATGGACGACGGCATCTCCACCCATATCTCGGCACGCCTTCCCGGCGAGCGCTTCCTGCTCAATCCTTTCGGTCTGCGCTTCGAGGAGATCCGCGCCGAGAGCCTGGTGACCGTGGATGCCGAGGGCAAAGTGCTCGACGACCCCATGGGGCTGGGTATCAACCCGGCCGGTTTCACCATCCACAGCGCCACCCATGCCGCGCGCCCCGAGGTGGCCTGCGTACTCCACACTCACACCGTCGCCGGCGTGGCCATCTCCTGTCTCGAAGAGGGCCTGCTGCCGCTGAATCAGTGGGCGCTGCAGTTCCATGACCGCTTGGGGTATCACGACTACGAGTCGATCGCCCTGGACCTTGACGAACGCCGGCGACTGGCCGCCGACCTGGGCAACCATTCGGCGATGATCCTGCGCCAGCATGGTCTGCTCAGCTGCGGTCGCAGCGTCGGCGAAGCCTTCCTGCGCATGCGCGACCTGGAACGCAGCTGTCAGGCTCAGCTGGCTGCCCAGGCCACCGGTCGTCCGCTACGGCTGGCCAGCAATGAAATGGCAGAGAAGGTCGCGCGCCAGTACGAAGCCTGGGCAGACAGCCCACAGGGCACCGAGCGCGCCTGGCAAGCCGAGCGGCGCCGTTTGCCTGAACACTGAGGCTCAGTACACATGTTTCCAGGAGGCATCATGACGCACTACGCAGTCACCAACCCGGCGACCGGTGAAACGATTGCCGAATACCCCTGCGCCACCGATGAACAGATCCAGAGCGCGCTGGCCAAGGCCGAAAATGCATATCGCCAATGGTCACGAACTGTCGGTACTGCCGAACGCGCGGCGCTCATCAAAAGAGTCGCTGAACTCCACGCTGAGCGTCGTGAAGAGCTTGCTGGCATCATCGTGCGTGAAATGGGCAAGCCCATTGATCAAGCGCGAGGAGAAATCGATGTCTGTATCGATATCTATCGCTATTACGCGGACAACGCTGAGCGTTTTCTCCGGGACGAACCTATCGAGGCATCTTCCGGTGGTTTCGCTTTCATTCGCCGTCAGCCGCTGGGTGTGCTGATCGGAATCATGCCCTGGAACTTTCCCTTCTATCAGGTGGCACGCTTTGCCGGCCCCAACCTGATACTGGGCAATACCATCCTGCTCAAACATGCCCCTCAATGCCCCCAGTCGGCGTTGGCGCTGGAAAGCCTGTTTATGGATGCGGGCCTGCCCGAGGGGGCCTATGTCAATATCTTCGCCACCAATGAACAGGTAAGCGATGTTATCGCCGACCCCCGTGTGCAGGGCGTCTCGTTAACGGGGTCCGAGCGCGCTGGTGCTGCCGTGGCCAAGCAGGCCGGGCAACACCTGAAGAAGGTTGTACTTGAACTGGGTGGCTCTGATGCTTTCCTGGTTCTCGATACCGATGATATCGACAGCGCTGTCGAGATGGCCGTCGTCGGCCGTCTCGAGAATAATGGCCAAGCCTGCAACGGCTCCAAGCGCATCCTGGTGATGAATGATATTTACGATGAATTCACCGAGAAATTCTCTGCTGCCATGGCGGCTCACAGGCCTACCGATCCCGGTGTTGAAGGCGCAACCCTCGGGCCGCTATCGTCGGCCAATGCAACCCGCAATCTCAAGCATCAAGTGGAAAAGGCACTTGAGCAGGGAGCTGTTGCCAAAACAGGGGGAGCGGCTCCCCACAACAACTTCTTCTCACCCACAGTACTGACCGACGTCACGCCTGAGATGGATGTCTACCATGAAGAGCTGTTTGGCCCCGTCGCTGTAATGTACAGAGTGGCAAGTGAAGAGGAAGCGATCGAGCTGGCCAACTCATCACCCTTTGGTCTTGGGTCCATCATTATTTCCCAGGATGAGGAAAAAGCGTTACGTGTTGCGGATCGACTCGACGTCGGGATGGTGTTTATCAATGAGGTTGGCGGAGAGTCAGCCGAGCTGCCATTTGGTGGCGTCAAACGCAGCGGCTTTGGTCGCGAGCTTGGTCGACTGGGTATCGATGAGTTCGTTAACAAGAAGCTCATCCGGATGAAGGGATAACCGGATGCTTCGATAACAGGCCCAATACCCAACAGCCTCATGCAGTCCAGTGGCTGAATTTATCAACGAGAGGAACCACTATGATCACCACCACAATGAAGCCGCGCTGGTTAATGGCAGGTGTACTATCGACCGGCATGCTTGCCTTGTTCACCTTACCGATGGCTCAAGCCACCGCATCTGACCAGGCCGACCAGGCCACTCTCGACGAAGTGCGCTTTGGTGTACCACCCTGGCCCGGTATCACAGTAAAGAGCGAAGTCGCTAGCCAGCTGCTCGAGGCACTTGGCTATGACACTCGCCAGCGCGAGCTGGCAGTCAGCGTAATTCTCAATGCGCTCTCCCAGCGCGACCTCGATGTGTACCTGGCTGGCTGGTACCCGCAGGAGCGGGATATGCTGGCTCCGCTGCTCGAGGATGGCTCGATCCTCGAGATCGTCGATAACGTGCCCTCAGCAATCACCGGCATCGCCGTCACCGACGACGCTTGGCAGGCCGGTGTGCGCAGCATTACCGACCTGCACGAGTACGCTGATCAATTCGACAGTCGCATCTACGGCATCGAGGCCGGCTCAGGGATCAACGATGCCGTACTCAACGTGATCGACGATGGCCGTTTCGGTCTCGGCGACTGGCAACTACAGGAATCCAGCGCCTCGGCGATGCTGTCCCAGGTGGGCCAGAAGATCGAGACAGGCGAGTGGGCCGCCTTCATCGGCTGGAAGCCGCACTGGATGAACGTCGCCTACGACATGCACTATCTGGAAGACGCTGACGACTCCGGCGCTGCACAACTGGAGGGACGCGTTGCTACGGTCGTACGCTCCGACATTGCCGAGCTAGATCCCAATGTTGCGCGCTTCTTCGAGCAGTTCGTGGTGGGCAGCGAGATCCAGAGCGAGTGGGTCAATGCCTACTCTCGCGATGAGCGCCGCGCCGACGACGTGGCCAGCGAATGGATCGCCCAGCATCAGGATGTCGTTGCCGAATGGCTCGACGGCGTCACCACCCAGGATGGCACACCCGCCATGGACGCAGTAAGCAGCCAATTCTGACTCTCCCCCGCCCAGCCTGGCACCCTCTCTGGTGCCGTGCCCGCTAGTTCAACCAGGACAGCGGGCTATGCCGGACTGCCGCGCCGACCATGTAGAGGAAGGTCAGCACGGCAGCCACTCCCGCCACGCCGCGCACGGCAGGCGAACGTCCTCGCTTGATCGCCACCGTCCCCAGACCGATATAGACCAGCAGCGCAATCAGCTTGGCCGCCAGCCAAGGCTGTTGATGCGGCCACAGCGACAGCGCCACCATCAGCCATAGACCAAGCCCCAGCAGCGCCGTGTCGATCACATGCGGTGCAATCCTTACCCAGCGTCGTCCCAGCCACGGCGACTGGCGATATGACCACCAGGCGCGCAGCATGAAGAACCCAAGGCTCAGACCGGCGACGGTCATGTGCAGGTGTTTGATCAAAAAGTAGTGTTCCACGTGACCGAAACTCCCTGGCAGCGAGTTGGATAATCAGCCGTCTTGCCCGTCAACACGGGGCGACATCAGCGGAACCGTATAGTGGAACAGGAAAACCCCATAGGCCAGACACCACAGCAGTATGCTCAGGGTGTAGGTCCAGTGGGTGATCTGCGGAAAGAAGGCCAGCAACGGCGAGCGGATCAGCGCCGCTAACAGCATCATGCCCAGCGCCACGCCAATGCCCGGCAGGGAACGGATAGGCCGCCCAGTGTGGCCCAGCGACACCCGCGCCATCATTGCCAGCATCATGGTGGCCATGGCGCCAATAGTCAGCGCGTGCACCGCCAGCTCGGTACGGAACACCCCCAGCAGCGACAGTGCCCACATGGCAAGCCCCAGTGGAATAAATGCGTAGCTGCCATGCAGCCCCCATAGCAGCGGCTCGCTACCGCTATGTAGCCCACCCCAGCGGGACAGGGAAACGGTGTTAGCCAGGGCGGCGGCCAGCAACAGCAGCAGCATCACGCTATCGGGCAGTGCGACACCCAGCACGATCAGCCCCTGGGCCAGCACCACCGCAAAAGTGCTACCACGAGTCAGGGTGGCCAGCGCAGGCCAAGGAGCCACACGCGGCCTGCCCAAGCGGTTCGCCGTAAACATCTCGATCACGCGTCCGCCGACCACCACCATCAGCAGTGTGATCAACAGCACCGCCAGGTAAGCGGACTGACGGATCAGCAGCGCGTCACCGTTGAGTACACCAACGTGCATGCCAACGTTGGCCGCGACCAAAAGCCCTAGCACCGGCAGAAATATCAGGTTCTGCCAGCGTTTGGCAGTGATGACCAGGCGCGCCATTACCAGCGCCACCATGGGAAGAAACAGCAGATCCACGCCTGCGGCCAGCCACGAGGCAGCGCCTGGCGGAAACGCCATCAGCACGCGCCCCGCCAACCATAGCGCCACCAGCCCTAACAGCGGGCCACCTTTAAGGCTCGGCAAACCGGTCCAATTCTGCACTGCCGTCAACAGAAATCCGCTAGCCACGGCGGCGGCAAAGCCAAACAGCATTTCATGCTGATGCCAGAACATCAGGCCGCCCTGTGGCCGCAGCACGATGGTGCCGTGCCAGAAGCCCAGCCACACCAGCATCGACACTATCCCGAACAGGGAAGCCAACAAGAAAAATGGCCGAAACGCCAAACGCGCTACGGCCAGCTGAGCTAATCGGGATGATGTTGCAGAAGAGGAAGACGAAGAAGCTGGCATGGTAGAGCCCCCGAAAGTCGCACTGAAAAACGTACCAGCAACAAGCTCCAGAACATACCTGAGCAAGATGCTTGGGTATGGCTATTGTGCGACATTCTCACTTTCGAAGCCATAACACGCATAAAAAATACTTGTTATAGGCGAGGCGCTGTTGCTGCCCTTATACTTATCCGGGTTCCACCACCAGGACGGGCATGCCGGGCAGCGGGCACAGGGTCAGGCTGCCCGACTTGTCCAGCACCTCAGCCACTGGCGTAATACAGGCTAGGCCATTTTTTCCGTCATACCAGCCATTTCGTAGCGACAGTACTGATACTCAGGCGACGATACAGCCAGAGCTACTACACAGTAATTGCGTGCTAGCGTCCCGGGCATTAAGATTCACATGTAATACATCTTTTCTCGGGAGATGAACCATGACCTTCGTCGTTACCGAAAACTGTATCAAATGCAAATACACGGACTGCGTGGAAGTCTGCCCGGTGGACTGCTTCTATGAAGGGCCCAACTTCCTAGTCATTCACCCGGACGAGTGCATCGACTGCGCGCTGTGCGAACCGGAGTGTCCGGCAGAAGCGATCTTTGCCGAGGATGAGCTGCCCGATAACCAGACCCAGTTCATCGAGCTCAATGCCGAACTGGCCGAAGAGTGGCCCAATATCAGCGAGCAGAAAAACCCTGCCGAGGACGCAGAAAGCTGGGATGGTGTGCCAGACAAGCTGCGTCATCTTGAGCGCTAGGCCAGACAAAGAACCCAGGCGCCATCATAGGGCCACACGCCCAGTAAAAGCGTATAAAAAAGCCCGCGCCAGCTCGTGTAGAACACGAGCTGGCGCGGGCTTGGCTTGGTTAACATCGCTGCAATCTAGCCGAGGCTGAGCACGTCACCTTGGGTATCAAACGCCAGGAAGCGCTCTACGCTGCCAGTTTTGAGCAACTCAACCATACGCTCAAGGTGCGGGTCTACATCGGCATCACCATCGGGATCAGACAGCGCTGCGACAAAAGCCACATCCCATTCAACGTCGGTATGGCGGGCTTCCTCAACCAAGGCAGCCATGTCGGTAAGCTCGTCGGGGCGCTTGTCAACGCACAGCGCCGGCGTCAGCACGCCACCTTCACCCTCCTCAAAACGCTGGCGCTGTTCAGGGCTTGGATCGTCGGGCAACTCAGCTTTGGCAAACACAAACAGCAGCCGTTGAGGATCGGACTGGTTGCGTGCTTCGTCGAGCAGGTCACTGAAGCTTCTGATGGCCATGGTATCTCCTGATAGCGATTAACATTCATGCCTGGAATAGCTCGAGAGTAACCGCATCGTACCCGATGAGAAAGCAGATTAGCCGACGATAATCACGGCACAAGACGCCACATGCATCACACGGTAAGAAACGCTGCCCACCACCAAGCTCTTAATGTTACTGTTACCACGACTTCCCATCACCACAGCATCAACACCCAGCCGCCGGGACTCATCTAGGATGGTCTGGGCCGGCTTGCCGGAAAGCACGATGGGCTGCACCTGCTTGTGGGTAAGACCAACCCGCTCGCAGACCTGATCAATCACGGCCTGACCTTCCCGCTGCACGATTTCCTCAGCATTGGACGCAACGATTCCGGCAGCCCTTCCCATGGCATCCTCGGCAAGCGGCAAGTCCTGAATATTGATTGCATAAAGGCTTCCTGAGTCGGCATCAATCAGGTTGGCAGCCACTCTAAGTGCTTCACAGGACTGGTCTGAGCCGTCGATAGGAACCAGGATAGACTGATACATATTCGCCTCCATGATATTTCAGGTTACGGTGATTAACATTTGTCACCAACCTACCATAGCTGGGCACGACCTGCCTGACCTGGGTCACGATGATTCTCAGATAGCGCTCAGGTGAGCTTTTCAACCCACTCCAGCATGACATCGTTCATCATCGGGTTAGGCGCCTGCAGAAATGCAATCACAAAGCGGTCTTCAAGCTCGGTAACGCCGATCGAACGCGGCCGTGGTGCCATGGCCAGGGCATTGGGCAGCTTGAGACCAAAGCAGAACACCAGATGCTTGGCGGCAAGAATGTCTTCAGCCACTTCACCCTCGGGAAGTGACTTGGTGTGCGCGTAGTGATCGAACTCGGCAATCACACAAGCCCGCGGATCTGCCTCTACCTTAGCCCGGAAATAACCAATAACCTCATCAACCGACGTAAAACCCGTGTCCGCTTTGAGCAGATCAAGATGATGGGTCGGATACTTGTCCATGAAATGGGTGTATTGCATGAAAACCTCTCTCTGGGCTCTTGGGTTGCTTGGAATAGACTCAGGTTTCACTTGGCCCGAACAAGCGTTCACTAAATTTCACATACCAGGCTGCTGACTGCACCTGAATGATGTAGGCCACGGCGATCAACAGCGCCGCATCGGCACCGGCATCACCAAAAGCATTCATGGCCAACGCCAGGGCAATCGACAGGTTGCGCATTACCGTGCCATACACCAGCGCGATGGCATCGCCCCGGGGCAGCAGCTGCTTTGCCACAAAGGTACTGAAGACATAGTTGAAAATGTAGAGCACCAGCAGCGGCAACAGGATATCGAGCAGCATGGCGGGCTGCGACACCAGGGTTGACCCCTTGATGGCAATGGCAACAAACACGATGCCCAGCACACCCAAAGTCGACAACGGCGGAAACTTCGGCGCCCACTGCGTCTGATAACCCTGCTGACCATGGCGACGGATCAGATAACTCTGGGTCAACTGGCCCGCCAGCATGGGCAGGAATACCACCAGGATAATCTGCAGGAATACCGCGCCCAGATTGACCGGCACAGTTTCTCCCATCAGCCACTGCACATAGAACGGCGTAGCCAGCGAGCCAAGAATCAAGCCCAGCACCGTCATTTTTACCGCTGCAGCCAGGTTGCCTTTGGCAAAGCCGGTCCAGGCAATGGTCATTCCGCTGGTTGGCAACAACGACGCCAGCAGCAGGCCCAGTGCAAAATAGGGCTGATCAGGGAACCACAACCGGCCCAGCCCCAAAGCCACAAACGGAATGATGCCGAAGTTGATCACCTGAGCCAGCAACTGCGCCTTGACGTCACCACCCTCAAACAGCTTACGCAGCTTGAGATTGACCATCATTGGATAGACCATCAGTAGCGTCAGCGGCACGATCAGCATCTGCAGCCAGTCCGTCGGACCGATCAGTCCATACGCCAGCCCCAGCAGCATCGCGGCCGGAATCGCCAGGGTCAGGTTACGGGTCATTCGGGAAAGCAGACTCATCATTAATAATGCCCTACTATCAGAACGTTGCAGAGAATGGCCATGACAGCATCTCGGAAGTATGAAAAAACGCAGCAACACCCACTAACGCGCCAATAGCAACTGATCATACCACCAATCAATTTGTATTTTAATATTATATAGTTTATAAAACTAAAAAGGCAGCGAAAAAATCATGCGACAAGACAGCACACTGGATATCGACCGCCTTCACGAAAGTGCTGATGCAGCGGGGCGGCTACTCAAGACACTGGCCAACAAGGATCGTTTGCTGCTGCTATGTCAACTGTCGCAGGGCGAGCAGAACGTTGGTGAGTTACAGCAACAGCTGGGCATCCAGCAACCCACCTTATCCCAGCAGTTGGCGGTATTGCGACGCGAAGAACTGGTGGCAACGCGCCGGGACGGCAAACAGATCTACTACCGGATCAGTAGCGAGAAAGCCATGGCGGTGATCCAGACACTTTACGAACAGTTCTGCGCGTAAGCGTCATTCGTATGGGTGCCAAAACCGCTTGTTCAGCCACATGAGAACATTCGGAGAGGCATACCATGCGAAGACGCTCAACAAGTGCAGATGCGGCGCATGCCACTAACGTACTCACCCCGTTATTAGCGCTAGTGCTTGCCGTGTTGTTGGCCATCACTGACTCTGCCACCGCCCTGGACCGCAAAACCCCTTCAACGGCCGACCATTCCCAGTTCAAGGAGCTGCAAGGCCCTTTCGCCACGGGGCCGGAGGTCACGCAGGCCTGTCTGAGCTGCCATACCGAAGCCGCCAGCCAACTGCAGGAAACCACTCACTGGACCTGGGAATACGATAACCCAACCACCGGTCAGCAACTGGGCAAGCGCCATGTCGTTAACAGCTTCTGCGGCTCCGTTGCATCTAACGAACCCTTCTGCACCAGCTGTCATACTGGCTATGGGTGGGATGATATGCGCCAGCCACCGCCAGTGGCGCAGAACCAGGTCGACTGCCTGGTGTGCCACGACACCACTGGCGACTACTGGAAATCGCCTACTGGTGCCGGGCATCCACTCTACGAGATGCCTATGCCCGATGACGCCTCGGCCAGGCAACCGCCTGACCTGGCGGAAATTGCCGGAAATATTGGTGCCACCGATAAGCACAACTGTGGCAGCTGCCACTTCTCAGGCGGCGGCGGTGATGGCGTCAAACACGGCGACCTGGACTCATCGCTGATTAACCCGCCGCTGGCTCTGGACGTACATATGTCGGCACAAGGTGCCGACCTCGCCTGCGCCGATTGCCACACCACCTCAGCGCATAGTGTCAGCGGCAGCCGTTATCTCGCCAACGCACGGGACACCGGTGGAATAGACATACCGGGGCATACCGACCACTCCCGCGCCTCCTGTGAGTCATGCCACAGTGAATCACCACACCAGCAGGACCGACTCAACCATCACGTTGACCAGGTGGCCTGCCAGACTTGCCATATCCCGGAATTTGCTCGCGGCGGCGTAGCCACAAAGACCTGGTGGGACTGGTCTACCGCCGGCCAACTTGGTGAGGACGGTGAGCCACTGAGCATCCGCGACGCCGACGGCAATCTTGAGTACCTGAGCACCAAAGGCAACTTCCGCTACGCCGAAAATGTGGTGCCGGAGTACCGCTGGTTTGATGGCGAAGTCCGCTACACGCTGATTACCGACACCATCGACGACACCCAGCAGCCCATTGACATCAACTCGATCAAGGGCAACTACAAGAGCCCCGATTCGCGTATATGGCCGTTCAAAGTCATGGAAGGCAAACAGCCCTACGACCCCGTCAACAAGACCTTCCTGGTCAACCATGTCTACAGCGGCGACGACGATACCGCGCTGTGGTCAAACTTCGACTGGGCCAAGGCACTTGAAGCAGGCACCGACTACGTTGATCAGCCTTACAGCGGTGAATTCGACTTTGTGGAAACCCGCATGCACTGGCCCATCACACACATGGTCGCACCCGCCGCCGATGCACTGACATGCAGTGACTGCCACTCACGCAATGGCCGGCTGGAAGGTCTGAACGGTTTCTATATGCCTGCACGTGACAACAACATCTGGCTGGACCGTCTCGGCTGGGGAGCGGCACTGCTGACCCTGGCCGGCAGCCTGGCACATGCCGGTGGACGAACCCTTACCCGGCGTCGGAGAAAGCACCCATGAAACGTATAATGGTCTTCAAGCGCTTTGAGCGCTTCTGGCACTGGTCTCAGGCCGCACTGATCTTCTTTCTGCTGTTCAGCGGCTTTGAGATCCATGGCAGCTATCAGGTCATGGGCTTCGCCAAAGCCACTCAGCTGCATGAAATTGCCGCCTATCTCCTGATCGGCCTATGGATTCTGGCCATCTTCTGGCACCTCACCACCGGCGAGTGGCGTCACTATGTGCCCACCACCAACAAACTGGGCGCGGTCGTTCATTATTACCTGATCGGCACCTTCAGCGGCGCCGAACACCCTTACCGCCCCACTAGCCAAGCCAAACACAACCCACTGCAACGGCTGGCCTACCTGGGCTTCAAACTGGTGATCTCACCGGCCATCTGGATCTCAGGATTGCTGTACCTGTTCTACAACCAGTGGCCCGCGTGGATGCAAAGCAGCATCACGCTTGGCGGCGTGGCGCTGGTGCATACCGCAGCCGCCTTCGCCATGCTGGTATTCATCATTGCCCACGTGTACATGACAACCATGGGCAAGACAATTTTCAGCCATATCAAGCCGAT
This sequence comes from Halomonas sp., assembly GCF_052095765.1. Lineage (GTDB taxonomy): Bacteria > Pseudomonadota > Gammaproteobacteria > Pseudomonadales > Halomonadaceae > Halomonas. Next base: position 35,797 of record NZ_JBQDJZ010000013.1, read on the forward strand.
GATTACCGGCTATGACAATACCAACGACTGATAGATACCGGCTTATTTCTGCGCCACTTGCCCAAAGCAACTTGCCATGAGGAATAAGCCAGTTTGAAACACACGAAACGAGGCATGCCAATGCGCCTGGCAACACGGTTGAAAAGTGCAGCCACGGCGCTGTTTCAGCGTTACCCCACCATGACAGGCATGCTATCTGCCGCCCTGGTACTGGGAGTCATTGCCAGCCTATGGCTTGGCGATGACGCAGCAGTACAGCGCGATGCCCAGGGACGCACTCCACTGATCCTGGCCGCCGAACAGGGCAGCCTCAGTGACGTGCAACGCCTGCTCAAGGCAGGCGAATCGATCCACGCCACCGAGAACTGTGGCTGGACAGCCTTCATGAAAGCCGCCGTACAAGGGCATCTGGAGGTCGCTCAACTACTGCTTGAACAGGGTTCCGATCTGGAGCAGCGCGACCAGTCCGGCTACTCAGCCCTGATGGCGGCAGTCGTCAACGGGCGTACCGACATGGCCGGCTGGCTGCTCGCACAAGGAGCCCAAGTAAACCTGGCCGATGTGGATAGCGGCTGGACCGCGCTGATCTGGGCCGCCAAGGACGGGCGCAGCGAGCTGGTCAGAATATTGATCGACCATGGCGCAACGCCAGACCAAGCCGCCATGGATGGCACAACACCCTTGGAATGGGCCGCCCGCGGTGGCCACGACGACATCGTCGCCTACCTTATCGAGGCCGGTGCCGACCCTGCCCTTCATGAGTAGCTCTCATTCCGCTGCAGCATGACCCGCGTCAAAAGATCACTCAAAATAGTCGACTAGTATGGTCGGATTCTCATCAAGAGGATTCTCATCAAGAGGAATCTCGCCATGGAACTCGTCTGCCCCGCTGGCAACCTGCCTGCGCTGAAACGCGCTGTGGATGAAGGGGCCGATGCCGTCTACTTCGGCTTCCAGAACAGCACCAACGCCCGCCAGTTTGCCGGCCTCAACTTCACCGACAAACGCGCCCGGGAAGGCATTGACTATGCCCACGCACGCGGCAAGCGGGTGTTCTGCGCCATCAACACCTACCCGCAGCCCGACGGCTGGGCGATGTGGACCCGCGCCGTGGACCAAGCTGCCGAGCTGGGCGTTGATGCACTGATCCTGGCTGACATGGGCCTGCTGGACTACGCCGCCAAGCACCATCCCAACCTGGCCCGTCACCTTTCTGTGCAAGGCTCAGCCACCAGCCATGAAGCCCTGCGCTTCTACCACGAGCAGTTCGGCATTGCGCGCGCCGTACTCCCCCGAGTGCTGTCGATGACCCAAGTGCGCGACCTGGCCAAACAGAGCCCGGTGGAGCTTGAGGTGTTCGCCTTCGGCAGCCTGTGCATCATGGCCGAGGGCCGCTGCTACCTGTCGTCTTACCTGACCGGTGAGTCACCCAACACCCGCGGCGTATGTTCACCGGCAGCTCATGTACGTTGGGAAGAAACACCCCAGGGCCTGGAATCACGGCTCAACGGCATACTGATCGACCGTTACGCCGACGACGAACGTGCTGGCTACCCAACACTGTGCAAGGGCCGCTTCGATGTCGACGGCGAGACCTATCACGCCATCGAAGAACCCACCAGCCTCAATACCCTGGAGCTACTGCCTGAACTGAAAGAGCTCGGCATCAGCGCAGTGAAAATCGAAGGCCGTCAGCGCAGCCCAGCCTACGTTTCAAAAGTTGCCGGCATCTGGCGCCAGGCGCTGGACCGTGCCGAGCGCATGCCGGAAGGCTTTGAAGCCGACCCCACCTGGATGGTCGGCCTTGGCGAGCTCTCGGAAGGCACCACCACCACCCTTGGCGCTTACGAGCGCCGCTGGAAATAGGAGGCCGCATGCCAACGCCCAACTCCCTGCAACTGTCATTGGGTCCGGTACTCTTCTACTGGACCCACGAGCACTACGCCCACTTCTACCGTGAAGCCGCCGACTGGCCGGTAGATATCGTCACCCTGGGCGAATCCGTGTGCTCTCGCCGCCGCGACATGAAGCTGGACGACTGGCTCGGCATCGGCCGCGAGCTGGCCCAGAGCGGCAAACAGGTGATACTGGCCAGCCAGACACTGATTGAATCCGAAGCCGACCTGCGTGGCTTGCGTAAGCTGTGCGATAACGGCGAGTTCATGGTGGAAGCCAATGATCAAAGTGCTCTGCAGCGCCTCAGCGCCAGCGGCCTGCCGTTCGTGGCCGGCGATGCACTTAACCTCTACAATCCGGCAACGCTTGGCGTACTCGCCCGCAGCGGCATGCAGCGCTGGCAAGCACCGGTGGAGATGTCGCGCGACGACCTGGCTCGACTGCTCAGCGACTGCCGTACCCAAGGGCTCACCCAGCCCTGCGAAGTGTTCGCCTACGGCCACCTGCCACTGGCCTGGTCATCACGCTGCTTCACCGCTCGCCGCCACCAGAAGCCCAAAGACCGCTGCCAGTTCGTGTGCCAGGACTACCCGGAAGGCCTCACGCTACGCCCCCAGGATTCCACCCGCGAGTTGTTTATCCTCAACGGCATCCAGACCCTCTCAGGCGCCTGCCAAGACCTGCGTCACGAGCTTTCAACCATGCAAGACATAGGCGTGAGCATCGCCCGCCTCAGCCCACGCGCCGAAGGCATGGCTGAGGTAGTGAGCGCTTTTGACGCCGCACGGCGCGGCGACCTGCCCCCCGCCGACCCGCTAACGCTGGTGGATGCCGCATTGTGTGACGGCTATTGGCACGGGCGGCCGGGAATGGATAACAGCCGGGGCGCCCGCCCAGAGTAAGCGCTGCTATAACCCTGGTCGATTTAGGCCTGCGCTGCTACGCTATCCAGGTCGCCTACCAGGAACCCTGCTTTGGTCCTGGCTAGTGTCGACCAGCGGAATACGCTTCAACGCTGAGTACAGTGGCGGGTTAGCATGCAGAGCTACTTGAGTTAAAACTACTGGCGCCTGCCTTCATGTGCCAACAAGCTTGACAGGCGCCGAGGTCTACTCATTTCATTTCCACCTCAACAAATGAAAAGCTCTCGTGACCATCATTAATAACGTTGTGCTCTGTACCTTCCATGCGCGTATAACAGACTCCCGACGCCAAGGCGACATCCCTAACACCCTCAGGAGTTTCCAAACGCATTTTTCCATCGGTTAACGGGACAATTACATAGTCATGCCCATGTCGATGCCAGCCTGTTTCAGAACCTGGAGGAAAATCCCAACGGGTCACAATAACTTGGCTATTTTCGATTTGAAGCTGGCTAACTGCCTGTGGTCTTTTCATGATAATAAGCTACCTTCTTCTTTTCCAATCCACGTTGTAATTAACTAGCTAAAGCGGTCTCGAAGCTCACTAGCGGAGTAACCAAAATGTTGACGAAAAACACGGCTAAGTGGCTATTCAAAATTTATCGTGCGCTCAGACCCGTAGCCGTCGAGTAGG
>NZ_JBQDJZ010000014.1:0-19819 GCF_052095765.1 Halomonas sp.
CACATAGTGGGCCAGGTCATGGTCGAATTCGGCCTGGAAGTCGGGATCATCACGCAGACGCTGATAGGTCTTGTCCAGTTCATCCAGGGCGAAGCTCAGGGTCTCCGAAACGAACCGGCCACCATAGGGACCAAAATGGCCACGGGCATCCGGCAGTCGGGTCAGGTCACTGAACTTGCTCACGAGAGACACCTCATTGGGTCGTCATTAGTGGGAATGCTGTGTTTAGCAGGATATTTCAGCAGGAGGGCGAGCCAGTCAGCCATTGGCCCGTCGCACCTCTTTCACGAAAGCGATCATGGCACTGGCATCCTTGATGCCTGGCGATGTCTCGATACCGCCGGATACATCTACGGCCAAAGGCCCTACCGCACCAATGGCTTCTGCCACATTGTCCGGCGTTAAACCACCGGCGAGGATAACAGGTTTTTCCAACCTTGCGGGGATTCTCGACCAGTCGAAGGTCTCGCCGGTGCCGCCAGGAACACCCGGACGATACGCATCGAGCAGCAGCCCCCGAGACTGGTGATACTCACGTACTGCTGTGCTGAGATCTAGCCCCTCGCGCATGCGCAGCGCCTTGATCCAAGGGCGCCGGAACCCCTCGCAACACGCAGCTGTCTCGCTGCCATGAAACTGTAGCAGATCCAGGTGCGCACTGGCCGCCTCGACAAGCTCAGGGGCAGCATCGACAAACAGCCCGACTCGGGTGACAAAGGCCGGCACGGCAGCCGACAACTGTACCAGCTGGCTCAGTGTGACATGGCGCTTACTGCCTTCCCAGAGCACAAAGCCCAGCGCATCCGCGCCTGCCGCTACGGCGCGGTTGATATCCTCGATCCGAGTCAGGCCACAGAACTTGATACGCGTTCTGCCAAGGGGCTGTCCGTGGACGATCATGAGACGTCTCTTTGCGTGTCGTCAGCTGCTTTGTCGTCAGACGCCTCTGCTTGTGCAGCGCCACGCCGCAACGAGGACATTCGACAATTGGGCAGCGCACGATCTCCACTCCACTCACCCAGGTGAGCCAACAGCACCGGGCCTAGTGGCTCACGGGGTAAGCCCCAGACCGGGTCATAGATACAGTCAACAAAATGCAGCCCCTCGGGGGGGGCTGTCACGTCTCCCAGCGTACGGTCCTTCAGCGCCAACAGGCGTGCCAGGTAATCCTCGTCCTGCTCACCACGCCCGACGCGGATCAGCGCGCCGGCGATATTGCGGATCATGTGATGCAGAAATGCATTGCCCTGCACGTCGATCGCCAGCAGCGGCCCGTGCCGCTTAACCTCGATGAAGTGCAGGTGACGCCAGGGCGACGTCGACTGGCATCCTGCCGCGCGAAAGCTGGTAAAGTCATTTTCTCCCACCAGAGCCTGGGCTGCACGATGCATCGCATCAGCATCCAGATAGTCACGACACCAGGTCACCTGAGCCCGCTCCATCACCGGACGGCTGGGCTGATTAAGAATGAGATAGCGGTAGCGACGTGCCAGCGCCATGAAGCGGGCGTGAAACTCATCGCTGACTGGTTTGACCCAGCGAATGGCGATGTCCTTCGGCAGATTGGCATTGGTGCCGAACACCCAGGCCTTCTCCGAGCGTAATACCGGCGGATCAAAGTGAATGACCTGGCGGGTGGCATGAACCCCGGAGTCGGTCCGTCCACTGCAGTGCACGCTCACTGGTTTGCCGGCAATGCGTGACAGCGCCGCTTCCAGCGAAGCCTGCACCGACGGTATGTCTCTCAACCGCTGCCATCCACAATACTGGCTGCCATCGTATTCAACCCCCAGCGCCAGCCTACCGGTCAGGGGGTGTTTCTCATCCAGGCGTCGAAACAGTGTCATTGCCTATCCTGTTTATGAAAACAGCCTGCCAGGCCGCATAAGCGGCCTGGCAGGCTTGGGGAAGCACTGATTTAACGCTGGCGGATGATACGCAGCATGCGCCGCAGCGGCTCGGCCGCGCCCCACAGCAGCTGGTCGCCCACACTGAAGGCCGACAGGTACTCAGAACCCATCTTGAGCTTGCGCACGCGGCCTACGGGTATGGCCATGGTGCCAGTAGCGGCTGCCGGAGTCAGCTCCTTCATGGTAGCTTCCTGCTCATTCGGCACCAGCTTCACCCAGTCATTATGCGTGGCAATGCGCTCTTCGATCTCGTCTAGCGGAACGTCCTGCTTGAGCTTGATGGTGAACGCCTGGCTGTGGCTGCGCATGGCACCGATCCGCACACACAGACCATCGATAGGAATCGGCTTATCCTGCAGACCAAGGATCTTGTTGGTCTCGGCGTAGCCTTTCCACTCTTCGCGGCTCTGCCCATTGTCCAGACGGCTGTCGATCCACGGAATCAGACTGCCGGCCAGCGGTGCGCCAAAGTTGTCGACTGGGAATGCTCCGCCACGCATGGCCTCTGTGACCTTGCGGTCGATATCAAGAATCGCACTGGCTGGGTCTGCTAGCTCGGCACCCACACTGTGGTGAAGCGCACCCATCTGCTCCAACAGCTCACGCATGTGACGCGCACCGGAACCGGAAGCGGCCTGGTAGGTCATCGAGGTCATCCACTCAATCATGCCAGCCTCAAAGAGCCCGCCCAAACCCATCAGCATCAAGCTGACGGTGCAGTTGCCACCAACGAAGGTTCTGGCACCCTTGGCCAGCTGGGCGTCGATCACTCGGCGATTGACGGGGTCCAGCACCACAGTGCTTTCATCGTCCATACGCAGCGCGCTGGCCGCATCAATCCAGTAACCCTTCCAGCCGTCACTGCGCAGCTTACCGTATACCTGCTTGGTGTAGTCGCCACCCTGACAGGTCACGATGACGTCGAGCACCTTGAGCTGATCAACATCCAGCGCATCCTTGAGCGGCGGCACCTCGACGCCGATATTGGGCCCGGGCTGCCCCACCTGGGAGGTGGTAAAAAATACCGGCTCGATACCTTTGAAATCATCTTCCTCGCGCATGCGCTGCATGAGCACAGAGCCCACCATGCCACGCCAACCGACGAAACCAACTTTCAACATAGGGTGTCTCCCTGAAATATCGTGCGTTCAGTTCTGGGGGGGGCGGCTTCGCCACTAGGCAAAGCCGGCCGGATCATGCCCCCTGAATGGCTATCATAGCTGCTGTCCTGGCCACTATCTTACTCGCTATTTTACGGGTTATCAGAGGTACTCTCTGAACAACCATCAGACCTCGTACAGTGACTCAAAAGCTGCCAGCACCGCATCACCCATCGCCTCGGTCGATACGGTCTCTGTTCCCTCCGAGGCGATATCAGCTGTACGCAGCCCCTGGTCCAGCACCAGGCCTACTGCTGTTTCAATCTTTTCGGCCAGCGCCGGCTCGTCCAGCGAATAGCGCAGCATCATAGCCACAGACAGAATCGTCGCCAACGGGTTGGCCAGCCCCTGACCGACGATGTCCGGCGCGCTGCCGTGGCAAGGCTCGTACATGCCCTGCTTGTTTTCGTTCAGCGACGCCGAGGGCAGCATGCCAATCGAGCCGGTCAGCATGGCGGCCGCATCCGAGAGAATGTCGCCAAACATGTTGCCGGTCACCATCACATCGAACTGCTTGGGGGCACGCACCAGCTGCATGGCCGCATTGTCGACGTACATATGGCTCAGCTCGACATCCTGATACTCTTCAGCCAGGCGCTCCATCACCTCGCGCCACAGCATGGTTACTTCCAGTACGTTGGCCTTATCGACACTACACAGGCGACACTCGCGCTTACGGGCCATCTCGAAAGCTACGCGGCCGATACGCTCGATCTCGGACTCGCTGTACACATAAGTATTGAAGCCGACGCGCTCGCCGTCACGCTCTTCGATTCCACGCGGCTGGCCGAAGTAGATACCGCCAGTCAGCTCACGCACGATCATGATATCCAGGCCAGACACCACCTCGGGCTTAAGCGTGGAGGCCTCGGCCAGCTGCGGGTATAGCACCGCAGGGCGCAAGTTACCAAACAGGCCCAGCTCCTTGCGCAGGCCCAGCAGCCCGCGCTCCGGACGCTTGCTGATATCCTCGATGCTGTCCCACTTGGGGCCGCCTACAGCACCCAGCAAGATCGCGTCAGCGGCCTTGGCCTTGGCCAGAGTGTCAGCAGGCAGAGGCTCACCGTGCGCGTCATAGGCGCTACCACCCACCAACGCTTCTTCGATCTCGACGTCCAGACCACGCTCCTGACAAGCCGCCAGCACACGGCTGGCCTGGGCGGTGATCTCGGGTCCAATGCCGTCACCCGGCAGGATCAGGATCTTATGGCTCATGCTATCGCTCCACAAACGTTCAAGTTGGAATTCATTGGATACAGACCCCGGATCAGGCGCTACGCTCGACCCAAAGCACCAGCATGTCAGTGGTAAAGGAGCCGTCAGCGCCGATCTCGAAATAGTCGCGCACCTCATCGCCCACGTCAGTCTGCAACTGTCGAATGGCCTGCTGCATCACTTCGGGGGTCCGCATACGCTCGACCCAGGAGCGGAACTCAAGGCGCAGACGCTGGCGTGATGCCGAGGTGAAGGTTAGCCCGGCTTCTCCGGTCAGTCGCGTCCACTCACCAACGCTATAATCTCGCACATGACTGGTGTCACGCAGCATCTCAACGCTCTGTAGGAAACTGTCTAACAGCGGCAACTCGGGCGCGGTGACGTCGATAAAGGCAGCAACGCCGCCCGGCTTCAGCACACGTCGCACTTCACGCAGCGCCAGCCCCACATCCTGCCAATGGTGCGCAGAAAAACGGCTGAACACGGCATCGAAGCTGCCGCTCTCGAAAGGCAGTTTTTCAGCTGCCCCTTGTTCGGTGCGAATGTTGTCGAGCCCTCGTTCGGCAGCGGTATTCGCCACTACCTCAAGCATCTGAGATGAAAGGTCAAAAGCCACCACTTCACGGGCGACCTCTGCCACCTGGAAGCTGACATGACCCGCGCCACAGCCAAGGTCAAGCACTCGCGCAGCGCCCAGCCCGGCGACACACTCACGCAGTGCGGCAAACTCTTCACCCTGAGCATGCACGGCACTGCTGAGGTAGGCGCCGGCCTGTTCACCAAACTGGCGCCGAACCACTGACTCGTGGCGTTGCCCGAAATCGTTATCCTTATGCGGGTTATGCATTTCGGAACAACCAAGGGCGCTGCTGACGATGCCTGGCCTCGAAGTCGCGAATGGCAGGCTCATTTTGCAGTGTGATGCCTATCTCATCCAGCCCTTCCAGCAGACAGTGCTTGCGGAACTCATCGACCTCGAAGGTCAGCGTCTCGCCGGATGGCGTGGTCACTTGCTGATTTTCCAGGTCGATACTCAGGCGATAACCCGGATTGGCCTCGACCTCGGCAAACAGACGGTCGACCTGCTCTTCACTGAGCTTGATCAGCAAGATACCGTTCTTGAAGGCGTTGTTGTAAAAGATGTCGGCAAAGCTCGGCGCAATCACCGCACGAAAACCGAAGTCTTCAAGCGCCCAGGGCGCGTGCTCTCGGGAACTTCCACAGCCGAAGTTACGGCGCGTCAGCAACACGCTGGCACCTTGATAGCGCGGCTGGTTGAGCATGAAGTCAGGATTGAGCGGACGGTTCGAGACATCCTGATCGGGCTGCCCCTCATCCAGATAACGCAGCTCGTCAAACAGGTTGACACCAAATCCGGTACGCTTGATCGATTTCAGGAACTGTTTGGGAATGATCAAATCGGTGTCGACATTGGCGCGATCCAACGGCGCCACCAGGCCGTCAAGGCGTTCAAATTTCTGCATGGTTCAGGCCTCCTGACGGGCAGTGGTGATATCAAGATTTCGCACATCGACGAAGTGGCCGGCGATGGCAGCGGCAGCAGCCATGGCTGGGCTGACCAGGTGGGTGCGCCCGCCGTAGCCCTGGCGACCTTCGAAGTTGCGGTTCGAGGTTGAGGCACAGTGCTCACCGGCACCCAGCTTGTCGGCGTTCATAGCCAGACACATTGAGCAGCCCGGCTCGCGCCATTCGAAACCAGCCTCGGTAAAGACCTTGTCGAGCCCTTCGGCCTCGGCCTGACGCTTCACCAAGCCCGAGCCCGGCACCACCATGGCCAGCGCGATGGAGTCAGCGACCTTCTTACCGCGCGCCACCTCGGCTGCCTCGCGCAAATCCTCGATGCGCGAGTTGGTGCATGAGCCGATAAACACCTTGTCCAGGCGGATGTCGGTGATTTTCTGCTTTGGCTTGAGCCCCATGTACTCCAGCGCTCGGCTGTAGCCGCGCTGTACGGTTTCATCGGTCTGGGCCGCCGGGTCCGGCACTTCACCGGAAATACCGGTAACCATTTCCGGGCTGGTGCCCCAGCTCACTTGCGGTTCAATCTCGGCGGCGTCCAGTGTCACCACCTTATCGAACACGGCGTCCTCGTCGGAGACCAGCTCGCGCCAGTCGGCCACTGCGGCCTCCCAAAGCTCACCCGTCGGCGCAAAGGGACGATCCTTGAGGTAGTCGATGGTGGTGTCGTCTACTGCGATCAAGCCAACCCGCGCGCCAGCTTCAATAGCCATGTTACACACGGTCATCCGGCCTTCCATGGACAGATCACGAATGGCACTGCCGGCAAACTCGATGGCATATCCGGTGCCGCCCGCGGTACCGATCTTGCCAATGATTGCTAGCACCACGTCCTTAGCGGTCACGCCAGTGCCCAGCTTGCCCTCAACACGCACCTGCATGTTGCCCATTTTCTGGGCCAGCAAACACTGAGTGGCCAGCACGTGCTCGACCTCGGAGGTGCCGATACCGTGGGCGATCGACGCAAAAGCGCCGTGGGTGGCGGTATGCGAGTCGCCGCATACAACAGTCATGCCAGGCAATGTGGCGCCCTGCTCGGGGCCCACCACATGGACGATACCCTGGCGCGAATCGTTGATGCGGAATTCTTCGATACCGAACTCGTCACAGTTGTCATCCAGCGTCTGCACCTGAATCAGCGAGATCGGGTCCTTGATGCCCGCATTGCCCTCGGCGCGCTCTTTGACGGTGGTCGGCACGTTGTGGTCCGGCGTTGCCAGGTTGGCATCAAGCCGCCACGGCTTGCGGCCGGCCAACCGCAGACCCTCAAACGCCTGGGGCGAGGTCACCTCATGCAAAAGGTGGCGATCGATATAAATCAGCGCGGTACCATCACCGCGGTCTTTTACTAAATGCTGCGACCACAGCTTGTCATAGAGTGTCTGGCCTGACATGTCATCCTCCGGGGCCTGGCCCGTCTTGCGTCACGGTGGGCAAAATGCCCTTGTTTTAAGAGTTGAATATTACGATGTGTGTTCAGTTTTACGCGAGCGCAGCATAAAATCAATTCATGTTACTCATGCAATGGATTCTAAAATGGAATAACGAGCGCTAATGGATACCCAAAGCCTTCAAGCATTTCTGGCCGTCGCCGACACTGGCAGCTTTTCCCGGGCCGCGGAGCAGCTCCACCTGACCCAGCCAGCAGTCAGCAAACGCATCGCGACGTTGGAAGGACTACTCAGCAGCCGACTGTTCGACCGCATCGGCCGCCGCGTCACACTGACCGAAGCCGGCCGACTGTTGCTCCCCCGTGCCCGGCAAATCCTGGTCACCATGGAGGACAGCCGACGCGCCATCGCCAACCTGGAAGGCAGTGTTGCTGGCAGTCTGACGCTGGCCACCAGCCATCACATTGGCCTGCACCGCCTGCCTGGGCTGCTGCGCCACTATGTTCGCGCGCATCCCGAGGTGCGCCTCGACCTGCACTTTCTCGACTCCGAACAGGCGTATCAGGGCGTGCTCGACGGCCAGCTGGAGATCGCTGCCGTCACCCTGGCCCCGCGTCCCGACCCCCGGCTGGAAGTGGTGCCGGTGTGGATCGATCAACTGTGTTTTGTCTGCGCGCCGGATCATGCACTGGCCAGCGCCGGAAAACTGACACTGGCATGCCTGTGTGAACACGACGCGGTATTACCGGGCTCGCTGACTTTTACCCGTACCTTGATCGAGTCGCGCTTCGCCGCCGCGGGCCTGCCGCTACCTTCGGCCACCTCCACCAATTATCTGGAAACCTTGAAGATGCTGACTTCCACAGGTCTGGGTTGGAGCCTGCTTCCGGAGCGACTGATCGATAGCAGCTTGCACCGTCTGGAGGTGGACCATCCACCCATTCAGCGCCCTCTGGGCTATCTGGTTCATCGCAGTCGCATGCTATCCAACGCGGCCCGCGCCATGCTTAAGCTGCTGGATGGCGCCCGGGAAGAATACGCGCTACGCTGGCCAAACCTGCCACAAAACGATTAGCCTGCTTCTATTCTCTCGACTTCTGTGTGGCGGCATGCCCATGACATCCCCTGAATCTTCCCAAGCACCGGTTACCCAGGCGCCAGCTGCCACCCGCCTGATCACCCCGCGGCGCACTCTGGCCGGCCTGTGCCTGCTTGCCGGCCTGCTCATGCGCATTGCCCAGATAGCCAGCCAAGAGCTCACCAGCAACACGCCGGATAACCAAGCATTCAACCCCGTTGGCTATGTGCTGTGGCTGGGCGTACTCCTGCTGCTGCCAGACCTGCCCCGCCGCTCTCGCATCCAGGCGGGCTCGCTAGCCGGTGTGGGCGTGGGGATGCTGCTGGTCGCCTGGTTGGCATTCGGCGCCCGAATCAATTGGCTCAACCTGCCCAACAGCAATGCCAATGTTGTCACCATGCTGGTCGGTGTCAGCTTTATCAGCTTGACTGCGGGGCTACGCGGCAGTCATCGGCCACTGGGCAAGCCCGTCACTGGCTGGCGCGGCCTTGTTGGCACCTGGCTTGGCGTTCACCTGCTGGGGTCGATTCTCAACTTGTCGACGCTGTTCATGATTGGCGATCGCCTGTCACGCAATGGACCACTGACCACACCACAGCTGCTAGCCCTTAACCGCGGGTTCTGCGCTGCTGCCCTCTGGTCGCCGTTCTTCGCTGCCATGGCGGTGGTGATGGGGCTTGCTCCACAGCTCAACTACTCTCAGGTGCTGATTCACGGCCTGATCTTGGCAGCCTGTGCGGCACTCTTGTCGTTCATCGGTATAACAAGGCGCTTTGACCTCAGCCATACGCCCGGCTTTTCAATGTCACCCGGCAGCCTACTCATGCCGATCAGCATGGCAGGGCTGGTGATGCTGTTTCACTACCGGTTAACCCCTGCACTGCCGATTCTCGCCATCATTACCTTTCTGCTGCCCGGCGTTGCGCTACTGCTCAACCTGATCAAGGGCGTGCGCTGGACAGCAGCACGACTCCAGCGCCATACACTGGAGCGTCTGCCGGCCATGCGCGGCGAGGTATCGCTGTTCCTATGTGCCGGTTTACTGACTCAAGGACTGACTTCCTTCGCCGATGCCGCCACCGACGGTGGCTGGCAGCTTTTCCCCGAATTTGGCCCTGCCCAGGCCAGCATCAGCTTTATTGCCATCGTTCTGAGCTCGCTAGCCGGACTGCACCCGATCATCGGGATTTCCGTACTGGCTTCCGTGGCAAGGCTTGCCAACGAAAACCAGCAGACGTTGTTTGCTCTGGCGTGTCTGGCAGCCTGGGGCGTAGGCACCAGCGTTGGCCCGCTATCCGGCACCAACCTCTCACTACAGGGCCGCTATGGCATCAGCGGCGGTCTGCTGATGCGCCAAAACCTAGCCTACACCGCCGTAATGAGCGTACTGGTGGTTATTTCGCTGTGGACGCTGGGAGTAAACATGCAGGTATAAGGCACACAAAGTCCTAGCTAATGGACGTCGAAGACTTTTCGGCTTGGCCCCTGCCCCGCCGCCGCTACGCGGCGGTATCGCCATGCATACAAATATCACTCCTATAAACCCGCATAGACAATGACTTAGGCTTCCGGAACCCAGGGGGCACGAACAAAATAGCGATGCCCACACTGATGACAGGGCTCAATGCGGGTCAGGGCATCTAGGGTGACCAGCGCCTCGCAGTGGGTGCAGCTCATGCGTCCTGGCACGGCCATTTCACCAGCCACGTAGTCAGCACGCGAAGCTTCCAGATCGTCTTCAAGTTGCGCACGCTCTACCTGACTGCGGTCAGCAATAGACAGCAACGCATCGGCAATTCGACGTGACATCCTTGAAAAATCAAGGCCCAGCCAATCGGCTACACTTTCACCACCGGCGGCCAGATAGCTGCGCATTTCACGCAGATCCCGCTCCACCCAGGCGCGCAATAGCGCCAGCTCATCGCGGGTAAACTCCTGCACATCCCTTTCGAACTCGACGGCTTCATCAAGCTCATGCTGAAGCCGTTCAATGCTGAGCTCACCAGCACCTTCCTTGATGCGATCAAGGACTCTCTCATAGGCATCGCTGAGTTTCTGATCATTCTCGGGGGGGCGCTGTTCATTACTCATTACTTGGGTCTCCTTGCTGGCCCTGACTGGTTTGACCACGCTTACCCCATAGCCGACAAGCGCCGTGCTGGGGTATGCTTAGGCTCAAATATTTACTGCATTTAAACGACATGCCATCGGCGAATCAACGGCAGACTCAGACCCTCATCATGCCTATTCGTCCCTGATGGCCGTAGACATTCCGGCGCACTAGTCGCCGAGACCAACTGGCAAGGTACCCGAAGACAGCAATGGACGCACAATATCAGCCCAGCGAAATCGAACGTGATGCCCAGAATTACTGGGAAAAAAACCAATGCTTCAAGGCCGTAGAAGACGCCAGTCGCGAAAAATTCTACTGCCTATCGATGTTTCCCTACCCCAGCGGCAAGCTGCATATGGGTCATGTGCGTAACTACACTATCGGCGATGTCATCAGCCGTTACCAGCGCATGCGTGGCAAAAACGTGCTTCAACCCATGGGCTGGGATGCCTTTGGCATGCCGGCAGAAAATGCGGCCATCCAGAATCAGGTGCCGCCGGCCCAGTGGACACGCCAGAACATTGCCTACATGCGTGATCAGCTCAAGGCATTAGGCTTTGCCTATGACTGGAACCGCGAGTTCGCCACCTGCGACGTCGACTACTATCGCTGGGAGCAGTGGTTTTTCACCCGCCTGGTAGAAAAGGGCCTGGTCTACAAGAAAATGTCCACGGTCAACTGGGATCCGGTGGATCAGACTGTGCTGGCCAACGAGCAGGTCATCGACGGCTGTGGTTGGCGCTCTGGCGCACCGGTGGTGCGCAAGGAAATTCCTCTCTGGTTCCTTAAGATCACCGACTATGCCGACGAGCTGCTGGCTGATCTAGACAAGGTCGAATGGCCCGAGCAGGTCAAGACCATGCAGCGCAACTGGATCGGCAAGTCGCGGGGGGTTGAGCTGGCCTTTGACGTTGACGGCCATGATTCGCTGCGGGTCTACACCACCCGCCCAGACACCCTGATGGGTGTGACTTACCTGGCCGTAGCTGCAGCGCATCCACTGGCCAAAGCGGCGGCTGAGCACAACCCCGAACTGGCGGCGTTCAATGAAGAATGCATCAGCGGCGGCACCTCCGAAGCCGAGCTGGCACGCATGGAAAAGAAAGGCATGCCGACCGGGCTTGAGGCCATCCATCCGCTGAGCGGCCGGCGTGTACCGGTATTTGTGGCCAACTTCGTGCTGATGGAGTATGGCACTGGCGCTGTCATGGCGGTGCCCGCCCACGACCAGCGTGACTGGGAGTTCGCCACCAAGTACGAGCTACCCATCGAAGCGGTGATTGCTGATGAGAACGGCCAGGCGCCGGACATCTCCAGCGGCTCTCACGATGACCACGGTGTGCTGATCAATTCCGGTGAGTTCGACGGCCTCGACTTCCAAGCGGCATTCGATGCCATCGCCGACAAGTTGGTGAACCAGGGCCACGGCGAGGTCAAGACTAACTATCGCCTGCGCGACTGGGGCGTGGCTCGCCAGCGCTACTGGGGGGCTCCGATTCCGGTCAAGTACGGCCCCAAAGGCCAGACTGTACCGCTCAGCGACGATGAGCTGCCGGTAGCGTTGCCCATGGAAGTCACCGTCGACGCCACTGGCTCGCCGCTAAAGCGGATGCCCGAATTCTCTGACCTTGGCGACGGCTGGCTGCGTGAAACTGATACCTTCGATACCTTCATGGAGTCGTCCTGGTACTACGCGCGCTTCTGCTGTGCCGATAACACTGAGGCCATGCTCGACGAGCGTGCCAACTACTGGCTACCGGTGGACCTGTATATCGGTGGCATTGAACACGCCATTCTGCACCTGCTCTACGCCCGCTTCTTCCATAAGCTAATGCGCGACTTCGGGCTGGTGGACTCCGACGAGCCTTTCCAGCGCCTGCTGACCCAGGGCATGGTGATCGCCGAGACTTACTCGCGCCCCCAAGCCAACGGCGGTAAAGAGTGGTTCAATCCAGCTGACGTCGAGGTCACTCGCGACGACAAAGGACGCCCGCTCAGCGCGGTGCTGATCAGCGATGGCCAGCCAGTGGACATGGGCGGCATCGAGAAGATGTCCAAGTCCAAAAATAACGGCGTCGATCCTCAGTCAATGATCGACCGCTTCGGGGCCGACACTGTACGCCTGTTTATGATGTTTGCAGCTCCGCCTGAGCAGTCGCTTGAGTGGTCTGATACTGGCGTTGAAGGTGCCCACCGTTTCGTCAAACGCATGTGGAAGCTGGTCAATGATCATCTCGCGGCCCGGCCCGGCTTCGTCGATACCGGCAGTATTGATACGCAAAGCCTGGACCAGGCTCAGCGCGAACTGCGCCGCAAGACCCACGAGACCATCAAGAAAGCCAGCGACGACATCGGTCGCCGCACCACCTTCAACACGGCAATTGCGGCAGTGATGGAACTGACCAATGCCTACAGCCGCTTCGATGACACCAGCCCTGCTGGCGATGTTGTCGCGCGAGAAGCTGTTGAAACCTGCGTACTACTACTGGCGCCAATCATCCCCCATGTCTGTCATGCACTGTGGCAGGCGCTGGGGCATGACACCCCGGTTATTGACGCCGCCTGGCCGACGCTGGACGAAAACGCCCTGAGCCGCGACAGTGTGGAGCTGGTGGTACAGGTCAACGGCAAACTGCGAGCCCGCGTGGAAGTCAGCGCCGATGCCCAGCGCGACGATGTTGAGCACGCCGCAATGGCGTCTGAAAACGTGCAGCGTCATATTGAAGGCAAGACCGTTCGTAAGGTCATCGTTGTGCCAGGTAAGCTCGTCAATATCGTTGCCAACTGAACCCGGGAGGCCAGCATGCAGCGCCGCACCTTGTGCAAATATGTTCTTACCCTTGGCAGTGCTACGCTGCTGGCAGGCTGCGGCTTCAAGCTGCGCGGCTATGGCACACCGGTTTCCAGGCTCGAGGAAGTCAGTGTGGAGGGCCCGTTCGGCTCACTGCGTGACCGTCTGATTGTGCGACTGGAAAACTCCGGTACTGCGGTCAATGAGACGGCCCCCTGGGTACTGACACTTGGCCAGGAACACGTGGAAGACCGCAGCCTCAGCCTACGGCAGGCTGGCGATCAACAGCATGAAATGACACTCACGGTCACGATGGCCGTGCAGCGCCGCTCCGATGGGGCCTATCGCTTGCCTGATGAAACGATCAGAGTTCAAGAAACCTACATGCTCAATGATGATAACCTGCTGGCCGCCGGTGATTACCGCGAAGACGTGCGTAACCAACTTCGCGACCAGGCTGCACGGGATATCATCCAGCGCTTGAACACCCTCACCGGGCCATGAACAACTCATGAGGGTCTATCCCGACAAGCTGGAAGGCGTGCTGGCCAAAAACCTCCCTGCGGTGGTGATAGTGGCTGGTGACGAACCCCTTCAGCATCGCGATGCTTGTGACGCAGTGCGGGCTGCTGCTCGGCAGTCCGGCATTGAAGAGCGCCAGGTGCTGGACGTCGAGGCCAACTTCGCCTGGGGACGGCTGACCGAGGCTGCCTCAAGCCTGTCACTGTTCGCTTCCCGCAAGCTGATCGAACTTCGCCTTGGCAACAACAAACCTGGGCAAGAAGGCGGCAAGGTACTGCGTGCCTACGCCCAGCAGTTTGCCAGCAGTCGCTCAGGAAGTGACAACCTACTATTGATCAACAGCAGCAAGCTTGACTTCAAAGAACAGAAAAGTGCCTGGTTCAAAGCGCTTGATAGCGTGGGTATTTTTGTCCCCGTGTGGCCGGTGGATGCAAATTATCTACCACGCTGGCTCACCAACCGGGCCTGCCTCTACGGTCTAAGCTTGGACAACAATGCCGCTCAGCTGCTAGGAGAGCGTACCGAAGGTAATTTGCTAGCCGCAGACCAGGAGCTGCAGAAGCTCGCCCTGCTGCTGCCGGCTGGCGCGCGGGTCAGCCCAGAGCAGGTAGCTGGCGATGTGGAAGACAGCGCACGCTTTGATGTTTTTACGCTGACTGACGCCTGCCTGAGCGGCGATCCTGCACGCGCCTCACGGGTTATCAACGGTCTGCGCGGAGAAGGCGTGGAGGCCCCTATTGTGCTGTGGGCATTAACGCGAGAAATGCGCCAGCTGCTGTCGCTGCATCAGCATCTTGAGCAGGGGCAGAGCTTTGATTACGCTTGCAATGCACAAAAACCCAAGATTTTCGATAAGCGCCGCCCAGGCTATCAGCAAGCTATCAACAGGCTGCCACGTCAGCGCCTCTACAAGTTGCTGCTGTTTGCACAACGGTTGGATCTTTCCATCAAGGGTGCGGCTCCCCTGCTGCCCCTGTGGGATGGGCTCCACGATCTGGCTCTGACACTGGCTGGGGGACGTGGTCCCTTGGCGGAGCTGCCCTCCTCCTATCGCTCCAGCGCCTGACTTGCTAGCTGTATCGTGGAGGCAGATGGCGTGACCTAGTGGCCTGACGTCATGACTTGGGGCACCCTGTCGCCGTTCAGCGTCATTGTATTGTTGGCTCCAGTTGGTAATGTTATCGCTTTTCGTGTCCGAATAATTTCCATAACTTAAGGAGTGCCACCATGAAACGCTTGGTCCGATTTCTCAGCCCATTACTGATCGCCTGTCTCGTTGCAGCCTCTATTACGCCTGCCTTTGCCAGCGGTGCGGACAGCGTCCCACTGATAGGCACCGCTGATGCATTACAAGCTACAAGTGCCAGCCACCACCGTGATCAGATACGCCAATTACTGACCCGAGAAGACGTCCAGCAACAACTACTCGCTCGCGGTGTTTCTCCTGCCGATGTCAACGACCGCGTTGCCGCGCTCAGCGACGAGGAGGCCCACCAGATGGCTGAGCAGCTAGATAATCTTCCTGCAGGTGCCAGCAGTGTACTAGGGGTTCTGTTCGGGGTGTTCGTGATCCTTCTGGTGACTGACATCCTGGGCCTGACTGACGTCTTCCCTTTCACTCGCTGACTCCGGATCCGGCATGCAACACCGCTTTAGGCGCCGGACGCCAGGCGCGATAAAAGGGCCGTTACGGGCCCTTTTACTGACACTTGCAATGGCCCTGACGTTGAGCAGCTGCGCCTCGGCTCCTACTCTGGACCAGCAAAGTCTGGCCCGCCTGTCATCACAGCACCAGTTACTCGAAGAAGTACCATTTCACGCCCAGCGTGATTACCAGTGCGGCCCTGCCACCTTGGCCATGGTTTTGGAGGCCAGCGGTCAGCCAGTCGCCGTTGACACATTGATTCCACAAGTTTTCCTGCCTGACAGACAAGGCAGTGTACAGCCTGAAATGCTAGCCACTGTCCGGCGTCAGGGCCGCATTCCCTATGTGATTCCAGGCGATTTCAATGCCCTGCTTCAGGAGCTGGATGCCGGCCACCCAGTAGCAGTGATGCAAAACCTTTCGCTGCCGGCATTTCCGATGTGGCACTATGCTGTTGCTATAGGCTACGACGTGCCGAGTAAACAACTGACCCTGCACTCAGGCACAGAGTCTGCCCGTCAGGTCGCTTTTGACCGCTTTGATGCTACCTGGGCACGCAGTCAGCGATGGGCATTTGTGGCCTTGCCACCAGGACAACTGCCTGTCAGCCTGTCAGCCGATGCACTGGTACAGTCGGTCAATGACTTTGAGCAGGCCGCCGGCAGCAAGCAGGCGCTACCGGCCTGGCAGGCAGCCACTCTGCAATATCCGGATCACGCCATGTTGAAATTTGCACTTGGCAATGCCTTATACAACAGCGAGGATACACAAGCCGCTATCAAGGCATTTAGTGACGCCGCAGAACTTGACCCAACGCTTGCCGAAGCTTGGTTAAATCTGGGCCTGCTGTTGAAGGAAAATGAAGCGCATCAAGCACTGGAAGCCCTTGAGAAAGCCGCTGCACTTAAGGGGCCCTGGCAGGTACAGGCAAGGCTCGCCATAGAAGCTTTGCAAAGCACTTAGCGTTAAGCAGGAAGAGTAACGATGAGCTACGACATTCAACTCAAACGAATCTATCACGACGCCTGCGACGATGACGGGGCACGCGTACTGGTTGACCGCTTGTGGCCTCGCGGCAAACATCGCGAGCTGCTGGCACTGACCGACTGGTATCGCGGCGCCTCTCCGTCAAATGTGCTGAGGCGACAGTATTACAATAGTGAGATCAGCGCATCGGTATTTGAGTCCCGCTATCGCGGTGAGCTTCGTGATGACCCTGAAGTTTTGCTACCACTCATGCGTTATGCGCGCCAGGGGCGCCTGACGCTGCTGTCCGCGGCACGCGAACTGTCAACATCACACTTGCCACTTCTCAAAGAAGCACTAATTACCGCACTTCAGGTAGAAGATAGTGCAGACCGTGAACCCAGCTCACCACCCTGCTATGCCCATCTGATGCCCGACACGGATAATCGGCTCTGATGAAGCACCCCTGACCGCCGGTCCTAGACTGGGAGACAAACCTTGAGACATTAACGGCGAGTGGCGTCGTAACCCAGATCCAGCCCGCGACTTTCATCGCTGCGTCGGCGCGCGCTAACGGTCTTTCGGTTCTCTTCCTCACACACCTGGTCATTACCACCACAGACTTCACAACCCTCTTTCATGCCAAGCCGGTTTAGCCCGCCGCAGGTGCCGGCAATCGGGCGCCGACCCAGCATGACGCCTACTGCCATGATTGCCATAATCAGCAGCATGAAGGCCAACACTACGAAAAACAGGTTCATGGTACGTCCTCTTTTGATCTTGCCTCATCTCTACCCATGATAGCAGCCTGAGCACTTGCCAGCCCAGCGGAAAACCGCCCTGGACCCGGCTGACGAGCGTGAAAATTCAGGTCAGCCGGATTCAGGGCAGCATAGCCTCTGCTCAGAAAAACCTTTAGTTTACGGTTTTCAGCGCCTCATTACCTGCAGTGATGGCCGCAGGAATTTTGTCCAATGCGATACTCTTTTTGTCCGTCTCATTTTTCAGCGCAGCCAGATCAAAGTTGATGTAGTTCATGGCATCGTAACTTCGTACGCTGAACTGCAACTGACGAAGATCAGACAGAGCTGTCCAAGAGGTATATTCAGAAGTATACATTTTATGTCCCTCAACACCCGGAGCCGTTATGTTCGCGATTTCACCGGTGTAGCGGTTATCCATGGTGATACCGCGCGGGCGGTCGAAGTTGTTCATTACGTGGGCCAAGGTAGTAACAGCCTTTTCTGGTGTTTCAGCTTTCTCTGCAAACTGGGAGTAATAGACAGCACGAACAAAACGACCTACCGATGTATTGGACGCTGGTAAAGCAACCGTCGCAATACCCGAGTCGGGCTGCTCAAAATGCACACCATTAAGCTCCAGACTGGACTGATCTCTGTTGTCCATGAAGGTGTAGTTGTTCAGGTTGGTCATGTGCCAGGAAAACTCAGGACCATTGGTCATTACCCCGATCGGATTATCAATGACATTCTGCTGGCCATTTGAAAACTCGATAACGATGGAGTCACCGTTGGAGTCGTGCAGAGTGTAATGAAATGGCGTCTTAAATATGCCTAGTGGCAACAGAGCCGTCACTAGCACCGGCTGCTCTTCAAGAGCGGCCTTGACCTCGGCTACCGTCTTGAACTGCGACAAAGCCCAGGCCCCCAGGTCAATGGCTGCCAATACTTCTGTGGTCTTTGTCACCATGTCCTTGGGGCCTTCAGTGCTGGCAAAGGCCAGCACGCTGAAACTCAACCCCTGGTCATTCATTCCCTCAACCACCTTAAGGTCCTTGGTTACGGGATCTGGTACCGTCAGCGACATGAGGCTGTACTTCCCCTCAAATGTCAGTGCTGGCTGGTCGCCAGCCTTGGAACTGAACTCAGTGCCCTTAGGGAAGAAGGTAGCTTCATAAGGCAGCTGCATGGGGAGCTCCATGGTTCTGCCTGCGTAGGGCGCACCGCTTGCATCGGTGTACAGCAAGGAGGTGCATGAGTGGCCAACTGTCGGGACTGCAATAGCGCCTGCCACGACACTCGCCAGCAAAGTCCGCATAAGTACGCTTGATTTGGACATCAATATTCCTCGTGTTTAACATGCCATGTGGGTATTACATAAACAGGCCGCCGTCCCTGTCTGCACCCCCCTCTAATCATCAACCTGATAATCCGCCAGTGTTTTCCAAAGAAAAACCAGCCTCTCATAACAGTAGGGGCTGGCAAATTGCCAGCCCCTACATGATTCACTGCAGCTTCGTCCTGATCAACCGCCAAAGTCATCAAGCATGATGTTCTCAGGCTCAACACCCATGTCGATCAGCATCTTGATCACCGAGGCATTCATCATTGGCGGTCCGCACATGTAGTACTCGCAGTCCTCTGGGGCCGGATGGTCCTTGAGGTAGTTTTCATAAAGAACGTTATGGATAAAGCCGGTTGGGCCTTCCCAGTTGTCCTCAGGCTGGGGGTCCGACATGGCCAGATGCCACTGGAAGTTATCGTGCTCCTCGGCCAGCTTGTCGTACTCATCGTTATAGAAGGTCTCACGCCAAGAGCGCGCACCGTACCAGAACGAGATCTTGCGCTTACTGTCCAGGCGCTTGAGCTGGTCAAAGATATGACTGCGCATTGGCGCCATACCTGCACCGCCACCGATGAACACCATCTCAGCGTCAGTATCCTTGGCAAAGAACTCACCGAAGGGCCCCATGACCGTGATCTTGTCGCCCGGCTTCAGGTTGAAGACGTAGGTCGACATCAAGCCCGGCGGGTGATTGCTATTCGGCGGGGGTGTAGCGATTCGGATATTGAACTTCAGAATACCCTTCTCTTCCGGATAGTTAGCCATGGAGTAAGCACGCATGACCTCTTCATTGGTCTTATGCGAGACATTGAACAGGCCAAACTTTTCCCAATCGCCGCGGAATTTTTCTTCAATATCAAAATCCGAGAAATTGACATCGTACGGTGGCGCCAGAAGCTGCACATAACCACCGGCCCGGAAGGCAACTTCCTCACCCTCAGGTAGACGCAGGTTGAGCTCCTTAATAAAGGTGGCGACGTTGGGGTTGGAGATAACTTCGCACTCCCACTTCTTCACCCCAAAGACCGATTCAGGAACTAGGATCTTCATGTCCTGTTTTACCGGCACCTGACAGGACAGCCGCCAGCCGTCCTTGCGCTCGCGCAGCGTGAAGTGGGACTCCTCGGTAGGAAGAATCGCCCCGCCACCATCTTCTACACGGCACCGGCATTCTGCGCAGGTGCCACCGCCGCCACAGGCGGAGGGCAGGAAGATGCCATTGGCTGCCAGGGTGCCCAGCAGCTTACCGCCAGCCTGGGTAGTGACTGTGTTTTCTGGATCGCCGTTGATCTCGATGGCCACTGCACCCGTACTTACGAGCCGGCTGCGCGCTGCCAGGATCACCAGTGTCAGCCCGACGATAATCACGGTGAACATGACCACACCGAGCAAGATGACTGTTGT
>NZ_JBQDJZ010000014.1:19829-39069 GCF_052095765.1 Halomonas sp.
TTCAACCATGTCGGTTTCCTATTGCTTGCGTTACCTGGTCGTCGGCGGTGTCTGACACCGCCGACAGGACAGGACCCACCTCAGAGCTGGATTCCTGAGAAGGACATAAAGCCCAACGACATCAGCCCTACAGTGATGAAGGTGATGCCCAACCCCTGCAGGGAGCCCGGCACGTCGCTATACTTGAGTTTCTCGCGGATACCGGCCAGCGCAGTAATGGCCAGTGCCCAGCCGACGCCGGCCCCGAAGCCATAGACCACGGATTCACCGAAGTCATAGTTGCGCTCAACCATGAACAGCACACCACCAAGAATGGCGCAGTTGACCGTGATCAGTGGCAGGAAAACGCCCAAGGCGTTGTAAAGCGCCGGTACGTACTTATCGAGAAACATTTCCATAATCTGCACCAGTGCGGCAATGACACCGATATAGCTCAGCAGGCCAAGAAATGACAGATCGATATCCTTGGCACCGCTAATGCCGGTCCAGGTCAGTGCGCCCTCTTTAAGGAGGTAGGTATAGACCAAGTTATTGATTGGTACCGTCACGGTCAGTACCACAACCACCGCAATGCCAAGACCAATCGCCGATGAGACCTTCTTGGAAACCGCCATGAAGGTGCACATCCCCAGGAAGAACGCCAGGGCCATGTTCTCGACAAAGACCGAGGCGACAAACAGGCTCAGATAATGTTCCATGTTACACCGCCTCCTTCGGCTGGCTATTTTCCTTGATCACGAACTCATTCTCCTCAATCTGCTCCGGATCAAAGGCACGCAGCGCCCAGATGATCAGGCCGATGATGAAAAATGCCGAGGGCGGCAGCAGCAGCAGACCATTGGGCACGTACCAGCCACCGTTCTGCACAGTCTCAAGCACGGTGAAGCCGAACACGCTGCCAGAACCAAGCAGTTCGCGGAAGAACGCCACCGTCATCAGGATGAAGCCGTAGCCAAGGCCGTTGCCAACACCGTCAAGGAACGACAAGCCTGGCGTATTGGTCATGGCAAAGCCTTCAGCACGTCCCATCACGATGCAGTTGGTTATGATCAGACCAACGAAGACCGACAGTTGCTTTGACATCTCATAGGCATAGGCCTTGAGAATCTGGTCCACCACAATGACCAGTGAGGCAATGATGGTCATCTGCACGATAATCCGGATCGCCGATGGAATATGGTTTCGGATCAAGGAGATGAACAAGCTCGAGAACGACGTGACGAAAATTACCGCTATCGTCATAACCAGCGACACACTCATGCTGCTGGTGACCGCCAACGCAGAGCAGATACCTAGGATCTGCAACGCAATTGGGTTGTTCTTGAAGATAGGCGTCGTCAGGACGCCCTTGGTAGTCGGTTCTGACATCATCAGGCTCCTTCAGTCTGGTTGCTGTCGGTGGCGGCGTCCTCTACCTCTTTGCTATCGACGCCACTGCGGAAACGCGCGAGATATTCACCGAAGCCTTGCGGGCCTAACCAGAAGCGCACCAGGTTGGTTACGCCATTACTGGTCAGTGACGCACCGGATAGGGCATCTACCTCAGTCTCGCTGCTGGCACCACCTTTGACCAGGCCGATGGCTGGCGCAATGCTTTCAGAGTCGGCATAGATTTCCTTGCCATCCCATTGGGCCTTCCAGCGCGGGTTATCTACCTCGCCGCCCAGCCCCGGCGTTTCGGCGTGGGAATAGAAGGTAATGCCCTCGATGGTATTACCATCACCCTGCACAGACAGATAGCCACGCATCAAGCCCCACAGGCCCTGGCCGCGGATTGGAAGAATGACCTGGTCAGGGTTCTCAGGGTCACCGACGAGATAGACGGTGCTGTATTTTTCCTGACGCGCCAGACCGGCGTTTTCCTTTTCACCCGACAGGGTGATTGACTGCGCCGGATCCTTGGATGCCTCGAAGCTGTCATAGGTCTGTGGATCAAACTCGTCACTATACTCCCCTGTTTCCAGCACCACGATACGTGGCGTGACCGACTTGAACTTTTCTTCGACGTTATCGCCCTCCTGATAGAGGCCAGCTACCGCCAGGATGTTCGACTTGCGGTCAAGCTCCATGTTCTGCTGTTGCTTGGAACGCAGTGCGACTGCCGCAGTAGAGACGATGATCGAACACACAATACAAAGTGCGAACGCCACCGTAAGAATCTTCTTGATGGAATCGTTGCTCTTTGCCATCAGGTGGTCTCCTCGGCCGTTACGCCAGTGCGCTGCATCCGACGCTTGATATTGGCCTCAACAAAGAAGTGATCGATCAGCGGGGCAAACAAGTTGGCAAACAGGATCGCCAGCATAATGCCTTCCGGGAACGCTGGGTTGACGACACGGATCAGTACCGTCATAACACCAATCAGTGCGCCGAACAGCAAGCGACCGGGATTGGTCATGGAAGCAGACACCGGGTCAGTTGCCATGAACACTAGGCCAAAAGCGAAACCACCCACCACTAAGTGCCAGTACCAAGGCATGGCAAACATCGGGTTAGTGTCAGAGCCAATCACATTGAACATCAGGCTTGTGACCACCATGCCAAGCAGTACGCCCAACATAATTCGCCACGAAGCGATGCCCGTCCATAGCAAGATGGCCGCGCCAATCAGGATGGCCAGCGTCGAGGTTTCACCTACCGAGCCGGGAACAAAGCCCAGGAAGGCATCCCACCAGCTCCACAGTTCAGTGATGCCGCTCATGCCGCTCTGAAAGCCCTCGGAGAGTGCCGTTGCACCGGTAAAACCGTCGGCCGCCACCCACACTGCATCACCGGAAATCTGCGCGGGATAGGCGAAGTACAGGAAAGCACGACCGGTAAGTGCCGGGTTAAGAAAGTTCTTGCCGGTACCGCCGAAGATTTCTTTGCCGATCACCACACCAAAGGTGATACCCAGGGCGACCTGCCAAAGCGGGATGGTCGCCGGAAGAATCAATGCATACAGCACCGAGGTAACAAAGAAGCCTTCGTTGACTTCATGGCCACGCTTGACCGCGAACAGCACTTCCCAGAAGCCCCCGATAACAAAAGTCACCAGGTAGATGGGAACGAAGTAGGTCGCACCAAGCACAAAGTTGGCCCACATACTGCCCGGGTCATGGCTGCCAGCCAGGGTCATCACAACCGCTTCGCGCCAGCCCCCAAGTGCACCGAAGCCGTCAGCAATGGCCAGGTTGGCCTGCCAACCGGCATTCCACATGCCAAAAAACATGGCTGGGAAAGTACAAGCCCAAACAGTAATCATGATGCGCTTGAGGTCAACGCCATCACGCACGTGCGCGGTTGTCTTGGTGACACTGGGAGGGCTGTAGAATACGGTATCTACCGCCTCATAGAGCGCATAGAACTTCTCGTACTTACCACCCTTATGGAAGTGGGGTTCGAGATTGTCGAGTGTCTGTCGGATACCCATCATCAGGCCTCTTTCTCGATCATGGAGAGATTGTCACGCAGGATGGGGCCGTACTCGTACTTGCCGGGGCACACGTAAGTGCACAAGGCAAGATCCTCCTCATCCAGCTCCAGGCAGCCAAGTTGCATGGCTTGCTCGATATCACCAACGATCAGCGAACGCAGCAGCTGAGTGGGCAGAATATCCAGCGGCATCACCTTTTCATAGGCACCCACCGGCACCATGGCCCGCTCTGAGCCATTGGTGGAAGTGGTTGGCGCATAGTTGCTCAGCCCCTTGAGCTTCGAGAGGTAGATCCCCATCACCGAGTGACGGTTGAGGCCCGGAGAAATCCAGCCCATGAAAATCCGCTTATTACCCTCTTCCAGCAAACTGAACTGGTTATGGAATCGTCCCAGATAACAGATTGCCCCCTCGGCAGCAAAACCGGAGAACACCGAGCCAGAAACCACACGCGTTCCCTTAGGCTCAACCACCTCGCCTTCGAGCAGTTCATCGGTGCTGGCACCCACGCGGGTGCGCAGCAGACGCGGCTTTTCCGCACGTGGTCCCCCGACAGCAACGATGCGGCTGACATCGAGCTTGCCGGTGACAAACAGCTTGCCGATAGCAATCACATCCTGATAACCGACATGCCAGACGTGCTTTTTCAGGCTGACCGGCGAGAGGTAGTGAATGTGTGTACCTGCCAGACCCGCCGGGTGCACACCGCCAAAAGTCTGCTGCTGAACGCCCTTGATATCTCCGCCGCTGATGCGGGCGTCCGGTGCTGTACACAGGAACACCTCACCTTCAGTCAAGCGGGTCAGCACCTTCAGGCCATCCTCGAACGCCTCTTTGTCCTCATCGATGATTACGACAGGATCCGGGCACAACGGGTGGGTATCAACCGCCGTCACAAAGATATGCTCGGGCGCGCTGTCAATGGCCGGTGTACGCGAATAGGGACGCGTGCGCAGCGCAGTCCACAGGCCAGACTCAACCAGCTGATCGACGACAACCTGGCGCTCGAGCCCAGCCAGGGTCTCACGTCCGTGGGCAGTAAACGCTACTGCCTCTTCAGACTCATCGACCTTAATCACTACTGACAGCAGCCTGCGTTTCTCACCGCGATTCACCGAAATCACTTCCCCGCCGGCCGGTGCGGTAAACCGCACGCCGTCGATCTTCTTGTCTGTGAACAGCAGCTGGCCCAGCTTGACCTTGTCCCCCTCCCGGACCTCCATGGTCGGCTTCATGCCGATATAGTCGGTTCCCAGGATAGCCACGTGCCGCACCGGACGCGCATCCTCGATGCGCTGCTCGGGTGCCCCCGTGATGGGGAGATCCAGGCCTTTTTTGACTTCGATCATAGTCTCGCCCGTTGTTGGATCGGATATACGAAAGAAAGGGGTTCGGATGGATCCGAATTCTTTTCGTTGTCAGATTGTTACCAGTCGGGCCCGGGCATAACCGGACCGCCCCGAAAATCCACCGTATTATAAAGACAGCTGACATGAATGGCCACCTGACCTTAGGTAGCAAAATACGCCAGAACCCCCAAGTGTTACCCATCATGAGGTCTGCCATACGAATAGACCTGACTTGCATCAAGCCATCTCAAGACAGCCCTCCCAAACGCAAGACGCCGGCCATGGTGGCCGGCGTCTTGCGTTAGAGAGATGATCACATCAGGTGATCGCCTCCTGACTAGTTGAGCGCCTGGGGCAGTTTGACAAAGTTCACACTTGAGATGTGCTGCAACATGCGGATCACCTGACAGCTATAGCCGAACTCATTGTCATACCACACATACAGTACAGCATGACGGCCATTGCCGATGGTTGCCTTGGCATCAACGATGCCGGCATGCCGGTTGCCCACGAAGTCGGTAGACACCACTTCCGGCGAGTCAACATAGTCAATCTGTTTCTGGAACGGCGAGTCCAGCGACATGCCTCGCAGGTAGTCGTTGAGCGTAGCGGCTTCAACTTCCCTGTTCAGCGTGAGGTTGAGAATCGCCATTGATACGTTAGGCGTCGGCACGCGGATTGCGTTGCCCGTCAGCTTGCCGGAAAGCTCTGGCAGCGCCTTGGCCACCGCCTTGGCAGCACCGGTCTCGGTTAATACCATGTTGAGCGGCGCACTGCGTCCGCGACGATCGCCCTTGTGGTAGTTGTCGATCAAGTTCTGGTCATTGGTATACGCGTGTACCGTTTCCACATGACCGTGCTCAATGCCGTATTCATCGTTGAGCACCTTGAGCACCGGCACGATCGCGTTGGTCGTGCACGACGCCGCCGAAATGATGTGATCATCCTCACTGATATCGGCATGGTTGATACCGTAGACGATATTCTTGATATCGCCCTTGCCTGGCGCAGTCAACACGGCTTTGGACACACCCTTGCAGGCTAAGTGCTGGCCCAGGCCTTCCTCATCACGCCACATCCCAGTATTGTCGACAACCACCGCATTGCTGATGCCATATTGGGTGTAATCCACCTCGGCCGGTGAGTCCGCATAAATCACCTTGATGACGTTGCCATTGGCCGT
Source organism: Halomonas sp. (assembly GCF_052095765.1). Lineage (GTDB taxonomy): Bacteria > Pseudomonadota > Gammaproteobacteria > Pseudomonadales > Halomonadaceae > Halomonas. Next base: position 25,777 of record NZ_JBQDJZ010000014.1, read on the forward strand.
CAGGGTGCGCGCCTCGGCATCCACACTGATGGTGCCGTCAAAAGGCCCATGCACACTGTCACGACGCAGCAGACTGGCACGTTTTTCCAGATCCTTGGTGATATCGCCACGGCCGCGCACAACGATGGCCCTGAGGCGCAACAGGTTGCCGCCACCGGCCTTCTCGACCAGTACCCGAGCAAGAATCCGCCCGATACGGCCAAAACCATACAACACCACATCCTGAGCCTCACCAACGGCCTTAGGGTCGTGCGCATCAACGATTTGGGCCAGCTGCTCACGCATGAACGCAACTGGGTCACCACCACCCTGTTTCTTCCACATCACACCCAGCTTGCCCACATCGACATGGGCCGGCCCCAGGTTCAGCTCCATCATCGCCTGAACGAGGGGGAAGGTGTCCTTGACGTGAAGTTCAGTGCCCTCGACTTTACGAACAAAACGGTGGTCCTTGATGATACGGATCACGCTGCGATTGAACAGCGAACGACCAAACATCGTCGTCACAACATTATTATGGCGATACAAGCGACCGATAAGGGGGATCATCTGTTCGGCGATGGCTTGGTTATCGTGCCATTCCTGGAAGACGGTATCGAGGGATTGTTGACTCACGAGAGGCCTCTTTCACTGGGACGGAAGTCCCGGCATTATCCCGATCGCAGTGGCTCAGGGCAATGTCGTGATAGTCGCACCCGCTGTAGGGGCACTACACAAACTCCAGTTTCACTACAAGAACGCCCCAGACTGGTATGATACGCGCACATTTCGATCATCAGACGGCTGGCCATCCTGTTCGTGCCGCGTCACTTATATCAATAGTTAGTTTCAACAGTTAGCGATGACCCAACAGCCTTTCTTTACAGCGCCGACATCATGACCTTCTTGCAGCCTCTTAATCCCGCTCGCCCCAACGGGCTTCGCGACACCCTTTATTGGCAAGCACCAGCCGGTAGTGCTACCGCCCTGTCTTTGGCACAGCTGGCGAAGGATGCCCCGCTGCTGGTTGTCACACCAGATACCGCCCAGGCCCAGCGCCTGGAAGCCGAGCTTGATTTTTTCTCAACGCTGCCGGTACTGCCCTTCCCGGACTGGGAAACCCTGCCCTACGACAGCTTCTCACCGCACCAGGAGATTGTTTCGGCACGACTACGCACCTTACGCCGCCTGCAGGATGGCGAGCACGGCATCGTACTGGTATCAGTCAACACGCTGATGCAGCGCCTGCCGCCGGTGGACTATATAGCCGGACGCGTCATGACACTCTCCACCGGCATGCAACTCGACCGCGAAGGTTTTCGCAAACGCCTGTCGCGGGCCGGCTATCGTGCCGTGGAAACCGTCTTCGAGCCTGGTGAGTATGCGCTGCGCGGCGCCATCATTGATCTTTACCCAATGGGCGGTGAGGCGCCACTGCGGGTCGACCTGATGGATGACGAAATCGACACCCTGCGCTACTTCGATCCGGACACCCAGCGCAGCGACCGCAAAGTCGAACATGTTGAGCTACTGCCCGCCCATGAGTATTCACTGTCGCCTGAGGCCATCGCACGTTTCCGTGAAGGCTTCGAGACGTTGTTTGATGTTGATCCACGCCAGTGCCCGCTGTACGTGGATGCGCTGAAAGGCATTCCCTCACCGGGGCTTGAGCAATATCTGCCGCTGTTTTTTGAACACACGGCAACACTTTTCGAACATCTGGCTGACAGCACACGCATTGCCTTGTTGCCAGACGTCTTTGAGGCCGCTGAGCATCACTGGGCGGCAATTACCAGCCGTTTTGACAACCTTGGTGTCGACCCGTCGCGGCCGCTGCTGCCGCCTCACCGCGCCTTTGTGCCGGTGGCTGAAGTGTTTGGCGATATCAAGCGCCATCCCAGGGTGAAACTCACCAATGATGACACCCAGCGCCATGCACTGACTTCCTCGGCACATCCCCTACCGGGGCTTGCTGTTGATGCCCGGGCACGCCAACCGCTGGCCTCGCTCGAAGCGTTTTTGGACGCCAACCCCGACACCCGCGTGCTGATGGTGGCCGAGTCACGCGGCCGGCGCGATGCCATGGAAGAAACCCTCGCACCGCTTGACCGCAGCATTGCTGACGTCGAGAGCTTTGCGACCTTCCTCGAGCAAGACATGCCGTTGGCCATCACCGAAGGCGAGCTAGGTGCCGGTTTCTGGCTGGATGACCCGAAACTGGCAGTCATCAGTGAATCCGAGCTGTTTGGCGAGATTGTTCGCCAAAGCCGTCACCGTAAAAAAGCCACCGACAGCGACCAGCTGATGATCCGCCATCTGTCGGAGCTCAAACCGGGCGCCCCGGTCGTTCATCAGGCACACGGCGTGGGTCGTTACAATGGGCTGGAAACACTGGAAACTGGCGGTCAGGCTGCTGAGTTCGTGGCGCTGGAGTATGCCGAGGGCGCCAAACTCTATGTACCAGTGGACAACCTGCACCTGATCAGCCGTTATGCTGGCGCTGACGATGATCTGGCCCCACTGCACCGACTCGGATCAGAGCAATGGGCGAAGGCGCGTCAGAAAGCCGCGGAAAAGATTCGCGATACCGCCGCCGAGCTGCTCGACGTGTACGCCCGCCGCGAAGCCCGCCAGGGGTTCGCCAGCTCGCCGCCGGACCAGGACTATGTACGCTTTGCCGCCAGCTTTCCCTTCGAGGAAACACCTGATCAGCAGGCCACCATTGAGTCAGTCATTGCCGACATGACGGCGACCCAGCCCATGGACCGCGTAGTATGCGGTGACGTCGGCTTCGGCAAGACTGAAGTCGCCATGCGCGCAGCTTTTCTGGCCACCCAAAGCAATCGTCAAGTGGTCGTCCTGGTGCCCACCACTCTGCTAGCGCGCCAGCACTATGAAAACTTTCGTGACCGCTTTGCCGATACCGCCGTCACCATCGAACTGGTGTCACGCTTTACCGGCGACCAGGGCAAACAGGGCCAGCAGAGCGCCATTCAGCGCATTGCCGATGGCAAAGTAGACATCATCATTGGCACCCACAAACTGCTCTCCAAATCGATAAGCTTTCCCAACATAGGGCTGCTAATCATTGACGAGGAGCACCGCTTTGGCGTTACCCAAAAGGAAAAGCTCAAGAGCCTGCGTGCTGAAGTTGACATCCTGACCCTGACTGCAACGCCGATTCCGCGCACTCTGAACATGGCCATGAACGGCATTCGCGACCTGTCGATCATTGCCACCCCGCCGGCCCGGCGCCTGTCAGTGAAGACCTTCGTCAAGCGTCGCGACGATGCGCTGATCAAAGAAGCCCTACTGCGCGAAATCCTGCGCGGTGGTCAAGTCTACGTTCTGCACAACGAAGTGCGCACCATCGAGACAGCCGCCGAAAAAATTCGCGAGCTGGTGCCTGAAGCCCGCGTTGCAGTGGCTCACGGCCAGCTGCCCGAGCGAAGCCTGGAGCGGGTCATGTCGGACTTCTACCACAAGCGCTTCAACGTGCTAGTGTGCTCGACCATTATCGAAACCGGCATCGACGTGCCCAGCGCCAACACCATTATTATCGAGCGTGCCGACAAGTTCGGCCTGGCACAGCTACATCAGCTGCGTGGCCGAGTTGGCCGCAGCCACCATCAGGCCTACGCCTACCTGCTCACACCGCCACCCAAAGCCATGACCCGCGACGCCATCAAGCGGCTGGAGGCTATCAGTCTGGCCGAAGATCTGGGCGCCGGTTTCACCCTGGCCAGCCACGACATGGAAATTCGTGGCGCCGGCGAGCTGCTCGGCGACGAGCAAAGTGGCCAAATGGAAGCTATTGGCTATGGCCTGTACATGGAAATGCTAGACCGTGCAGTCAAGGCCATCCGTGAGGGCAAGACGCCCAACATTGAAGCACCGCTGGATGAAGGAGTGGAAATCAGCTTAGGGCTACCGGCACTGATTCCTGCCGATTACCTGCCAGACGTGCAGCAGCGGCTGGTCATGTACAAACGTATCGCCAATGCCGAGAATGATAGCCAGCTCAAGGAGCTGCAGGTAGAAATGATCGATCGCTTCGGACTGCTGCCCGCTCCAGTCAAAACACTGCTGCGCCAGACAAGGCTGCGGCTGCGCGCCGAAGCCTTGGGCATCACACGCCTGGATGTGGGGGCTGACAAAGGTCGCGTAATCTTCACCCCGGGCACTCAAGTTGATCCGCTGACATTGGTGACGCTGATTCAATCATCGCCAGACTGTTATCGACTCGAAGGCGCTGACACCTTGCGCCTGCGCGCAGACCTCCCCGACGAGAACTCACGCTTCAACTTCGTCGAATCGTTGCTGTCAACGCTGAACCAAAAAGTCCAAGCGGCCTGACTCAGACCATGAAAAAATACAATAAACCATCCAATAGTCGTACACTGCCAAGAATCCAACGGTCGGCGCATTTGCCAATGGCGCCTAGCCCAACTGAACGGAAGCTACTACGGTAATCAAAATGTTAAAAGTTTTGTCCCCTCTTGCCCGCCGGGCAACCTTTCAGCTGGCAGTAGTTGCTGGCCTCGCATTCTCCCTGCCCGCCATGAGCGAGGAGTCAACGCGTAAAGCCTTTCCGCTACCTGAAGACACAGATGTCATTGGTGAAATCTATACCGTGACAGCCAATGAAGACGATACCTTGATCGACATCGGCCACCAGCACGGTATTGGCTACGAAGCCATGGTACGAGCCAACCCCGATGTCAGCGTTTGGTACCCCGGTAAAGGCACCGAAATAACGATCCCAGGGCAGTTCATTCTGCCTGATTCCCCCCGAGAGGGCGTCGTTGTCAACGTGGCCGAAATGCGCCTGTATTACTTTCCGCCCGGCAAACAGCAGGTAGAAACCTACCCAATTGCAGTCGGACGCATGGACTGGAAAACACCGCTGGGTAAAACCACCATCACCGAGAAAGTCGAAAACCCGACCTGGATTCCTCCCCAGTCGATCCGCAAAGAGCACGCTGAGGCGGGCAACCCCTTGCCAGCCGTCGTTCCAGCAGGGCCGGATAACCCGATGGGCAATCACAAGATGCGCCTTGGCATTCCCGGCTATCTGATCCACGGCACCAACAAGCCAGACGGCGTTGGCATGCGCGTCACCCATGGCTGCATTCGCATGCTACCGGAACACATTGAAGACCTGTTCCCACGCCTACCGCTTGGCACTTCAGTACGACTGGTCAACGAAAGCTTCAAGCTGGGCTGGGATGGCGACGTCCTTTATGTTCAGGCCTACCCCTACCTGGACGATGAAGAAGGCAAAACCATGGAGCGCGTCACCGAGGCTCTGTCCTTCGTCGATTCGGCGATTGATGGCCTGGACTACCCCATCGACTACGCTCAGCTGCGCCAGGTTGTCGAAGTGACCGGCGGAATGCCGGTGGCACTTGGTGCCAACCAGCCCGAGCCTGCTGCAACGGCGAGCATGTATGAAAGCGTCGACCACGGAGCGGCTTCGTTCATTGACCGCCTCTCTATCGACGGCTGAACTGACGGTTGAGTCACTGGCAGCAGGCCCCGCCCTGCTGCCAGTGACCGTTCTATTGTGACGCACAGCCCGGAGCCACCGTGCCCCACCCCCAGATCGCACTGCCTCGAATCATCGCCCATCGCGGCCTATCGGCTCATGCACCAGAAAACACCCTGTCAGCGGTCCGTGCTGCGCATGCTGCCAACTGCCTGTGGGTCGAGCTGGACGTTCAGCTGTTAAGTGACGGTATCGCGGTTATCTGGCACGACCGCGACGTCAACCGCTGCAGCGATGGCCGCGGACGCTTATGCAACATGACCATGGCTGATGCAGACAAGCTCGATGTCGGCAGCTGGTTCAGCTCGGCTTTTAGCGGCGAGCGCATGGCAACCCTGACCGAAATGCTGGCATTGCTGGAGGCGTTGAAAATGGGCGTCAACCTAGAATTGAAGATCAACCGCGGACATGATCCAGCAGCCTTGGTGGAAACCGCCATTCCCGCTCTGATGGCAGCCTTGCCAGCCGAAAAGCGCTTGGTTTCCTCGTTCAATACTGAGGCACTGACCCATGCACGCTCGCTGGCCAGTCCAGATCAACTGGCACTGGGCTGTCTGTTCGAGCGGGTGCCCGCCGATTGGCAGGCCCGCTGTGAGTCGGTTCAAGCCTGGAGCCTGCATGCCAACTGGAAAAAGCTTACCCAGCAACGCGCCCGTGCCGTGAGCAACGCGGGTTACCCACTGGTCTGTTTTACCGCCAACGACCCCGGGCGCTTCGCTCCCTGCTGGGACTGGGGCGTAACCGCAGCCATCAGCGATGACCCAGCGCTCTTCAACGACTCCTCCATCTTGCCATCGGCCTAGCATCAGGCCGAATCGGTATCCACCGGCACCACCAAGGACTCCTCTCCCCAAATCAGGCGGCGATGGTCAAAGTTGCTGCCCAGGGTCGGTTTGATCACCTGGAAATACGGCGACACATCGAAGTCACGCGGCACAAAGTGGCTATAGTGGCGAGGATACAGCACCTGGATGTCCCGACCGCGGCGCTCGGGCTCAAGCGACTGGGCCGGAGCGATACGTGGCAGAATGGGATAATCGATCGATTGGAATGCCTGGGCTAGCAGCGTCGAACATATCGCCCGGGTTGGGTCACCGCTACCCAGTGACAAGAAATGGCGTCGCCAGCGTGACGGCACGGGCGGAGTAGGCAACAGGTAGCGCGCCAGGTCAACGACATGACGCAGGTCGTACTGAAGCCCCAGCCGCTGGCCTGCGAAATTAATTACGCTGACCAATTCATCAGTCGTCAGGCCCACCGGCCGACAGATACGGCAATGGAAGTCACTGTAGGTTGACAGAGGAATCCGTCGCACACCCTCCTGGATATCTGCCTCAATCAGCGCATGCTGCCCACCGCCCACCGCCGAAAAGGCATCGCCCACGTACAGTGCCGCATGCGACCAGGTCGACTGCGTCAAGTATTTGATGGCAGTGCTGACTCGCGTATTGCCCTCAACCAACAGTACGTCACCAGGCCGCAAGCACCTTTCAAGGCGGACCAAATCGGTGGGCATCAGGGTTGCTGCACCTGGCAGTGGCTTGGTCAAGTAATGGCTCAGCCACTCACCGATCCGGGCACGTATAGACTTTCCTGTCATGGCTCAGCCTCCTGATTTCAGACACTGGCTATCCTGACACGCGGCCCGCTGGGCTAAAAGCGCTGATGTCGACAGCTGGACCTATAAACATACCTCTTCACCTATTTCAAGAGCAGGATGCTATGATAAATGAATCAATAACTTGCAGGAGATAATGTATGCATTACGTTGATATGCCAACCGCCAAAGAAATTGGTGACCTTAACCTGCTTCGTGCTGATGCGTGTGTTTCCATTTATCTGCCAACGACACCGCTCACCCGCGAAATTGAACAGAGCAAAATCGCCCTGGGCAACCTGGTCAAGAAAGCAATCAGCCAACTGGAAGCCAACGGCTTCGAGAAGCGGCGTATCTGGTCATTGCAGGAGCAGTTTGATGAGCTGCTGGCCGATGACGAGTTCTGGAACCATCAGGCAAGTAGCCTGGCCATTCTGGCAACGCCAGAATCGCTGCGCACTTACCGTATGGCAAACAAGTTAAAAGAAATTGTCGAGGTCTCTGACCGCTTTCACCTGAAGCCGCTTTTGCGCGCCATTACCTTCTCGCATGCCGCGTATGTACTGGCCCTTTCGGAGAATGCGGTAAGGTTGATTGCGGTATCTGCAGACCTGCCACCGAGAGAAGTCGAGGTCCCGAACCTTCCCCAGGATCTCACCAGCGTTGTCGGCCAGGCCACCAGCAAGAACTACACTGGCACCGGCAACCGGCCAAGTGACAAGGGGCATGGCTCCTATCAGGCGCGTTACATGCGCAAGATCAACAGCGTACTTCGTCCTGTTCTCATGCATTCGGAGCTTCCGCTCATACTGGCAACTACCAAGCCATTGGAGTCCCTGTTCCGCTCGATGAGCTCTGTTCCTGCACTTTCCAGCATCATCGCCGGCAACCCGGAACGTATGAGTGAGGCTGAGCTTGCAAATGCAGGCAGGCCCATACTTGATGACCACTACGCCAAACAGATCCAGGAATTCCACCGTCTGTTTGATGAACGTACCGGACAGAACCGAACGACCACGGATATTTCAGACGCCGCGCGACTCGCCACCTTTGGCGGCATCGACAGCTTGCTGGTCGATATTGATGGAGTCGTCGACGGCTTGGTTGACGATGAAACCGGCGAGGTGACATTCGGTGACCTGGGCGATGCCATCAACTATGGCGTGGTGGATGAAGTCACCGGCCGAGCCCTGCGTACCGGCGCCCGAGTCATGGCGGTTCGCAAGGCAGACATCCCCGGCGGACACGATCTGGCTGTGATCGCCCGCTACCCGATCTGAGCACTTCTATCACCCACTCGGTGCGCAGGCACCACCTAAAGCTACATGCCCCGAGGCGCGAAAATACCCGGGGCGTTGCGCCAATAGCCTTTATAATCCATGCCGAAGCCGAACACATAGCGGTCGACCACTTCCAGGCTGCAGTAGTCGGCCTTCAGGTGAGGCACTGCTTTACGGTCGTGGCGCTTATCGACGAGCACCGCAGTGGAAATACTCGCAGCTCCCGCCTGGCGGCAGTGCTCAAGAATTGCTGCCAGCGTGGCACCTTCGTCAAGAATGTCGTCGACGATGACGACATGACGGTCTGCCATGGGTATCTCCGGCGATACCCGCCAGAATAGTTCACCACCCCGCGTTGTTCCGCGGTAGCGGGTGGCGTGCAGATAATCCACTTCCAGCGGAAAACCCAGCCGGGTCAGCAGATGGCCGGTGGTGATTAGCCCGCCATTCATCACACAGTAGAACACCGGCAGCTTGTCACCCAGATCGCGAGTCATTTCATCAGCCATGCGATCAAGCGCCCACTCGACATCCTGACGGGAAATCAGGCAGTCAGCAGTGTCCATCACCGCACGCATGGTATCTAGCTCATTTGCAGCATCATGTATTGGCATTACGTGGTCTCGCCAGAGTCATCAACAGAATTCAAAAAACGAGAAGCCATGGCCTGATTTCACCACCCGCTCGCGGGAAAGGATGAATCAGCTGTCGCACAGTGACTCCAGGTGAGCATGCACGCGTCGCCAGCGTCCCAGTGCTGCCAGGGTTTCCAGGTCGGGTCTGGCCCGGCCATAGCGCAACTTTTCCGGGCGACGCGTCCCCTTGCCGATGCAAAAGTCAATGACCTCAAGCGCCGCTGCTCGATCATTGCACACTAGCAACATGTCGCAACCCGCTGTCAGCGCCAGTTCGGCACGCTCACTGGGCGATCCTGCACTGCAGGCACCAAGCATGCTCAGATCATCCGAGAAAACTGTTCCCTTAAAGCCCAGAGTCTCTCGCAACAGGCCCAGCCACAGCGGTGAGAACCCGGCCGGGCGATGATCAAATTGCGGATAGACCACATGCGCTGGCATCACGCCACCTAGCTGGGAAGCCAGCTGCCTGAATGGCATGAGATCCACCTCCATGATCTCAGTCATGGGGCGGTCATCTACCGGCAACTCAAGATGGGAGTCAGCCGCCACGCCACCATGGCCGGGGTAGTGCTTGCCGACAGCCGCCATACCCGCACTGCCAAGGCCTTCGACCAGAGCACCTGCCAGGGTTGTCACCCACTCCGGATCAGAACCGAAACTGCGATCGCCAATCACTGACGAGAGCCCAGTGTCGATATCAAGCACCGGAGCAAAGGTGATATCCAATCCGCAGGCCGCCATTTCCATGCCCAGCAGCCAACCCGCGTCACGGCAAACCCGCTGTGCCTCCTTGGGCACTGACATAGCAGCTCGGGCAAGGCGTGACATCGAGGGAAGGCGGGTCACGCCCTGACGCAACCGCTGTACGCGACCGCCCTCCTGGTCCATGGCCAACAGTAACTCCGGGCGTACGCGGCGAATATCACTACATAGCTCACGCACCTGGCTGGCATCTTCAACGTTACGGCCAAACAGGATGACACCGCCAACGGCTTCATGACGCAGAAGTTCGCGTTCCTCGTTGCGTAGCTGGGGCCCTTCCAAGTCCAGCATTACCGGTCCGAGTGTGTGGGTCATTTTTGCTTCCTGAAGAGATCAAGGCTGAAGATTCTAGACCAATCGCCCCAAAGGCGACAGTCGCTCGGCAAAGTGCCGTACAGACCGTAGAATGACCTTTCGACAACGGCGCAAAAAGGAACTTCCCTTGTCACTGAATCCACCAGACCTTTTGCTGTGGGGACTGACTGCTGTGCTGAGCCTGTGCATCGGCAGCTTTCTCAATGTAGTGATCTGCCGGCTGCCAGAAATGATGGCCCGCGACTGGCAAATACAAGCACGCGCTACGCTGGAGCCACAAGCCGATACGTTGAAAGCGGATTACGCACCAGGCACCAGTCAGCCCTTCAGTCTGTTGAGGCCGGCATCACGGTGCCCAGATTGCCATATCGCCATCGCCTGGCATGACAACCTGCCACTACTGGGCTGGATCAAACGACGTGGTCGCTGCGCCGGCTGCGGCCAGCGTATTAGCCTTCAATACCCCCTAGTCGAGCTAGCAAGCGGGCTTCTCGCTCTGGCGGTGGTGGCTTTGCATGGCGCCACCCTTCAAAGCCTCTTTATTGCTGGGGCCTGCCTGACACTGCTGGCCCTGGCAGTAATTGACGCCCGCACCCAGCTTTTGCCCGATAGCCTAACTCTGCCTCTGCTGTGGGCCGGTCTGCTCTACCAGCTTTTGTTGCACCCATCTGCGCTTGGCGATGCTGTAGCCGGTGCCATGGCGGGCTACCTGATACTGTGGAGTCTTTATTGGCTGTTCAGACTGGTGACGGGCATGCAGGGCATGGGGTACGGTGACTTCAAACTGCTGGCCGCACTGGGCGCGTGGCTCGGATGGCAATACTTACCGATGTTGCTTCTGCTCTCAGCCGGTCTCGGCGCCGCTGTCGGCCTGCTGATCCAGCGCCTAGTGCCCGAGCTACGAGGCAAACCGCTGCCTTTCGGCCCCTGGCTGGCCCTGGCCGGCTGGATAGCCCTGCTAGCCGGCAACCCCTTGACCTCATTTTCTGCAAGGACACTGTTCTGACATGACGCAAAACACCCTGATCATCGGAGTGACTGGCGGTATTGCCTCAGGCAAGTCCACTGTAGCCCGCAGTTTCGAGCGTCATGCCGTCCCCTGGGTTGATGCCGACGATGTTGCCCGTGAGGTGGTTGCCCCAGGCACCCCAACGCTTGCTGACATCGTCAACCGCTACGGCAGCAGCATTCTTGATGAACAAGGCGCACTGAAAAGAAGCGAACTGCGCAAGATTGTCTTTGCTGACAGCCGTGAGCGACAGTGGCTGGAGTCCGTGACTCACCCGCAGATCCGCAAACAGCTCATTGAGCGGCTCGAGGCATTTCGGCGTGGCCCGGCACCCTACGCCCTCCTAGTCTCGCCGTTGCTGCTGGAGTCCGGGCAGGCCGAACTGGTTGACCGCATTCTGGTCATTGATGTCCCCGAGTCGCTGCAGATCGCCCGTACCATACAGCGTGACGGCGTGGATGAGACTGGCGCACGCGCGATACTATCCGCACAGATGTCCCGCCAACAGCGCCTGAAAAAGGCGCATGATGTACTCGACAACAGCCGCGACCAGGACACCCTGAACGCCCAGATCGATGCTCTTGATCACCAGTATCGCCAGCTCGGCGGTTTGCCCGCCATTGAGCAATAAGGCATCCTTGCCGGCTAAGTCTATAGAGGGGAGCCATTGGCCCATGTCTGATAAACAGCCCAGCAAGCAACCGCTTGAAGTCGACTGCCCGCACTGCAAGGCCCGGATTGTGTGGAGCGAACAGAACCCCTACCGCCCTTTCTGTAGCGAACGCTGTCACATAATGGATCTCGGCGCCTGGGCAGATGAATCACACCGGATTGCTGGCGAGCCGGCAATGGATGAGGCCAACCTTAATATTCTGCTGGCGGGTAGCGGCATCGATAACAACAAGTCATGAGCCTGACGAATGACAACCAACGCCCGGCCTATCGCCTGTTGGCAGAGCTGGAGGCCGCCTATGAGCAGCTGGTCGAAACCAGCGAGCAGTTGTATGCCTGCTGGCAGAACAACCGCGGACAGCTGTGGACGCTGAATCAACAACCGGCAACTGACAGCTGGCTACGCGATGCATTGTTTGATTACTGGTACCAGGACGGCCAGGACGGTCGGGTGACCAGCAGCCATGTGGGACTTGTGGCTGCAAGGCCCGCTGTCATGGAGGCGGTTGAGACCGTGAACCAGGCGAAAGCCGACTTTGCCAGGCTAATTGCCACCATTCGTCAGGATGCCCCAAAACTGATTGCAGAAATTAAGACAGTGATCCCCTTCCGCCACCCGGGCCTGCACGACCACCTTAGTGGAAGCGGAATGGCCAGGCTGCATATCAAGCAGTGCTGGAGAGCCATTCCCACAGCACCTGCCAGGGTTCACAGGGCGCAATTGGCCTGGTATGTCAGCGGCCGCTCCATTAAACGACTGAGTGTTGCCGATGCCGAGAGCATGCTGATGGCACTGGACTCAGAGGCCCACCACATCCGCCGGCAACTGAAAATACTTGCCGGCCTGCAAAACACTGAACTGCTTGCCCAGGTACAGACACAGGCTCCTGTGATGCGCGCCAACCTGTTCTTTCACGAGCCCTTGCCCGACGGAAAAACCCGTCAGGCAAAAAATGTCTCCCTGCCTCTTTTTGTACCCAGCGATGACGGACAGCTACCCGAACACAATCATCCCGATACAAAACCACCAGGTAAGCGACAACGGGCAATGCGCAGTGACCAGCGCCTGGAAGATCAGCCTTTGCTGCCCAGCATCCGCGTATATCGCTACCGCTGACGGAGCAGCGCCGCTTGTCGTCACAAGCCACCAGACACGTCCTATGCTATAGCTGTCGTTGAAACACCGATTATCTTCAGGCTTTCAAGCCAGCTTGTTGAGCGCAACCAGTGTTTTAAGCAGTTCGCTGACATCTGCGGCAGGTTGCTGATAATCCTTCATCAAGTCAGTCAGTCGCTGTTCAAAGTCAGACTCTCGCAACTCTTTGGCGGGCACTTCCCTGTCATTGACAGACTGGCGGCCATCTTTTTCCAGGGCCAGCAGCGCATCAGCAAATGCATCATCAAGCTCACGGAACTTACGGAGCTTTTCACGTTCATCCATTGGTTTTTTCGTATAGTGATGTTTCATGCGCTTAAGAACGACTCCAGCTAAG
>NZ_JBQDJZ010000015.1:0-38606 GCF_052095765.1 Halomonas sp.
CGTGTCAGTTATCCTACATACATTATGCACGAAAACTTTCGGTTAGGCACTTATCACGATTATCGAGCTGACGGATGAGCAGCGCGATAAATTCCGTGAAAAGGTTGAGCCGGTACGCGAGGTCTTTGTCAAAGATGTCGGTGAGCGTGGCGGTCAAGCGCTTGAAATCCTGCTGGAGCAGTTCGGCTCTGACAGCAACGATGACGCCTAAGGTTGCGTGTTGAGCGCCTGAATACTGAATAGCGGCTAACTGACTGCTACCATAGCCGGATGATCCAGCCCTAGGGGGCAGTGAATCATCCGGTTTTTTTTCGCGCAGCTTTTGCCAGCAGCCTTCCCGGACAGAATGGGGATCGTTAATCCACAGCTTGAAACAGCACAGGGCGCCCCATGGCGCCCTGTGCTGTTGTGTGAAGCGAGTTTGGTTGAAGGGTGGGCCCTGTATGCCTGACCTGAATCAGGCAGCGTCAAGGACCTTTGTCGCCTTAGCTGGCGCCTAGTGAAGGTAGCAGCAGCGAGATCTGTGGGAAGAAGATCAGCAGGAAGGTGGCCAGTACCATGATTGCAACGAACGGCGGTGTGCCACGGATAACATCCATGTAGGGGCGACGGAAAACCGCAATGGCGGTGAAGATGTCACAGCCAAAAGGCGGTGTTGCCGAGCCAATAGCAGCCTGCAGTGTCACGATGACGCCCACGTGTACTGGGTCCAGCCCGGTTGCAACAACCAGTGGCTTGAAAATCGGTACCAGAATCAGGATGACCACGATGGGGTCAACGAACATGCAGCCAATGAAGAAGGCTGCGGCAATCAACAGCAGGGCCAGCGTCTGGCTATCACCGATACTATCAATCATCGGGCCCAGAATCTGCTCTGGTACACCAGCGGTGCCCAGGGTCTGGGAAAACGCTGCACCGATGGACACCAGGATGAAAACCACGGCGGTAATCATGCCGGTGGACATGGCCAAACTGCCAAGGTCACGGATGGAAACCTGACGATAGATGATCACCTCAAGGATCAGCGCATAGGCGACGGCCACGGCAGATGCCTCAACGGCGCTGAAGAAGCCGCCATAGATGCCGCCCACCACGATGATCGGGAAGCCCATGGGCAGGGCGACCTTACGGATGCTTACCCAGCGTTCGGCCCAGCTGGCACGCGGCTCTGGCTCAATGCCCTTGATGCGGGCGTCAATGTAGCAGTAGATGGCAAACAGCCCCAGGATCATCAGGCCCGGTAGAACGCCAGCCAGAAACAGGTCGCCGATCGAGGTCTTCATCACCACGCCATAGATGATGAAGCCGATGCTGGGTGGAATCAGCAGCGCGATATCACTGGCGTTGATAATCAGTGCCAGAGTAAAGGAGTCAGAGTAGCCCTTGGCCAACAGGCGCGGGCGCATGGGGCCACCCATGGCGACAACGGTGGCCTGGGTTGAGCCTGACACAGCACCGAACAGCGCACAGGAGGCCGCAGTGGTGATTGGCAATCCGCCTCGGATATGACGGGTAAAGGCATCAACCACGTCAAGCAACCGGTTGGCGGTATGCCCTTTGGTCAGGATATCGGCGGCGAAGATGAACATGGGAACTGCCGCCAGTACCCAACTGCCGACACCGCTGATCATCCAGCTAATGGCCTGATCAGGACCAAAGAAGGTCATGTCGGTAAACATCATGTAGAAGGTGCCTACCGCCAGGGGAACCATCATCGGGAACCCGAGCAGCAGGAGCACAAGCATTATGATACCTAGTAAAGCCAGCATGCGATCGTCCTCGGTTTTATTGTTTAACGTTTATTGGTCGCGCTGACCGGGGTCTGTATTTGTGCTTCTGGAAACCGTTGTCGGTGGTTCTTCTACGGGGATTTCGTCAAACACTTCCCTGTCTCTGAACGTACGGTAAATGTTGCGGCTGACCAGGTTGCGGATGGTGGTCAACACATATTGGATGCCGGCCAGGGTAAAACCGATCGGCAGTGCCAGGTAGATGATCCACAGTGGAACCTTCAACGCCGAACTGGTTCGTCCACGATCGTGTAGTACGGAAACATAGTCGGCAGAAAGGTAGGCGAAATAGAACATCAGTGCGCCGGTACCGAGGCTGATGATGATCAGCAAGATCTTGCGCGGTGTGCCACTGAGCTGTTCATAGATGGCTGACATGCTGATATGGCGAGCATTGCGTGCTGCATAGCCGACACCGACGAAAGTGATAATCACGATCAGCATTTCGGTGACTTCGTAGGTGCCGGGAATTCCTTGTTTGAACAAAAGGTTGCTGACTACATGGCTGCTCATTAGCAGCGCCATGACCAGAATGCTGGCGGTAATGATCCATCTTTCCAGGGTTCCGAGCAGGCGATCAAACTTGCTGAGCGGGCGCATTATCTTGCGGATTCGGCGGCGGCGAATATTGTTGGGCTTGGGTTGCAGACTCATATCATGCCCTCACCTGGTGCAGGCCTACCGACAAAGAGCGGTGGCTGTCTCTGGCCGAAGCCTGTTGACTGCAGAGTGATGGCGGTCATGGTCCGATCCTTTTTATTTGCTGGAATTAATTTTGTTCGGCACTTAGTCATGACGCTACAGAATTTAATCAGGCGTTGCCACTCTGCCTAGGGGCTAGTGTCGGTTGATATCAACGCAATCAGCCCATTGGCGACGACAGTCAGAATATTGTTAACAATATTGACTCATGTCGACCATGAGTCAGGCGTTAGCCACGTAACCCATGGGACGCTAGGGTATCGAGGTGACGGTGGGCTGCCTGGATATCTCCCCGAACCTGACTGAGAGCATGAGTTGTCCAGCTATCATCGGAGCCTTCCAGTGCACGCACTGCCTGGCCTTGGCGGGTTAGCTGCTCCAGTTGGCGGAGTGTTTCCTGCTCGGCGAGCAGTTCGGCCTGCTTGATCGTCTGGCGCAGTTTTTCAAGCCCGGTTGACTCGTCAGACAGTGGTTTCAACGCACGCCGCTGACGTCTCAAGGGGTAGGTCATGTCACGCTGCCAGGCGCGAACCGGTTCCAGCAGCAAGCTGGCCTGCCCAGTCAGAGTCAGACTATGGTATGAGAGCCAGCACAGCCATAGTAGCTCGCAGACGTCGAGCCCGGCATCATCCTGAAGCTTCAGGCAGGCCGCCTCGACGCCGGGGCGGGCGTAAAGCGCCAGCGCGAAATCCCATAGGGGGTGATTATCCAGTTCACGCCGCATCTGTGGCGTCAATTCGGTAGAATCGGTGCTCATTTATGGCTGTTGCCTCCCGGGCGGCGGTTTCATGCATTGTCAGTGGAGTTGGCATGATTGCACTGCGGCAAGTCAGCCTGCAACGCGGTACTCAAGCGCTTCTTGAAGAAGCGGATCTCACCCTGCATGCCGGATACAACGTCGGCATCGTCGGTCCCAATGGGGCCGGCAAGTCATCCATGTTCAGTCTGCTGCTGGGTGAGCTGGCGCCAGAAAAGGGTGAACTGGAGATGAGCGGCGGCCAGCGTATCGCCCATATGGCCCAGGAAGTGGAGACGCTTAACCGCTCGATTCACGACTATGTGATCGATGGCCATCGGGCTCTGCGCGATGCCGAGGTCGCGTTGCTCAAGGCCCAGCAGGACGGCGAGGCACACCGTGAAGCCGAGCTGCATGGCACTATCGAAGCGCTGGACGGCTATACCGCACCGGCGCGGGCGGCTCAGTTGCTGGTGGGGCTGGGTTTTCGCCAGAGCGACCTGGCGCGCCCGTTGTCGGACTTCTCTGGCGGCTGGCGGATGCGGGTTAACCTGGCGCGGACCCTGTTCATGCCCTCGGACGTGCTGCTGCTCGATGAGCCGACTAACCATTTGGATCTCGATGCGTTGCTATGGCTGGAGCAGTGGTTGGTGCGCTATACCGGGACTCTGCTGCTGATCTCCCATGACCGGGACTTTCTCGATGCGGTTTGCGACCACATCGTGCATTTCGAGCGGCGCCAGCTGGTGCTGTATCGCGGTAACTACAGCACCTTTGAGCGTACTCGGGCCGAAAAGTTAGCACTGCAGCAGGCCCAAGCGGCCAAGCAACAGGCGCGGCGCGCCGAAATCGAGAGCTTCGTCGAGCGTTTTCGTTACAAGGCCACCAAGGCCCGTCAGGCCCAGAGTCGGCTGAAAATGCTTGAGCGCATGGGCGATATCGCTGTGGCCCATGCCGACTCGCCGTTCCACTTCAGCATTCCCTGCGCCGACCGTATTTCACGCCCGTTGCTGGTGCTTGATGAGGCTGACCTCGGTTACCGCAGTGGCGATGCAGAGTTGCGTCAGCTAAGCAACATTTCACTGTCCTTACAGCCGGGCCAGCGTATCGGCCTGCTGGGTCCCAATGGCGCCGGCAAGTCGACGCTGATCAAGTCGCTGACTGGTGAGTTGCCGCTGCTGAACGGCAAGCGGATTGCCGGGGAGCATCTGGCGGTGGGCTACTTTGCCCAGCACCAGCTGGAGAGCCTGGATCTGTCGGCCACACCCTTCCTCCACATTCAGCGGCTGTCGCCACGCGCAGCAGATGCGGACATCCGCCAGTTTCTGGGCGGTTTCGGCTTTCGCGGTGATGACGTGTTCGCCGAAGTGGGGCGCTTCTCAGGTGGTGAAAAAGCCCGCTTGGCGCTGGCGCTGGTAGCCTGGCTCAAGCCCAACCTGCTGCTGCTTGATGAGCCGACCAACCATCTCGACCTGGAAATGCGCGAGGCGCTGACCCAGGCGCTGGCCAGCTTTGAGGGCGCGGTACTGGTGGTCTCCCACGACCGACACCTATTGCGTGCCACAGTGGATGAGTTCTGGAAGGTGGCAGACCACCGGGTTGAGCCGTTTGATGGCGATCTGGACGATTACCGCGCCTGGCTCAAGGCGCGGCTGGAGGGTGAGCGACGCGACGCAAGGGCCGACAAGGTCGAAAATGATGCTCCCAGGGAAGACCGCAAGGCCGCCCGCCGAGTCGCTGCCGAACAGCGTGAAGCGCTGCGGCCGCTCAAGCGCACGCGCGACAAGGCCGAGCAGGTCATGGAAAAGACTCAACAGGCATTGTCCGCTGTGGAACAGACGCTGGGTGACAGCGCGCTGTATACCGACGAGGCGCGTAAGGCTGAGTTGAACCAGCGGCTGGCTGAGCAAGCTAAGTTGGCCTCTGCATTGGCCGAGCAAGAGCATGCCTGGCTAGCCGCCGAGGAGGCGCTGGAGGAGGCCGAGCAGCAGTTGGAAGACTAGATTGCTATAACTAGATTGCTATAAAAGCCCACGATAGGGATTTTTACCCGTCGTGGGAGATTCTACGCTTCTGTTGCGAAAGGCGCTGTTAGACGCCCGGGTCAGGTTTCCAGCAAGAAAGTCACCGGACCATCATTGATTAGCGAGACCTGCATGTCGGCACCGAATTCACCTGTGGCGATCTTGGGCCATGCCTTGCTGGCCTGCTCCACAAGATAGTGGAACAGGCGCTCGCCTTCGGCGGGTGGGGCGGCGCTGGAGAAGCTAGGCCGCAGTCCGCGCCCGGTATCGGCGGCCAGGGTGAACTGGGATACTAGCAGCAGGCCGCCTTCGGCCTGCTGCACGTTGAGGTTCATCTTTCCGTCAGCGTCGCTGAACACACGGTAGCGAAGCAGCTTGTGCAGCAGCTTATCCGCTCGCGCTTCGTCGTCGCCTTTTTCCACTCCCACCAGAACGAGCAGGCCGTGATCGATGGTGCCGACGGTGTGGTTGCTGACTACGACACTGGCTTGGCTGACGCGTTGAATAAGGGCTTTCATGACAACTCCGTGTTCCAGTTACTTGCACTAGCTACCACTGTCGCGCTGGCAATCACCACCAGGCATGAAAATGATGCACCGGCCCGCGCCCCTGGCCCACCGACAGGCGATCACTGGCTGCCAGTGCAGAGTGCAGCCATTGCTTGGCTTCACTAATGGCATTAGCAACGGTTTGCTGGTTGGCGCTGGATGGCAGCTGTGCCAGTTGGGCTGTAATGGCTGCGGCCAGAGCACAGCCGGTGCCGTGCAGGTTGTTGGTGTCGATACGCGGCGCATCCAGCCAGCTGAAATCCTGCGGGGTGATCAGCAGGTCAGGGCAGTCGTCGCTCTGCAGGTGGCCCCCCTTGAGCAGAGTAAAGGGCACCTTCAGCGATTGCAGGGCCGGTACCATGGCCTGCATGGCCTGGGTGGAATCAGGCGCCGAGGTGTCCAGCAGCACCGCCGCCTCGGGCAGATTGGGGGTGATCACATCAGCCAGTGGAACCAGGATGTCACGCACGGCGGCGGTGCCGGCGGGGTCGACCAGGATGTCGCCACTTTTGGCGGCCATCACCGGGTCGAGTACTATCCAGCGTGGCCTGCGTGCGCGAAGTGCCTCAGCGATCACCTCGGCCACTTCGCGGCTAGCCACCATGCCAATCTTGACTGCGTCAATCGAGATGTCGTCGAGCACGGCATCTAGCTGCGCGGCAATAAACTCGGCGGGCACAGGCAGTACACCACTCACGCCTTGGGTGTTTTGTGCGGTCAGCGCGGTGATTACGCTGGTGCCGTAGCAGCCTAGCGCAGAGAAAGTCTTCAGGTCTGTCTGAATGCCGGCACCGCCCGACGGGTCAGAGCCGGCAATGGTTAGGGTGTTGGGAATGGAAGTCATGATGCGGTCAACTCGTGAAAGGGTGGCGTGGCGGCAGCCATGGGTGTTGTAACGTGACGGCCAGCATACGTCAGCGGCCGAGGGTTTTTCCATGTTGAGCCTGTTTGCCGTGGCGCTGGCTAGCGCCACGCTGCTACCCGGCGGCTCGGAGCTATGGCTAGCGCGGCTGTGGTGCCTGGGCGAGCCAGTGCCGGCGTTGTGGCTGGTGGCCACCGCCGGCAATACGCTCGGTAGCCTGATCAACGTCGGCTTGGGGCGTTATGCGCGGCGTTTTCAGCAGCGCCGCTGGTTTCCGGTATCACCGGCAGCGTTGGCGCGCGCCGAGCATTGGTATGCACGATTTGGTGAGGCGAGCCTATTACTGAGTTGGCTGCCGTTGATTGGTGACCCGCTCACCGTGCTTGCCGGTGTGCTGCGCTTGCCTTGGTGGCGTGCCGCGCCCTGGATTTTACTGGCCAAGGGCGGCCGCTATGCATTAGTGCTGTGGCTGGCCGAAACTTGGTTGCTGCCATTGTGTCGTGCATGAGTGCGTTATGGTGCGGTTCCGCTAGCTTAAAACTTGGCGGGCAACCAGGTCGCCAGCTGGGGGAACCACGCTAGTGCTAACAGCATGCCTATCTGTAGCAGAATAAAGGGAATGACACCGCGATAGATCGCTGAGGTCGGCACGCTGTCCGGGGCCACGCCGCGCAGGTAAAACAGCGCGAAACCGAACGGCGGCGTAAGGAACGAGGTCTGCAGGTTGATGGCAATCATGATGCCCAGCCAGACCGGGTCGAGGCCCATGGCCAGCAGGATCGGGCCGACAATCGGTACCACCACGAAGGTGATCTCGATAAAGTCGAGAATGAAGCCCAGCAGGAAAATCACTAGCATGACGATAATGGTGGCGCCGATCACACCGCCAGGCATGCCTTCGAACAGTCGGTTGACCAGCTCCTCGCCACCAAAGGCGCGGAACACCAGAGAAAACAGTGCAGCACCGATCAGGATCATGAACACCATGCTGGTTACGCGGGTGGTGGTTTGCAGCACCTCGCGTAGCGTGGCCATGTCCAGGCGGCGATAGGCCAGTGCCAGCAGCATGGCACCAAAGGCACCGACGGCAGAGGCCTCGGTGGGCGTGGCGAAGCCGCCGAGGATCGAGCCCAGCACGGCGGTGATCAGCACAATCGGCGGTACCAGCCCTTTGACCAGCAGTAGGCCCAGCCCACGCTCATGGCCGAGCTCCTTCATCAGCTCTTCGCGGTTGGCGGGTGGTGCGGTTTGAGGGTGCAGCCAGGCGGTGATTGCGATGTACACAATGTAGAGTGCGACCAGTATCAACCCCGGAATCAGCGCGCCCATGAACAGGTCGCCCACCGAAACAGTTTTAGGGCTGAAAATGCCCATTTCCAGCTGCGCCTGTTGGTAGGCCGTGGACAGCACATCGCCCAGTAGCACCAGGGCGATGGACGGTGGAATGATCTGGCCCAGTGTGCCAGTGGCGCAGATGGTGCCAGTAGCCAACGGCACGCTGTAACCGCGTTTAAGCATGGTGGGCAGTGAAATTAGCCCCATGGTGACGACGGTGGCACCGACGATACCGGTAGACGCTGCTAGGAGCATGCCGACTAGTGTGACGGAGATGCCCAATCCGCCGCGTAGCGAGCCAAACAGCATAGCCATGGCGTCGAGCAATGTTTCAGCGACCTTGGACTTTTCCAGCAGCACGCCCATCAATACGAACAGTGGCACTGCCAGTAGCGTTTGGTTGGTCATGATGCCGTAGAGGCGGTTGGGAAAGGCCGAGAGGTAGTGCGCATCGAAATGGGCATTGATGCCCAGCGCCTCCAGCCCGGCGCCCAGTCCGGCAAAAGCCAGCGCAGTGCCAGCCAGCGACAGCGCGACTGGATAGCCGGCCATCAATACCAAACAGATCACCGCGAACAGCACCAGCGGCATGAACTCAAGTATCAGCTCAAGCATTAGTGCAGCTCCCCGGGACCATCGTTGGATGTGTTGCCAGCAGCGGTGCTGTCCGAGCGTCTGATCAGCGTCATCAGGCTGCGGGTAATCTCCACCACGCCCTGCATAATCATCAGGGCAGCAAATACCAGAATCAGCGATTTAAGCAGGAAGACGCCGGGGATACCGCCGGCATCTGATGAGCGCTCAAAAATGCGCCATGACTTGTCCACGTAGCCCCAGCTGAACCACAGGATGAAAACCATCACCGGCAGCAGCAAAAAAAGCGTGCCTAGCAGGTTGGTCAGCGCTTTGCCGCGGGCCGAGCGCAGGCGATAGAAGATATCCACCCGCACATGGCCATCCTGGTGCAGGGTGTAGCCGGCAGCCAGCATGAACACCGTGGCATGCAGGTACATCACCGACTCCTGCATGGGTATGCTGCTGATGCTCATGGCATAGCGCAGTACCACGATCAGGAACTGGATCAGCATCATGGCCAGCACCAGCCAGGACAGGCCGCGGCCCAGCCATTCGGAGAAGGTGTCCAGCCTGGCAGCAAAGGAAGGCAGCTCACGGGAATCGGGCATGAGAGACTCGCAGGGAAGTTCTTTGTACAAGCACGCACAGGCGCGCGGTCAGCCAGCATGCAGCAAGACGCTGACTATACGTGAAAGCTTACGGGTTAGGCAGAGGGGCTGACTTGGTACCGCTCAGCAGACTGAAGTGCTCATCCAGCTGTTGCAGACAAGCGCCGGGTAGCCGCACGTCAATGGCAATCGGCAGATGGTCCGAAAATAGCCGGTTGAGCACCTTGACCCGCTCGGCCTGCAGTGAATCAGATAGCAGGATGTGATCCAGTGCCTTGCGCGGCTGCCACGATGGATAGCTTGGCGGAAGGTGTACCGGATGCAGTGCCATGGCCTCACAGAAGCGCTGATGGCTCTGGATCTGCTCGAAGGAGCAGTTGAGGTCGCCCATCACTGCCACGTGACGCAGCGGCTCGATGATCTCGCTGAGATAGTCCAGCTGGCGGTTGCGCCCGCGCTGACTGAGTGCCAGGTGGGCAACAAAGATATGCAGCGCATCTGGGCCACTGCCGTAGCGGGCGTGAATGGCACCGCGGCCCGGCAGGGTGCCGGGAAGCCTGTGCTCTTCAACCAGCGCTGGCGTCAGCCGCGAGAGCAGGCCGTTGCTGTGCTGTGCCAGCTTGCCCAGATCGCGGTTGAGTTGCTGGTAGTGGTGCGGGAAACCCGCCTGATGGGCCAGGTAATCAACCTGATTGATGCTGCCTGATCGGAAGCTGCCACCGTCGGCTTCCTGCAGACCGACGATATCGTAACGGCGAAGGATGTTGCTGATCAGCCTGAGACGCCGCTGACGCTTGGGGTGCGGCAGCACGTGCTGCCAGCCCCGCGTCAGATAATGATGATAGGCCGAGGTCTGGATGCCCACCTGCAGGTTGAAGGTGAGCAGACGTATGCGGCCATCATCGAGTAGTTTCGGCGTGCTGTCTGCTGAAAGCGTGCTCATTCCTGGTTGTTGACCTCGGTGGTGTCAGTCTGTGAGTTGTCGTTGGCTGCAGCACCATGCTCCTCACGGATCTGTTCGATCAGACTGCCGGCAATTAGCGGCATGTTGCTCAGACTGCCCGCGCTGCTCGGCGAGATCACATAGCGGCCATCGACGACCAGCGCTGGAACGCCCATCAGCTCCATATCGCGCATGCGGGTATTGGCCTTGCTAACCTGAGACTTGACACCAAAGGAGTTCAGCGCACTCAGTGCGTCTTCTTCACTGACACCGTAGTTGCTGAAAAAGGCGGCAATATCATCAGGGTCGGTCAAGCGTTTGCCCTGTTCATGAAGGGCTTCAAAGAAGTCGTCATGCATTTCATCGACAATGCCTAGGTTTTCGGCAGCGTAGTAGGCAAACGCGTGTTTCACCCAAGTATCGCCCATGGTGGCTGGTAGGCGATTGAAGGTGACGTCATCAGGCAGCTCGGCTACCCAGGCATTAAGCGGCTCTTCCAAGTTGTAGCAGTGAGGGCAGCCGTACCAGAAAACGCCGGTAACCTCGATCTGGTTGTCGTCAACCTGGGTTTTCACCGGCGTGTCCAGCACAGTGTAGTCTTGGCCCTCAACCGGAGCAGCAACGGTGAGGGTCGATAGTCCAAAGGCAGCAAGGCCTACCAGCAGGTGCTTCAGCATAAAATAGTATCTCCGTAGCTGTTGAGGCCTGGGGGTTTCAATAGAGGCTGTTCAGTGATGACGGTCCCGACGTTGTCAGGAGGCAAGGCCAGGCACCTCTCAGATAATGCCTTCACTATGAGCCTCAAGAGTGCCAGAGAGTTCCTGAAACGCAATAAAGGCGGCACAGAGGCCGCCTTGTTAGCGCCACATTGGCACTACCGGTGTGCGCTCAGTGCAGGCCCAGTACGTAGTTTGCTACGGCCTGCATGTCGCTCTTGCTCATTTTGGCAGCGATATCGCGCATGATGGCGTTGGGGTCATTGGAGCGCTCGCCAGCGGAAAAATCCTCCAGCGTCGAGATGATGTACTCCGGATGCTGACCTGACAGCGCAGGATAGACGGCGCTGTTGATGCCGACGCCAGTCTGCATATGGCAGGCCGCACAGGCGGGCAGGCCAGTGCTCAGGCTGCCGGCGCGGTACAGTTCACGGCCTTTGGCAACCAGCTCCTCATTGGGGTCTGCCTGGCCCAGTGCCGGTGTCATGCCGGCAAAGTACTTGGCCACATTCCAGGCATCTTGATCGGAGAAGTTATCGACCTGCCCTGCCATCTCAGGCACGACTCGAGTGCCGTCGCGGATATCCATGATCTGCTTGGCCGTATAGGATGTCTGCTGCCCTGCCAAGTTCGGGAAGGCGCCAGTTGGACTGATACCTTCCTGACCGTGGCATGCTGCGCAGACCATTGCCTTTTCCTTTCCGGCAGCAGCATTTGCAGCCGCTTGCGGATCGTCTTGGGCTTGTGCGGCGCCGACGGCGCCCATGGTAATTACCAGGCTTGCCAGTAGCTTTCTCATTGCTAGTCCACTATGCCGATACATTGTTTGAGCGGTACAAGGTCATGCGAGCCGGGTCAGCGGCCACATGTCCAAGTCGCTGCCGGCCGGAGCTCAATGATATACTGAGCCGCTCCGGGTCGCAGATAAAATATACTGCATTATAACGGAACACCCTTGCCTCGGGAATGCAAACCTGAGGTTGTCGGATCAACGTCAGGATAGTCCCAGTCATGCCGCGACTCAATTATGCTTCCGCCCGCTTTCTTGTCAGTTCGCCAGATCTGGCCAGATGTCCGCAGGATCATGGCCTGGAGGTCGCCTTTGCGGGACGCTCCAATGCCGGAAAATCCAGTGCCATCAATACGTTGACGCGCCAGAACTCGCTGGCGCGTACGTCCCGTACCCCAGGACGTACCCAGCTGATCAATTTCTTCACGCTGGGGGATGATCAGGATCGCCGGTTGGTTGATCTGCCTGGTTACGGTTATGCCAAGGTACCTGAAAAGGTCAAGGAAGAGTGGCAGCGCCATCTTTCTCACTATCTTCAACGGCGCCGTTCACTGAAAGGTCTGGTGCTGCTTATGGATGTGCGCCATCCGCTGACCGAGTTCGACCAGACCTTGCTGGGCTGGGCTGATGACAAGGACATGCCAGTGCATATCCTGCTGACCAAGGCCGACAAACTGAAAAGCGGTGCCGCCAAGACTGCCTTGCAGCAGGTGCGCTCGCGGCTGCTTGAGTGGGAAGATCTGGTCAGCGTCCAGTTGTTCTCGTCACTCAAAAAACAGGGCGTTGAAGAAGTGTACGCCCGACTTGATGAGTGGCTGGCGGGTGACGCGCCAGCGGCTGAGCCCATTCAGTCTCAGTGAGACTGGCCTGCACCGCGCAATGCCAGCAGCCACCAATGTGTGTTCTAAGTGCTGCATGTCATTTTGCATGGGGGGCTCGTTGGGTATCAGGTGTTTTGGATTGTCTGGTGCTGTTCTTGACGCCGAGCGACCCTATGCTGTCGTACCGGATTCAATGGCTGCCAGCAGGCTCGGCAGCTCGCTCACATGGCTAAGTCGCGTCACGCCTCTAGGCAGCACGATGTCAGGAGTGGCCTGGGGGGCGATCCATGCGGCACGCATGCCGAGGCGCACAGCGGGTAAGATATCTTCCTTCCAGGAGTCGCCCACGTGCAGCGCCCGCGACGGCGCGGTGCCCAGCCGCGCCAGTGCGGCCAGAAAAGGGCGGGCATCCGGCTTGGGCGCATGCATTTCACCGGCGGCGATCGACACCATGAAGTGGCGGCGCAGCGCCAGCCGGTCGAAGGCCAGGTTGCCGTTGGTGATCGACGCCAGCCGATAGCGCTGCGCCAGTTCGGTCAGCAGTGGTTCGACCTCGGGATAGGGGCTGACCTCCAGGCGCAGCGCATGGAAGCGACCCATGGCGGCACTGGCCCACATCCAGGCCGCCGAGGCCGGCAGGTCGATATCGGTCAGTAGCGAAATCAGCGCCTGTTCGCGAATCCAGGTGAAGTCGCCGCGGTGCAGCGGATAGCGCTTGGCCATGGCCTGGCGCCGGGCGAGGTAGTGCTCCAGGGTGACCCGTTCGGCGAAGCGGTTGGGCTGGGCATCATCACGCTTGGCCAGCCAGGCGGCCAGGCTGTCGCTCAACCAGCCGAAGTGCCCCTGCTCGGTGCGCCGCATGACCCCGCCATTGTCCCATAGGGTATCGTCGAGATCGAAGGTCAGTGCCTCTAGGTGTGCTACAGGCTCAGTCATTACTTCATTCCTCACCTTTTTTTCCTTCCTCGTTATCACGCTGTCGCCGGGCGCGGGGATGAGCCGCGTCATAGGTATCGGCCAGTTGTTGCCAGTCCAGGCGGGTGTAAATCTGGGTGGTGGCCAGGTTGGCGTGGCCCAGCAGCTCTTGCACGGCGCGCAGATCTTGGCTGGATTCCAGCAGGTGGCTGGCAAAGGAATGACGCAGGCGGTGCGGATGCAGGTGCTCGCCAAGTCCACGGGATCGAGCCAGCTCGGCCACGCGTTTCTGAATGGCCCGCTGTCCCAGCCGCCGGCCGCGCTGGCCGACAAAGAGCGCGGTCTCGCCGTCACTTGCCAGAACGTCGCGTAACGCCAGCCATTGCTGAAGCGCCTGGTGCGCACGGCTGCCCAGCGGTACTTGACGCGGTTTGTTGCCTTTGCCGATTACCCGTACACGCTGCGGCTGGACATCACTCAGGTTCATGTTACTCAGCTCCGCCAGGCGTAGGCCGCAGGAGTAGAACAGCTCCAATATGGCCTGATCACGGCACGCCAGCACTGAGCCATCGTGTGGGCTGTCCAGAAGCTGCCCTAGGGCGTCCACGTCCACTGGGCGCGGCAGGTTGTCAGGGCGTTTGGGCGTTCGCAACAGGGCGGCGGGGTTGTGGTCAAGCAGGCCTTGGGTGCGCAAGTACTCAGCAAAGCCTGAAATCGCAGCCCGGCGCCGCGCCAGGCTGCGGGGCGATAGGCCGCGTGTCCGCTCACCGGCAAGAAATCGCCGCAGTAGCCGGGTGTCGAGATAGTCTTTCAGCGTTTTTTCGGGTTGTTGCCCCAGCTGTCCTTCAGGGTTTTCAAGGTGTGTGTCGAAAAAATCGAGCAGAGTGGCCAGGTCGCGGCGATACGCCGTTACGGTGGCCGGGCTGGCGGTCGCCGCCAGCTCAGCAAGGTAGGCGTCAGTCAGCGCCTGGAGGCTGGCGCTGTCGGTCATAGCGAAGATCTCATGAGGCTGAGTGACGGTCTTTGGCCGAGCGCACCAGCAGCCGCGACACGACCTCGCCCAGGTACTCGGTAAACAGGGTGTCCATGCCGGCCTTGAAGTGCTCTGGGTCGGGGCTGGCCAGCACCAGATAGCCCAGTGGTTCACCCAGCGTTAGCCGAGTGATGGCGGTAGAGCCGGACTTGGCCAGCTTGGGCTGATGGGGCAGCAGGCGCTGGGCGTCGCTGGGTGTCAGGCGTGTGCAGCGGCTGTGGCGCTCTCCCAGCAGTGCGGCCAGTCGCTGGGTGGTGTGTTTGTCGAGCACGTGGCGGGGCGCCTGGGGTGGCTGGGGCTCCTGGTCCGTCAGGCTGGCAGGGCACCACAGCGCCACGCTGGGCGTCTGGAAGCGCTCAGACAGTTCGGTGGCCAAGGCCTGGCCCAGGGCGTCATTGTCTTCAGCACTGATCAGCGCAAGCACCAGTTCGCGGGTGCGCCGGTATTGCGCTTCGTTATGCCGTGCCGACTCCAGCAGCTGTTCGAGGTGCTGTTCAGCGCCATCGGCGCGCCGGCGCAGGTCAAGCACTAGACGTTCCAGCAGTGAAATAGCGCCGCGGGTTTCCGGGTGAGGTACGCGAAGCTGTTGCAGCAAGCCTTCGCGTCCGACAAAAAAGTCAGGGTGGCGGACCAGCCATTGGGCGACCATGTCGGGGTCCAAGGTCTTGCGTGGCTCGGGGATGGCTTGTGTCATGGGGTATCTCCTTCTGCCCAGCGGGCTTGAGCCGGTGTTGGTAAAGCCATTCCGCCCGCGCTCTACTCAGTTCAGGGTGATGCGTCCGCTAAAAACCCGCTCGGCGGGGCCTCTCATGGTCAGCGGTTGGTCCTCGGCAGGCCAGCTGACCTCCAGCTTGCCGCCGGGCAGCTGTACCTGAACGGGGCTCTTCAGCAGGCCCTGACGAATGCCGCAGGCTACCGCAGCGCATGCACCCGTGCCGCAGGCCAGGGTTTCGCCGCTGCCGCGCTCGAACACCCGCAGGCGGATGTGCTGTGGCGAAATAACCTGCATGAAGCCGACGTTAACGCCGTTGGCGAAGCGTGGGTGCTTCCCGATAGCCGGGCCCAGGCTATCAACCGGCGCGGTGTCTACGTTGTCTACGTGCAGCACAGCGTGTGGGTTGCCCATGGACGCTATGCTGATCTGATGCGTCTGGCCATCGACCTCAAGGGCGTGGGTGAGATGATCCTGACTGGCGTCGTAGGCTACCGCTGCGGGGGCAAACTGCGGCTGGCCCATATCAACGCGTATCTGATTAATCTGCTCCACATGCAGCGTCAGCGGGCCGCCTGCCGTTTCAACGTGAATCTCCCGCTTGTGGGTCAACCGCTGGTCGCGCACAAAACGCGCAAAGCAGCGTGCCCCGTTACCACAGCTCTCCACTTCATTGCCGTCGGCATTATAGATGCGGTAGCGAAAGTCCATGTCCGGGTCCAGTGGCGGCTCAACCACCAGCAGCTGATCAAAGCCGATGCCCAGGCGCCGGTGGCTCAGCGCCCTGATCTGCTCCGGGGTCAGCCGGGCACGCTGGGTAATCAGGTCGACGACCATGAAGTCATTACCCAAGCCGTGCATCTTGGTGAAGTACAGCAACATTAGTTATGCCC
Source organism: Halomonas sp. (assembly GCF_052095765.1). Lineage (GTDB taxonomy): Bacteria > Pseudomonadota > Gammaproteobacteria > Pseudomonadales > Halomonadaceae > Halomonas. The sequence goes on from NZ_JBQDJZ010000015.1 coordinate 16,005, forward strand.
CGTCAGGTGTCATCGTCGGGAAGCAGTGACTCGCCGGCCCACAGCTCGTCCAGCCGTTCGCGGCGGCGCACTAAATGTGCGCGGTCACCATCGACCATCACTTCCGGTGGGCGGGGGCGGCTGTTGTAGTTTGACGCCATCACAAAGCCATAGGCTCCGGCAGAGCGCACGGCTAGCAGGTCGCCTGCGGCAATAGCTAGCTCGCGCTCCTTGCCGAGAAAGTCGCCAGTTTCGCATACTGGACCCACCACATCATAAAGGTCGCTGTCTCGCGGTGAGCGGGTGTTTACCGGCAGAATTTTCTGCCATGCCTGATACAGCGCGGGGCGAATCAGGTCGTTCATGCCAGCATCAACAATGGCGAAGTTCTTGGTTTCGCCGGGCTTGAGAAATTCGACACGGGTCAGCAGTACACCGGCGTTGGCGGCAATCGAGCGGCCCGGTTCAAACAGCAGTGTCAGGCGTTCGCTACCCGGCCAGCACGACAGTCTTTCCAGTAGGGCGCCGGCGTATTCGCTGGGGTGTGGCGGTGTTTCGTCGCGGTAAGTGACGCCAAGGCCGCCGCCCAGGTCCAGATGCTCGACTTCGATGCCGTCTTCACGCAGGGTGTCCAGCAGGACCAGCAGGCGCTCCAGAGCATCGAGGAAGGGCGCAAGCTCAGTGAGTTGGGAGCCGATATGGCAGTCGATGCCGACAATTCGCAGGTTATCCATGCGGCTGGCCCGGCGGTAGGCGTCACGGGCCTCGCTGACAGCAATGCCGAACTTGTTGTCCTTGAGGCCAGTGGAAATGTACGGGTGCGTGCCTGCGTCAACGTCGGGATTGACGCGCAGCGAAACGGGCGCGACCTTGCCAAGGCTGGCTGCCACGCTGTTCAGGCGCTCGAGCTCTGCGGTTGATTCGACATTGAAACATTTAATGCCGACGTCCAGTGCCCTGGCCAGCTCTGCCTCCTGCTTGGCAACGCCCGAAAACACCACCTTGGCCGGGTCGCCGCCTGCCGCTAGCACCCGCTCGAGTTCGCCCACCGAAACGATATCGAAGCCGGCGCCCTGGCGAGCCAGCACGTTGAGCACGCCTAGATTAGAGTTGGCCTTGACCGCATAGCAGATCAGGTGCGGATGATCGCCCAGCGCTTCGGTGTAGGCGCGTAGGTGGCGGCTCAGGGTGGCGCGGGAATATACGTAGCAGGGCGTGCCGAATTGCTCAGCAATACGGTCCAGCGGTAATTCTTCTGCGTGCATCAGGCCGTCGCGATACTCGAAATAGTCCATCTAGCTGTCTCGCTCATTGTCGTTAGCCGGGGGCTCTGTTGTCTGCTGTTCCGGCGGGTCAGCGACATCATCTGCTGCCTTCTGTGTCTGCTCTGGAATGCCGTAGCGCTCTGCCGCTGCCTTGTCGTCAGGCAGGTACAGCGGACCTTTCTGACCACAGGCGGTTAGCAACAGGGCAAACGATAGCACGCTGGCTATCGCCACTGGCCGGATCGATACACTCAGCTGCATCAGCGTGTTACTCCGTTGCTTAGCGAGTCCAGGGCCTCCCGGGCACGCTGGGCTGCGGCGCGCACCTGGTTCGGTGCGGTGCCGCCAATGTGGTTGCGTGCGGCCACTGAGCCCTCCAGGGTCAGCACCTCGAAGACGTCGTCGTCGATGGTGTCGGAGAACTGGCGTAGCTCGTCGAGACTCATGTCAGACAGGTCTTTTTCCTCGCGCAGGCCGTAGGCCACAGAGCGCCCGACGATGTCGTGGGCATCGCGGAAGGCCACACCCTTACGCACCAGGTAGTCGGCCAGGTCGGTGGCGGTGGAGAAACCCTTGCGAGCGGCTTCGCGCATGTTGTCCGCCTTAGATTCAATGGCTGGAATCATGTCGGCGAACGCCTTGAGGCAGTCCTGCACCGTAGTCAGGGTATCGAACAGCGGCTCTTTGTCTTCCTGGTTGTCCTTGTTGTAGGCCAGCGGCTGCGACTTCATCAGCGTCAGCAGGCTCATCAGGTGGCCATACACGCGACCGGTCTTGCCGCGCACCAGCTCCGGCACGTCCGGGTTCTTTTTCTGCGGCATGATCGAGGAGCCGGTGCAGAAGCGGTCGGGCAGGTCGATAAAAGCAAACTGGGCACTGGTCCACAGCACCAGCTCTTCACTCATGCGCGACAGGTGCATTAGCAGCAGGCTTGAGAAGGCGGTGAATTCGATGGCGAAGTCGCGGTCGCTGACAGCGTCCAGGCTGTTCTCGGCAGGGCGATCGAAGCCCAGCAGTTCAGCGGTTACGTGACGGTCGATGGGGTACGTCGTACCGGCCAGCGCCGCGGCGCCCAGCGGCATCACATTGACCCGCTTGCGGCAGTCCAGTAGACGCTCATGGTCACGGGCCAGCATTTCGTGCCAGGCCAGCAGGTGGTGGCCGAAAGTTACTGGCTGCGCAGTCTGCAGGTGGGTAAAGCCGGGCATGATGGTATCGGCTTCGCGCTCGGCCAGCTCGATCAGGCCGTGGCGCAGGCGCGCCAGTTCGGCGGCCACGGTGTCGATCTCGTCGCGCAGGTACAGGCGGATATCGGTGGCCACCTGGTCATTGCGAGAGCGGCCGGTGTGCAGCTTCTTGCCGGTAATGCCGATCTTGTCGGTCAGCCGCGCCTCGATGTTCATGTGCACGTCTTCAAGCTCCACCGACCACTCGAAGGTGCCCGCCATGATGTCTGCCTGGACTTCGTCAAGTCCCGTCAGGATGGCGTCGCGTTCGTCGTCGGTCAGCACGCCTACCCGGGCCAACATGGTGGCGTGGGCGCGGGAGCCCTGAATGTCGTGCAGGGCCAGTTTGCGGTCGAAGTCTACCGAGGCGGTGAAGCGGGCCACAAAGGCATCGGTAGGCTCAGTGAAGCGGCCACCCCAGGATTGGTTGGTGCCGGCGCTGGAAGAAGGGCTGGAAGGATTCGTGCTCATCGGACGGGCAACCTGTCGCAAGTTTAGTGTGAAAATATGCCAGAAGTGTACCAGAGTCAGGCAAACTGGTGAGGACTGGTGGCTGCTTTCACCCTGTCATGTAACGGGATGGACCGCCGTTTTATCGGGCGCTCTGTGTGTGCCGGTTTTTCTTGTTTCGCTCTGGTGCTTTATGATGGGGGTAATCAACACATCAACCGGACGTCGGCAACCTGCCTAATCATGACGTACCGGCTTTGGGAGAGTCTTGTGCAAGCCATGCAAACCCTGCGTATTGCCACTCGCAAGAGCCAACTGGCCATGTGGCAGGCTGAATATATTCGTGATCGACTGATAGCAAAATACCCCGATCTCCAGGTGGAGCTGGTGCCGATGGTCACGCGCGGCGACAAGCTTCTCGATACACCGCTGTCGAAGATTGGCGGCAAAGGGCTATTCGTCAAAGAGCTAGAAGAAGCCATGCTCGACGGGCGTGCCGATCTAGCGGTTCACTCGATGAAAGACGTGCCGATGCACTTCCCTGAAAGCCTGGGGCTGTCGGTCATCCTGGCTGGCGCCGAAGCCACGGATGCCTTTGTGTCCAACCATTACCGCAGCCTTGATGAGCTGCCGGAAGGTGCGCGTATTGGCACCACCAGCCTGCGCCGCGGCCTGCAGATGCGCGAGGCGCGCCCGGACTTGGAGATCCTCGACCTGCGCGGCAACGTGCAGACACGCCTGGGCAAGCTGGATGCCGGGGAGTACGACGCCATCCTGCTGGCTACCGCTGGCCTCAAGCGCCTGGGGCTTGATGATCGCATCGCCCAGGAGCTGCCGCCTGAAGTCTGCCTGCCCGCCTGTGGCCAGGGTGCGCTGGGCATCGAGTGTCGTATGCACGATGCTGAGTTGATCGCGCTGCTGGCGCCGCTGGATGACCCGGACACTGCCACTCGCGTACGCGCCGAGCGGGCCATGAACACACGCTTGGAAGGCGGCTGCCAGGTGCCGATTGCCGGTCATGCGGTGTTTGAGAATGAAGGCCAGACACTGTGGCTGAGAGCGCTGGTCGGTACGCCAGACGGTAAGCAGGTGCTGCGCGCCGAGGGTCGCGGCTCGATCCATGAGCCTGAAGCGCTTGGGCTGCGTGTCGCCGAAGATTTGCTGGACCAGGGGGCCGCGGAAATTCTCGCTGCTGTCTACGGCGCGGGCTGATGGAGTCCCGCCCGGTACTGGTGTGTCGCCCTGGTGCACGCGCCAAGCCGTTGGTGGATGCCATCGCAGCGCTGGGCGTCACGGTGGTGCAGGGCGACATGATGCAGCTTGAGGCGCTGGAAGAAACACTAGCCATGCGCAGCATCTGGCTTGACTTCGATCACTTCCGGCGCGTGATGGTGGTCAGTCCGTTTGCAGCAGAATGCCTGGCTGAGGCGCTGGATCGCTACTGGCCTCAGCTGCCCGTCGGCATCGACTATTATGCTGTGGGGTCCGCCACCGCCGAGGTGCTGAACCGGTTGCTCGGCGTAGAGGTGCATATTCCACCGCCAGAGGCAGGCGAGGATACCAGTGAAGCCTTGCTGACATCGGACTCGCTTCAGCGGCTCGATAACGAGCGCGTCCTGTTGGTGGCGGGTGAAGGCGGCAGAACCCTGTTTGCCAACACCTTGACCGCGCGCGGGGCACGGATGACACGTCTGGCTGTTTATCGGCGCTTACTGATACCGCCACCGCCGGGATTGCATCAACACCTATCCGCGGGTGACTATCAGGCTTTGGTGGTGAGTAGCGGAGAAATTCTTGAGCATCTGGCAAAATGGTGCTCAACGGTGGCCTTGAACCAACCGCTAATCGTGTCAAGCTCTCGATTGGCTACACTGGCTGGCGAATTAGGGTTTCGTTTACCCGTTGTGGCGTTGGGCGCCACACCTGCTGCATTGGCTGCTGCGGTGGCACGCGTCAGGGACCCGGAGACGGCCGATATTGATCATGACGATCTCGAAAAGGGCTAGTGACAGATGAACAAGCAATACAACGATCAGGACGACAAGCAGGCGTCAAGCGAAGCAGCCCAGAGCGGCACTCCGCCAGCCTCCGGCACACAGGCCGGCAGTGGCGCCAATACTAAAAAGGGCGGCGCTTCAGGCCGCCGCTCACGCCGGTACAATAAGCCAGACAACGCACCGCAGCGTGATGAGCAGAGCACTGGCAAGTCGGTATCGGCTGGCTCAGCCACGGCTGCTGATGCAGCGAGCGACAGCGATAAGACCAGCAAGACAGCGAGTGCTAAGCCGGCTGACAGCAAGACAGTTAAGCCGGAAAGCGCGTCTGACAAGGGCCCGGCAGATAGAAGTCGATCAGATAAAGGGAACAACAAGACCAGTAGCAGTGCCGGTAGCGGCTCCGCCGGTGGCTCCGGCGGCGGCAGGGCTCCCGCCAGCACAGCCTCTTCCGGTGGTTCTAGCGGGGGGAAAACTGGCGCTGTCGCCCTAGTGCTGACGCTTGTGCTGGGTGCTGCGGGTGGTTACTTCGGCTGGCAGCTCAAGCAAAAAGTGGAAGCCCAAGGCAAGGCGGTTTCGGCCTTGCCAGAAACGCCGGTCAGCCAGGCTGCGCTGGATTCGCTGAAAAGCGAGCTGAAAAGCGGCGAGCAACAGCGTGACCAGGCGGTTCAGTCTTCCCTGGAGACGCTGCGCACTGAGTTTGGCGATTACCGTACCAGCGTCAATAGCACCCTCGACAAGGTGTTGACGCAGCTCTCGCAAGAGCAGGAAACCGATGAGCGCGAATGGCTGCACGCCGACGCTGCCTATCTGCTGCGTCTGGCCAACCAGCGCTTGCAGCTAGAGCGCGATGTGGGTGGAGCGGCAGCTCTGCTGCAGACGGCTGATAAACGGCTTGAGGAGGCCGACAATCCGGCCTTGACGCCGGTGCGTCGCGAAATAGCCTCTGAACTTGCCGAGCTGAAATCGGTGCCCAGAGTTGACAGCACCGGGCTTTATCTGGAGCTGAATGCCCTACAGGAGCGTGTCAGTTCGCTGCCGCTGAATCAGGACATCGAAGAAATCGTCGCGGATGCTAAAATCGAAGAAGCACCGACTGGCGGCTGGCAATCCCAGCTGTCGACCTTCGGCAATGAGCTCAAAGGACTGGTCACTGTACGCAAGCACGATGCGGCGTTGGAGGCCCTGATTTCCCCCGAGCAGGAGTCCTATCTGCGCCAGAGCCTGAGGCTGGTACTTGAACAGTCTCAGCTGGCGCTGCTCAAGCAGGAGCAGGAACTCTACGACGCCAGTCTCGACAAAGCGCTGACGTTGATTCGCGGCTACTACGATATGGACAACGCCGGGGTCAAAGCGGTGGTTGAAAACATCGAGCAGCTGCGCGGCGAGCAGATTCATCCCGAGCTGCCCGATATCAGCGGCTCTCAGCAGGCGCTTAGCCGATTTATCCAGCAGCGTTTCGAGGCCGGCAGTCGCCAGGGGGATAACGCATGAGAAAGCTGATACTGGTCATTGTCTTTGGTCTGGCCATCGGCGCGCTATTCGGTCAGCTGATGATGTCGGTGCCCGGCTACTGGCTGGTGCGGGTAGGTGATACGTCCTACCAGACCTCATTCTGGTTCGGCCTGATACTGTTGTTGGCAGTGTTCGTGGTGCTTTATTTTGCTCTGCGCCTGTTGTCACGCTTCATCAACCCCGTCAGCCGCTTTAAAACCTGGAACAGCCGCTCACGCAACCGTACCGCGATGCGTCGCACTGTGCGTGGGTTAGTGGCGCTGGCTGAAGGCCGCTGGAAGCGCGCAGAGAAATCACTGGTCAAAGCCGCTGACGACTCGAGCACGCCGCTGGTCAACTACTTGTCTGCTGCGCTGGCGGCCCATTATCAGGGTCGCTATGAGCAGGCTGATACCTTGCTCAAACGCGCGCATCTCAGCACTGAGGGTGCCGATACCGCTGTGGGGCTGATGCAGGCCCAGCTGATGCTGGACCGCCAGCAGTATGAGGAAGCGTTGGCAGCCCTGACCCGCCTGGATCAGCACCTGCCCAACCATCCCCAGGTGCTCAAGCAGCTCAAGCAGGCGTATATCAGTGTGAGTGACTGGGACGGCTTGCGTCGCCTGATGCCGCGTCTTGCTGCACAGCAGCTGATTTCGCGAGAAGAGCGCGAAGTGCTTGAGTTCCAGGCTTATCGGGAGCTGATTCTGCAGGAGTCGCGGCTTGTCGATCAGCACGGTATCGAAAAGATCCGTAACCTGTGGGCCGACATGCCGGATCACCTGCGCACTAATACCGACTTGATTGTGCTGTATACTGAAATTCTGGTGCACGGTAATGAGCAGGGTATTGCCGAGCGACTGTTACGCCACGCGCTCAAGGAGCATTGGGACAGTCGTCTGATCCTGCGTTACGGCATGCTGGATGTGGACCCGAAACGCCAGCTGGCGGCCAGCGAGAAGTGGCTGCAGGAACGGCCCAATGATCCTGACCTGTTGCTGACGCTGGGCCGTCTGTCGCTGCGTAATGCGTACTGGGATAAAGCCAAAGAGTACTTTGAGGCTAGTCAGCAGCAGCGCCCCAGCGGTGTTGTGTGTGCTGAGCTGGCGCGGCTGTATGCCAACTTGGGCGATCACAACAAGAGCCAGCTATTTTATCGTCAGAGCGTTGAGTTGCTCGACAAGTCGCTGCCTGCTCTGCCGCAACCTGTGCCCGATGTGAAGACGCAGGCCAAACAGGCGTCCTGAGTCAAACGATGCTGAAAATCTGTAAGATAACAGGGCTGCCAGCTGGCAGCCCTGTTCGCATTGTGGGGATGATTTAGTACTGTTTCCAAGGGTGTTATGCCGCTAGCGCATAACCGTTGCGATAAAGGAATCCTGTTTCGCTTTTCATGTGCCAGTTATCTACTACTATGGTCTAGACAACCACCAAGCTGATGTGAGCGCCATGAAATCCTTTCTTGTTGATGTATACGCTATTGGACCCCAGGGGCAGGACATGCACCTTGGCGGCGGCATGTTCCGCGCCGGCAGCGCGACTGAGGCAGAGGACATGGCTGCCAGCGAGCATTGGTCAAATGATCTTGCCAGTCGTGGCTTTGATATTGCTTTCATGACAGACGTACCCGAAGTCCGCTCTAAAGGCGTACCGCTGGCGCTGCTGGGCCCTTCAGCACCGGGCACTCTCTACGCCTGATGGTTTGGCCGCAGCATGCGGCGTATAGCATTGATAATACAAGTTTATGACTGTGCTCCATATAAAAAGGCCGCCCCCAGAATTATTCCGAGGGCGGCCTTTTTGTATGGGCCTGATGTGACAAGTCGGTGCCCAGCCTAGTCGCGCTGGTAGGTGCCAACCAAGCGGTTCATGCCGATCAGGTGTGGCTCGATCTGCTTGAGCAGCTCTGAGAGTGTCAGGCCTTCCGGCAGCGAGGTTGCCTTGTCTAGCGCCAGCACCCAGAAGTAATACTGATGCAGGCCGTGGCCTTCAGGTGGCATGGGTCCGGTATAGCCCAACTTTTCCTGATCGTTGACACCGGAGGTGCCTTCACCACTGTTTTCATCCAGCGACGTGGTGGACGCCGGCAGGTTATACAGCACCCAGTGAACGAAGCCGTAGCTGCCATTCTTTACCAGCGGTGCATCAGGGTCATGGGCAATGATTGCAAACCCTCGGGTTTGCTCCGGTGCATCCTGCCAGGCCAGCGGAGGCGACAGGTTTTCGCCCTCACCGGTGTGCCTGGCCGGAATGGCACCGCCGCGCTTGAAAGCGGCACTTTCCAGCTGCATGTTCGACAGTGCAAAAGCCATGTCAGTTACCCTCCCGGGTCATGAGTGGGACAAACGGCACCCATTCAAGGTGCCGACTTTTGAATAATTTAGTCTACATCGCCGCCATCTGGCAGGCTGTTTTCATCAGACTCATTTTCCATGTCCTTGATACGCCGCTGACTCTGATCTTTGCGGGTACGCTTTTTGCGCGGATCGAAGCGGTCATCGGAGTCATTATCGAGGGCCTTGGGCTGCCCAGCGGGGCTGCCATCGATAGTGAAGTCCTGCTCCATGACGCGCAGGTTGGCGGGCGGCGCTGAGCCTGTCTTGTCTTGGCCGAAGTACAGGTTCATGTGCGGGAACGGAATTTCGATACCCGCCGCGTCGAAGCGCATCTTGACCAGGCGGTTGTAGGCGCGCCCCACGGCCCACTGGTCGCCAGGGGTGGTCTTGAGGACGACCCGGATGTTCACGGCGCTGTCGCCAAGCGAGGTGACACCCGGGATATCGATGGGTGCCAGCAGCTTGTGGCCATGCGCTTCACTGACTTTCAGGTCCTCGAATGCCAGCTTGAGGTGCTCAACCGCATCATCGATGCTTTCACGATACGCGATGCTGTACTCACCCACGTGGTTGCCGTATTCACGCATATAGTTCGAGACGGTATCCACGCTAGAGAACGGGATCACATGGTACGTACCGCTGAGATCGCGAATGCCTACCGAACGGATACTCAAACGCTCAGCGGTGCCAGTGATGCCACTGACCGTGACGACATCGCCGACGTTCATGGCGTTTTCTATCTGAATAAAGATGCCGGTGATGATGTCCTGGACCAGCTTCTGGGCGCCAAAGCCTATGGCCAGGCCCAGTACCCCAGCACCGGCAATCAGCGGGCCGATATTGATGCCGATCTCTGACAGCACGATCATCGCCGTCATGGTCAGCAGAGCGATCGCTAGGGCGTTGCGAAACAGCGTCAGCAACGTTTGTGCCCGGGCTGAGGGAATCTCGTGGCCGGCATCGGGGTTCAGCTTGTCTTCAATCAGGCTGGCCAGGCCAATCCACAGGCAGGCTGCAACCACCAGGATGGTGATCAGACTGGTCAGCTTTCCGGTCAGCTTGCTCCCTGCCTCAGAGGCGTACCAATCTGACAGGCTGAACGGTGTCCAGGCGTCTAGTACCAGCAGGAAAACGACAATCAGAATCAGTATGCGGGCTATTCGCAGGCCTGTGGGAACATAGCTGTTGAGGCGTGGCTCCAGCAGTGGCAGCCGGGCACACAGTTCTTCCGACAACTTGATCCGGCGGCCAATGATCTGGGTAAGAAACCGTGAGACCAGCATGCCTACCAGTACTGCGATCAGCGTCTGTGCCGTGGCTTTCATTACAAACGCCAGGGCGTCTTCCGGGCGGGTAAGCGTTAATACCAGCACCAGCGTGAAATAGGCCAGCGCAAACAGGTGCCAGATGCGGGCAAACAGCTGAAGCGATACACGACTTGCCGTCATGGTGGTCTGTTTGGCTGAGTGGTTGATCGCATCGCGTATCTTCTTGCGGTTGACCAGCACCACCGTTACGGCATAGACATAAGTGCCGATCATGATCAGGGTGCCAACATTGGTCCCCAACGTCGGTGACAGGTAGGCATTGATCAGTGGTACTACCACCAGCAGGCCGTAACCGGCCAGGCCGATCAGGCGAGCGACCCAGCGATTCCAGTAGGACGCCTCGGCGGTGGAAATGTGCAACAGACGAAGCCCCTCATAATGCGAGGCGAACAGGACGCGTACGCCCACTTTGAGTAATTCAATAATCAGAAATGCATTGAGGAACAGTGAGGCCCTTGTCGACAGTTCTCCGCTTTCTCCCAGCGCGAAGGTCGCTACCAGGTTGCCACCCACATAGGCCAGCCCGACGATCAGCGCATCAACCAGAGCAGCAACTGCCACACTGATAATCAGCCTGATCATCGGGTAAAGGCCATGGCCATTGATCGACCACTGGCTGAGCAGCATAAACAGGCGACGTGTCAGGCGTCGTATGAAGAAGAACAGGCCAAACGTCACCAGCACCACGATACCGAGATTGACGCTTGCAGAGGTCAGTGTTTCGATGTCAACGCTTGCTTCATCGATCAGGCCATTGCGAAACAGGTTGCCGACGACGTTGATCGCCTGGCTGCCGTGGTCGGTCAGCTCGCTGACCACCTTGCTGGTGGTTTCGGCCAGCTGGCGCGGCAGTGTAGCCTCCTCGTCCTCTGGCAAGGCATCGCCAGCTTGGTGCTGGGTTTTCTCGGCCGCTCCCCGTAACTGATCGATTAGTTGTTGCCGGGTGTCTGGGTTCTCAATCATCTCAGCCAGAGCGGCATTGGCCGCTGGTGGCTCAGAGTCTTTATCAGCAGACTGCGCCATGGCTGGCTGCGCCAGGCTTACTATCATCAGCATGGCGATCAGCCAGCCGAGCAAGAGGGGAAGTGGTCTTGTGAAATGCACGCAAGGGCCTCCGTGGCGGGTGTTGTCTACGGGTAAAGTGTCTCACAAAGCAACCCCATCAACAGTCTGGAAGTAGTGCTCTGGTGCCCGTATTCTAGTTTCAAAGCAGGGGACATTAAAGAATGTCTAGGGTACAGGCATTAAGAGTAAATGTCGGCGTGTAGACCACTGGTAGGCGTTAAAGTGCTATCAGCCTGGCTGTAAATCATGGCATGAGCTTGGAGTTGGCATGGGAATGAGTGTGCTGTCATGGATGGCGATTGCCGTGGGTGGTGCCTTTGGCGGAATGTTACGTCTGGCTGTCAGCGAATTGTGTGCAAGTCTGTTTGGCGCTGCTTTTCCGTGGGGTACTCTGGTTGTTAACGTAGTGGGAAGCTTTGCAATCGGTGCACTGGCCGTCTGGCTGCAATGGCCACTTGGCCATACGCCGGCCGGAGCGCTGTTGATGATGGGTGGGCTTGGCGGCTTTACGACGGTGTCGTCATTCAGTCTGCAGACACTGTCATTGTGGCAGGGCACGCACAGTACTTGGGCTTTTCTCAATGTGCTGCTGACGCTGGTGCTGGGCATTGCGGCTGCTGCACTGGGCTGGTGGCTTGTCAGCAGCATGGCTGAGGGTGGGCTATGACCGGCTGGCGCGGCTATTTGGAAGTCGGCGTTGGCAGCGCGCTGGGTGCCTTACTCCGCGTTCTGGTCGGTCAGGCGGCCATCCTGGCCCTGGGCAGTGTTTTTCTGTGGGCAACGCTTGCCGTCAACGTGCTGGGTTCATGGTTGATAGCCGTCTTTGCCGCGCGAGCGACCTATTACCCGCATGGCGTCAGCGCACGCTGGTATCCCCTGCTGGCGGTCGGCTTCTGCGGTGGTTTCACCACCTTTTCGCTGTTTGGGCTCGAAGTCGTTTATCTGCTCGATACCTCAAGGCCTTTATGTGCCGCTGCCTACGTACTCGGTAGCGTAGCGCTGTGGCTGACTGCCGCCTGGCTGGGGCAGCTGAGCGCCCGGCCAGCCAGGTCCTAACGCCGCTGCGTGACGGAATTGCGGCACAAGTGCTTCTAAAGAAAACGTTGTATATTGTTGTTTTTAAGACGTCATAGCTGGCGTCGCCAGCGGTTTTCGAGGGTGTCGAGCTCCGCCGGTCCGTAGATCGCTTGTGCGTGCCCGCGATAGTGGGCCCATAGCTGATCGCCGTAGTCGAAGTGCCACCATTCGCTGGGCAGGTTGGTGAAGCCTTGGGCGTGCATGGCGTGATACAGCAGACGGCGATTGTCGCGGGCCTGGTTGTGAGGCTGGGTTTCCAGTGCGGCGGCGTGGGAGGCGGGTATGGCTTCGTCGAACAGGGTGCCCATGTCCAGCGGCAGACCGTCTGCATCGCACAGGGTGGCATCTACCGCACCGCCGGTCAGGTGCGGGCTTGGGGCCTCGGGAGAGCGGCTGGGCAACGAGACGAATTCCCGGGTGCGTTCGAGCAGCGCAGGTTCGTCGATATCCGGGTTGGCGTCGCGAATCGCTTCTGACAGCGTTTCGAACAGGTATTGCTGTACCCGCCAGGGCCGCCAGCCGTCGAGCACCAGCAGCGTCAATCCCTCGGGCAGTGAGCGGGCCACGGCCAGCAGGCGACGATACACGTCTTCGCGCAGGTAGCACTCGTTGATCGCCCCGGGAACCTCCATACGCGCGTAAGCGGGAAACACTCGGATCGGCGGTGGCGCCAGACTCATTGGCACCAGCCGCTCTTGGGAGCCGGCAATCGGGATCTGCGACAGCCTGGGCCAGTCGGGCTCGGGCATTGACGGAATCGGAGTTGATACCCACTGCGCGGGGTCGGTCATGACGTTATCCAAGAGTCGTAGGAAGCCACAGGGCCAGTGAAGGGAACAAAATCAGCGCTACTAACACCGCCAGGGCGGTGATGACGAAGGGCCAGATGGTGCGAAATAGCGCGGTAATCTCCAGTCGGCTGACCGCTGCAGCCACATAAACGCAGGCACCCATGGGCGGGGTAATCAGCGCGATGGTGATGTTCAGGGTGATGATAATGCCCAGGTGCACCATGTCGATGCCAGCCAGCATGGCGATGGGGGCGAAGATCGGCGTGAGTAGCATCAGTGCCGAGACTTCTTCCATGAACATGCCGGTGACAAAAGTGATCAGACTCAGCAGCAGCAGAATGATCACCGGGCTGCCGATGTAGGGCGTCAGCAACTCGACGAACTGGTTGGGCACCTGGGCGTAGGACAGCAGCCAACTGACGGTGCTAGAGGCCGCCATGATGACAAAAATCGCCGCAGTCAGTCGTGTAGTATCGACAACCGCCTTCCACAGATCATCTAGCCCTAGGTTGCCGGCCACTATGCCGTAGAGCGCCACGTAGAGTGCGGTGAGCGCACCGGACTCGGTCGGCGTGACCAGCCCCATGACGATACCGGCCACGATGATGAACGGTGCAATTAGCGCCGGTAATGCGCCGAGTGCGGCTATCGCCAGCTCGCGTTTGCTCGGCCAGCCGCCGCGCTTGGGTAACTGTACGCGCCAGGCATGTACGGCATTCATGACCATGAAGGCAGCGCCCAGCAGTAGACCGGGAATCACCCCCGCCAGAAACAGGTCGCCGACCGAGGTGTTGGTCAGCGAGGCGTAGAGAATCATGAAGATGCTGGGCGGGATGATTGGCCCGATCAGTGAGCTGCCGGCGGTCAGTCCGGCAGCGAAGGCGGTGGAGTAGCCTTCTTTGCGCATTGCTGGTACTAGTAGTGAGCCCAGCGCGGAAGTATCGGCTACCGCTGAGCCGTTGACGCCGGCAAAGAATACGCTGGAGACCACGTTGACGTGACCCATGCCGCCGCGCAGGTGGCCGACCAGCAGCCGTGCCAGCCCCATCAGGCGGTCGGTCAGCTTGCTGGCATTCATCAGGTTACCGGCTAGGATGAATAGCGGGATTGCCATCAGCGAGAAAGCGTTAATGCCGCCGAAGAACTGCTGCGGCATCATCCGTGGGATCATGTTCAGGTCGACGAACAGGAAGCCAACCACAGCGGTGGCTAACAACGAGATGAACAGCGGTAGCCCTAGCAGCACGTGAACCAGGAAGACTGCCAGCATGGTCAGCGTCATGGCGTTGTCTCCGGATCAGTGTCTGAGGCGTCATCAGCATCGTCAGACTCGTCGTGGAGTATTGGCAGCGGTCTGGGGCCGTGGCAGATTGCCAACAGCGCCAGCAGGGCGAAGCCAACCGGCATCGCCATCATCGGCACCGTGCGACTGATACCAAGCCCGTGGCTGGTAAACATCGACACCGACTGAGCATAGCGGTAGCTGATCCAGGCGCCGGCCAGCGCAATTGTCAGGGTCAGCAACCACTGGTACCAGGACAGTAGCCGCCCAAGCGCCCGGGGCAGCAGCCGTTCGATCAGCGCCACGCGCATGTGGCCGCCTTCAATCCACACCACACCCATGGCCAGCATCACTGCGCCGATGATCAGGTAGCGGGCCAGCTCATCGGTCCAGATTGGTGCACCGCCGGCTACGTAGCGGGTGAACACGCCGTAAAGAATGGCCAGCAGATCAATGGCCAGCATGCTGCTGGCGATCCACAGGGAGAGTCGCCGGACCAGCGCAGCCGGCCACTGCAGGAATCGGGTCATTAGTGTTTCTCGATAGCGCTTTTTAATAGAGCTTTTTGGCAGAACGGGCGCTGACAGGGCATCAGCTTAGGTGTTCTGGGAAGCGTAGGCCAGACTGGCGTTGCCGGCCTGGCCTACCGTCATGTGACGTTGCCGTTATTTGGCATCGTCGTCACTATTACTCTCAAAGCCTGCATCCTGCAGGGCTATGTCGATGTACTTCTGGGCGATATTCTGCCCGCCTAACCAGTCTAGATAGGCGGGTTGGCCGAGCTCGCGGAAGGCGGCAAGCTGCGCTTCGTCGGGACGGATCACCTCCATGCCGTTTTCCTCGAGATAGGCGATGCGCTCATCCACCTTACTCTCGTTGTATTCCCGCGCCTTGTCGTTGGCCTCCTGCACCGCTTCGAGGAAAGCCTCGCGCACGCCATCGTCCCAACCGTCGATCATCGCCGCATTACCGACCAGGAACTGGTCAGAATATTGGATATTGGCCAGGGTCAGGTACTTCTGCACTTCATTCAGGCTGCCGAGGATGATGTACATCGGTGGGTTCATTTGGCCGTCGGCGACGCCGGTCTTCAGGCCCATGTAGGTCTCGGTCCAGGGAATCGGCGTACCGGAGGCGCCGAATGCCTCATAGAGCGCAACCTGGCTCGGGTCCATGGCGCGAAAACGCAGGCCTTCGAAGTCGTCTGGTGATGCAATCGGCCGCTTGTTGTTGGTGAAGGCCAAAAAGCCGCCTTCCTCAACCACCGCAAGCAGCTCCAGCCCTGCACGATCGCGCAGATCGTCTTGCACCTGTTGCCAATACTGGCCCTCATCGAAGAAAGTGCGGGCGTCGTCGAAGTCGTCGAACAGGAACGGTATCGCGCTGACGAAAATCTCCGGCACCACAGGTGACATGCCGGCAAAAGAGGCGACGTTAAGCGAAGGACTGCTCATCACCTGCTCCATTCGCTCCTGCTCCTCGCCCAGCATGCTGTTGGGATACAGCTTGAGTTCGATCTCACCGCCGGTCTTTTCCTCCACTAGCGCTTCGAGGTTGGTGGCAAATACATGCACCGCGTTCTTGTCCGGATCGGGCGCACCGTTGTAGCTCAGATTAATTGTTGTTGCGGCCTGGGCCGCGCCCAGCAGCAGCGGGCTCAGCAGCATCGCAGCAACTAGGGGTTTGAGGTGAGAAGCCGTCATGGAATACTCCCAGGGTAAGGTTGTGGTTATTGGATTGGGCAGATCTCACCGAGATTAGGTCGAGACCTTCTTATAATCAATATCATGACGGGTTATACGTGGAATTGGTACAAACGCCGTCTTCTTTGGCTGAGCCGTATACCGTCAACGAATAAGATTTTTGACATAGATGTTTCGCTATTGATTCTATTTGATCATAAGCTGGGCATGGGGCTATGATGGAAATCGTGTTGATTAGCCAAACTCAGGAGCCAACGATGTCACTACGCATTAATGCAACCGTGCCGGATTTTGAAGCGCAAACCAGTCAGGGAAATATCCAGTTTCACGACTGGATTGGGGATAGCTGGGCGATCCTGTTTTCTCACCCCAAAGACTTCACGCCGGTATGCACCACTGAGTTTGGCGCGGTCGCCAAGCTCGACGCCGAATGGAAAAAGCGTGACACCAAAGTGATTGGCGTGTCGGTTGATGGTGTGGAAGAGCACCAGGGCTGGATCAAGGACATTGAGACATACAGCGGTAGCGACGTGGGCTTCCCGATTATTGCCGATGAGGCGCTCAAAGTGTCCAAGCTGTTTGACATGCTGCCAGCTGAAGCCTATTTGCCAGATGGTCGCACCCCGGCTGACAGCGCCACGGTGCGCTCAGTGTTTATTATCGGGCCTGACAAACAGCTCAAGCTGTCAATGACATATCCGATGAACGTCGGGCGCAACTTCAGCGAGATTCTGCGCGCCCTCGACGCGTTACAGACGGCAGGCGAGCATAATGTCGCTACACCCGCTGACTGGACCGTTGGCGAGGACGTGATCATTCCGACGAGTGTTTCCAATGATGATGCCAAAGCCAAATTCGGCGAGTTCGAGGCACCGCTACCTTACCTGCGGACGGCTAAGCAGCCCCGGTAAGCTTAGTGCATCATGGTTGAGACGAAAAACGCCGCGCATATGCGCGGCGTTTATTTTGCTTAAATTACTTTACCTTCGGATCAAGCTCGCCGCGCTCGTAGCGCTTGAACATCTCTTCAAGACTGATCGGCTTGATCTTACTGGCGTTGCCGGCGGCGCCGAAGGCCTCGTAACGTGCGATACAGATATCTTTCATCGCGGTGACGGTGGCTGACAGGTACTTGCGCGGGTCGAACTCGGCAGGGTTCTGGGCCAGAAAGCGACGAACCGCGCCGGTGGATGCCAAGCGCAGGTCGGTGTCTATGTTGACCTTGCGCACGCCGTGCTTGATACCTTCGACGATTTCTTCAACCGGGACGCCGTAGGTCTCGGGAATGCTGCCGCCGTATTCGTTGATGATTTCAAGCCATTCCTGGGGTACGGAAGAAGAGCCGTGCATGACCAGGTGCGTATCGGGGATGCGCGCGTGGATCTCCTTGATGCGTTGGATAGACAGCGTATCGCCGGTGGGTGGCTTGGTGAACTTGTAAGCGCCATGGCTGGTGCCGATGGCGATAGCCAGGGCGTCAACGTGGGTTGCCTTGACGAACTCGGCGGCCTCTTCCGGATCAGTGAGCAGTTGCTCCATGTCCAGCTTGCCCTCGGCGCCGACGCCGTCCTCTTCTCCGGCCATGCCGGTTTCGAGGCTGCCTAGGCAGCCCAGCTCGCCTTCGACGGACACGCCGCAAGCATGAGCCATCTCAACGGTGCGACGAGTAACGTCGACGTTGTAGTCGTAGTCGGCAGGCGTCTTGCCGTCTTCCTTGAGCGAGCCGTCCATCATCACCGACGAAAAACCCAGCTGGATGGAGCGCTGGCAGATGGCTGGGCTGGTGCCGTGATCCTGGTGCATGACCACCGGGATATGCGGGAACTCTTCAACGGCGGCCAGAATCAGGTGACGCAGGAAGGGTGCCCCGGCGTACTTGCGCGCTCCAGCCGATGCCTGAACGATCACCGGGGAGTCGGTTTCGTCAGCGGCTTCCATGATGGCGCGCATCTGCTCGAGGTTATTGACGTTAAAGGCCGGTATGCCGTATTCGTACTCGGCGGCGTGGTCCAGCATCTGGCGCAGGCTGATCAGTGCCATGAAATCACCTCTTTGCGTATGGGGTGGCGAAAGATGCCACCTCTTTTCGTGTTTGTGTGCGTTTACTCAAGCTGCACGGCTGTTAGTTGGCCGCCGCTTCAAGCGCCGCGACGGCTGGTAGCGTCTTGCCTTCCACGTATTCGAGGAAGGCGCCGCCGCCGGTAGAGATATAGGACACCTGGTCGGCAATGCCGTATTTGTCGATAGCCGCCAGGGTGTCGCCCCCGCCGGCAATTGAGAAGGCGTCGCTTTCGGCGATGGCTTTTGACAGCGCCTCGGTGCCGCGACCGAACTGGTCGATCTCGAAGACCCCAACCGGACCGTTCCACAGGATTGTGCCGGCGGCCTTGAGCTGCTTGCCCAAGCGCGCGGCGGTATCGGGACCGATATCGAGGATCATCTCGTCATTGCCCACCTGATCGACGGGACGCACCACGGCGACGGCGGCGTCTGAAAACTCGGTGGCCACTACCACATCAGTGGGCAGCGGGATATCCACTTTGGCCATCAAAGCCTTGGCTTGTTCAATCAGGTCGGCTTCGTGCAGCGATTTTCCGATGTTGTGGCCCGCTGCAGCGATGAAGGTGTTGGCGATGCCGCCGCCGACAATTAGCTGGTCGCATTTCTCAGACAGAGTGTTGAGCACGTCGAGTTTGGTTGACACCTTGGAGCCGCCGACGATAGCCGTCATGGGGCGTCTTGGTGTGGCAAGGGCTTGCTCCAGCGCAGCCAGCTCGGTAGCCAGCAGCGGCCCCGCGCAGGCGGAGGGAGCGAAACGTGCTACACCATGGGTCGATGCCTGGGCGCGGTGAGCGGTGCCGAAGGCGTCCATCACATAGATATCGCACAGTGCAGCATATTGACGTGCCAGATCTTCGTCGTCGCCCTTTTCGCCGGGGTTGAAGCGCACGTTCTCAAGCAGCACCAACTCGTCATCACCCACCTCGACCTGCTGGCCGAGGTAGTTCGTTACTAGGCGTACCCGGCGATTGAGCAGACTGCCCAGGTGGTCGGCCACTGGCGCCAGCGAAAACTCATCAGCGGGCTGGCCTTCGGTGGGGCGGCCCAGGTGGCTCATAAGTAGCACTTTGGCGCCGCCGTCGAGGGCTGCCTGAATTGTCGGCAGGCAGGCACGCAGACGCGCATCGCTGGTGACCTTGCCGTTCTTGACGGGCACGTTCAGGTCTTCACGGATCAGCACGCGCTTCCCGCGAAGGTCGAGCTCGGTCATCTTACGCACATTCATTGAATCGGGATCCTTGTCGATTGAAAGCTGAGAAAGATGTCTGGACGCGGTTCAGGCATACGCGGTGTGTCAGGTACAAGAGGACGGCTCGTCCATGGCAGCCAACCGGATCGCCACATCGAGCATGCGATTGGCGAAGCCCCACTCGTTGTCGAACCAGCACATCAGTTTGATCAGACGTCCGCCAGCGACGCGTGTTTGTGTCGCATCCACGATACCGGAGCGTGGGTCGTGGTTGAAGTCGATCGAGGCCATGGGTTCTTCGGTATAGCCGAGCAGACCGGCCAGCCGCGAGGTGCTGGCTTCGCGCAGCAGGGCGTTGACGATTTCGGCGTTGGTCTCGTTTCGCACGCACAGCGATAAATCCATGGCCGAGACGTTGATGGTCGGCACGCGTACGTGCAGACACTCGAAGCGCCCATGTAAATGGGGCATCAGGCGGTCGATGCCCAGCGCCAGACCGGTGTCTACCGGCACGATGGAGTGCATTGCCGAGCGCGTCAGGCGCAGGTCGGTTTGGTGGTAGGCATCGATCACTGGCTGATCGTTCATCGCCGAGTGAATGGTGGTGGTCACACCATGCTCGATACCCAGTGCTTCGTCGAGCACCGTGAGCACTGGCACCAGGCAGTTAGTGGTGCACGAAGCCGCTGAGATCACGCGATGCTCCGGATTCAAGTCGCTGTCATTGATGCCGGTAACGATGGTGGCATCAACGTCACTCTCGGCGGGCTGGGAAAACAGCAACCGCCTGGCGCCAGCCTCCAGGTGTAGTTCGGCGCTGGCGCGATCCTTGAAGCTGCCCGAACACTCCAGCACCAGATCAATGTCCAGCTCCCGCCAGGGCAGTCGCGCTGGCTCCAGCTCTGAGATCACCAGAATCGAATGGCCATTGATGATCAGTGTGTCGGGGCCGGTCTCCACCGTGGTCGGAAAGCGGCCGTGGGTGGTGTCGTAGCGGGTCAGGTAGGCGATAGTATCGAGGCCGGACAGCTCGTTGATGACCACTATTTCAAGCTCGGGGTCCGCCCGTTCGACCAAGGCACGCAGGACGCACTGGCCGATGCGACCGTAACCGTTGATGGCGATGCGTAGTGCCATGGAGCGAGGCGCCTCTTGCTGGCTAATGAGAATGAGTTCGGCATTCTAGCGCAACTCAGCCAATGAGTCTCGACAGTGACCAGACGAGCGGCAGCAGCAGGGCGGTGAATACGCCGGTCAGGCTCATGCCCAGCGAAGCGAAGGCACCGGCACAAGGGTTCAGATCGAAGGCGCGCACCGTGCCGATAGCGTGGCCATTAAGGCCCAGCGCGAAGCCGATGATGCGGTGGTCCTGAATGCCCATGCGCCGAGCCAGCGGCTCGGTAATCAGCGTTGCCATCACGCCGGTGACCAGCAGGCCACCCATCATCAGCGGTAACGAGCCACCGAGTTGGTCAATGATGCCGATGGCGATGGGCGCGGTGACTGACTTGGGTGCTAGCGATGCAAGTACCTCTGGCGTGGCGCCCAGCAACCAGGCGATCAGTACCGCATAAGCACTGGCCAGCACGGCGGCGACGGGTAGGCTGAGTAGCAGCGCTTTCCACAACTTCAGGATGTGGCACTTCTGTTGATAGAGCGGAACGCCTAAAGCGACAGTGGTCGGGCCGAGTAACAACGTCAGCCAGCTGGCCCCTTGGTGATAGTTTTCGTAGTTGATTGACAACCCCCACAGCGCGATGGCAGCGACAATGGCTGCCACCAGCACCGGTGGGCACCAGGAAGGGCGTCCGAGGCGTGTGAATACCCAGATACCAACCAGATAAGCAGCCACGGTTAGGAAGATGGCCAGTACCGGTGAGCTGACAAGCGAGTCCATAAGAACGTTGGTGCGCTCGTTCATGGCGTCTGCTGCCAGGTGTCCGGGTCTTCACCAGGGTCGGGTGCGGGCATCAATCGACGCATCAGCCACAGTGTGCTGGCCACGCTTAGTAGGGTACCAAGGGTGAGCGCGCCAACCACGGCAAGCCATTGGCCGGCGAACTCGTCGGCAACGAAGAACACGCCAATCACGCCGGGCATGATCAGCATCGCTAGCAGGCCGATCAACGGCTGGCTGGCTGCGGCGATATCGGTGTTCAGCTGTCCGCGGAGGATAAAAAAAAGCGTCAGCAGCAGTAGGCCGGTGACGCTGGCGGAGAAGGGCAGATAAAATAGCGGAACCACAATTTCGCCGACCAGCAAAAATCCCATCAGCCACAGAAAACCACGCAGTTCGGCCAAAGTGACCTCCTGGCAATTGGCGTCAAGTGTCAGCCCTGCTGGCTGACAGAAACGCCTTGCTCGGCAAATACGTCCTGCGCCACGTTGAGGGCATTCAGTGCCCGCGGGAAGCCGACATAGGGGATCAGATGCATGATGCAGCCAGCGATTTCATCGGCGGTTAGACCAACGTTCAAGCCGGTTACCACGTGCATGCCGATCTGCGGCGTACCTTGGGCGACCAGTGCAGAGATAGTTGTCAGCACTTTCTGCTTGTTATCGAGCCCTGGGCGGGCATATACGTCGCCAAAGGCGAACTCTACCACCATGCGGCTTAGATCAGGGGCAATGTCTTTGAAGCTTTCACCGATCTCCATGTGCCCGGTCGGGTTGTTCGCGTCCGCGACGGTCAGCTCTTTCAGCTTATCCATGCCTTTCTGGTAGCGATCAGTTGTCAATGCTATCTCCTATTGTCCGTAAACTGTTGTCTGCAAGCTATCAAGAAAGGGGCTCGACAATTGCCGGCCCCTCTCTATCTAGTGATGCACTGTTGCGGTCTGTGTCGGCCCGTTGAGATCTACCGTCAGCCCTTGGTGCTGCCCAGCAGTTCTTCGGCGGTAGCGATCAGGTTCTTTATGGTGAAGCCGAAGTGCTTGAACAGATCATCCGCCGGGGCGGACTCGCCAAAGCTCTCCATGCCGATAATGCGGCCTTCCAGGCCCACATACTTGTACCAGAAGTCGCGGTGGCCGGCTTCGATGGCGATGCGTCGGGTAACGTCGGTCGGCAGTACGCTTTTGCGATAGGCGGCGTCCTGGGCGTCGAACACGTCGGTGGCTGGCATCGATACCACGCGTACCGCACGACCTTGCTCGGTGAGAGTGGCCGCGGCGCTCATGGCCAGGCTGATCTCGGAGCCGGTGGCAATCAGAATCAGCTCAGGTGTGCCTTCACAGTCCTTGAGGACATAGCCGCCGCGCTGGATATCCGCCAGCTGCTGCTTGCTGCGCTGTTGGTGCGGCAGATTCTGGCGCGATAGGATCAGCGCGGTAGGGCCGGACTGACGCTTGATCGCGGCGCCC
>NZ_JBQDJZ010000016.1:0-36021 GCF_052095765.1 Halomonas sp.
TAGTGATTGCCTCGTCATCCATTTGCTGGCGTGTCAGAAAGCTGATGGACTGCGGGGTTTGGCGGGGTGTAAGTGTCAAGCCACTAGCACTAGGACTGGACTCAACCTGATAGCTTTCGCTTAACTCAGTGGTGGGGCGTAGATCCTCACCAACTACCGTGATGTTGCTGAGCTGTTCGGTATCCTGTGCCATCGCGAGTGTTGCCATCGGCAGTCCTGTGCCGGTCGCGAGGCTGATGGCGAGGGTCAGTTTTGATAGACGGTATACCGCAGGGAGGGGCGCGTGGTACGACACAGGGCAAGCTTCCTTGATGTTTTTTTAGAATGAGAATTATTACCTTTTTTGTTCGTTATGACATTATTAAAAATGTCAGAATTACTATGCGAGGTGTCGTAAATGCTCACGATTAAGAAATTTTTTCGAAACAAGGGGTGCGGCTAGGTTGAGTGGGCAGTAACTCATGTGTTGGTACTTGAGCTACTTGAGAAGATAGGGGTGAGAAAAGCACGGTCGTCTTTAGGTATTTGGGCTGCGAAAGCTGAAAGCTGCACTAAAGAGGAAAGGTGCTAAGACGGAAAACAAGTCTGGGCATCGCTAATTGGGCGCAAAACAGCGCTCGGTTAGTGATATCGCTCTTAATACATAGAAATAAATGCAACTGTCTGTAGAGGGAATCGGCAAAGAATGACTTGAGTCAATAACCCGCTCGTGTTAGCGGAAGTAAACCTGATACTCTCAGCTAGAAGTATTGCGCCGACCCGCTGACCAACGTTTGGTGAGTGGGGTTTGTATTGAGGACTCAAGACGGAAGGTGAAAATGTCATGTCGTCGGAAATGGTTTCACATTCGGACACATCGGTGAATGCGTCTAATGCGTTGCTGCTTCGCCCAGGCTACTTACAAGCGCTGGTGCGTAATGTGCCTTGGATGAGTGATCTGGATGACGCGGATGTCGAAGCGCTGCTGCGGGGAGCCAAGGTGCATTCGTTGTCGGCCCATGAATGGCTGTATGAACAGGATGCGCCGGCAGATTGGCTGTATATCGTCATCAGTGGTGCTGTGCGGTTGGTGCGGGAAACCAATCAGGGGCGTCATGCCACCATTCGTTGTGTCGAGCGCGGCGACCCTTTGGGGCATCTCAGCATGGTCGCTATTCCCGGTGTTTACCTGTACTCCGCCCAGGCATTGCGCAGAAGCCAGTTGCTGGCAATCTGCGCAGAAAAAAGTCGCCAGATGATGGACCGTAACCCGGCATGCCGGGCCGTATTCATGAGTCGCTTGGCCGTTGAGCTGACCAATCGCCTGGAAGACCTGGCCATGATGACTCAGGGCGATGCCATGGTAAGGCTGGTCGGTTACCTCCTTCGCGAGTTGCCAGAGGCAAAGCGAGGAGAAACGCGAGTGGTCCGTCTGACGATCCCCAAACGCTGGCTGGCTTCCCAGCTGGCCATGACCCCGGAAACCCTGTCGCGCTCGCTTTCGAAGCTGCGCGAGAGTGGTGCCATCGGCGTGGACGGCCAACGGATAGAGGTGCTCGACGAGCATCAGCTGCGCGAGATCATGCTGGCAGTTGAGTGATCTGATTGGCTGGTCCTGTCGAGGTGGAATCCTCGGCGCAGGCCAGTACATGGCTGACAAAGTGCCGCACCCTGGACAGCTCGCCTAGCTTCTCTGGATAGACCAGATAATACGCATCGGGGCTACGCAGCGCGTGGGGCCAGGCCAGGACCAGCTGGCCGCTGACTAATTCGTTTTCGATCAGCAGTCTCGGTATTAACGCCAGGCCACCGCCGGCCATGACGGTGTGAATCAGCATCTGGAAGGTTTCAAGGCGCGTGCCGTGGTAGCTGCTGCTGGAGGTGATCTGTTGGCTGGCAAACCAGTGATGCCAGGCGTCCGGTCGCGTTGACAGGTGGAGCAGGCGGCAATTGGCCAGGTCGTCGCCGCGTGTCAGCGCTTGATCAGCCAAGTAGCCCGGCGCACCAACCGCAACCACTTCTTCGTCGAACAGCTTGTGGCACTCCAGGTTGGGCCAGTGACCATGGCCGTGGAAGAAGGCCACGTCGATATCCTGCTGCTCCAGATCAAAGGTCTGGACGCGGTCGGTGACGTTCAAAGTGATGCGTGGGTGGGCGGCAAAGAACGCCGGTAGACGGGCCGATAGCCAGCGGATACCGAAGGTGGGTAGAGTCGCCACCCGCAGTACCTCACTGCGGTCGCTGTAGGTCATGATGGTGTTTGCCGACATCTCGAGGTGGGCGAGAATCTTGCGCACTTCGGTGAGATAAAGCGCGCCCTCCGGCGTCAGTACCAGCGTGCGACGGATGCGGCGGAACAGCTTGTGTTGCAGATAGTCTTCAAGTTGGGCCACCTGTTTGCTGATAGCGCTTTGTGTCATGTGCAGCTCTTCTGCAGCACGGGTAAAGCTCAAGTGGCGTGCCGCCGCCTCGAAGCATTGCAGCGTTGTTGTTGAGGGCAGGTGACGCGCCCTTATCAGGGTGTCTGGCGGCTGTGGCATGAAATCGTGTTGCCTCACATAGAGTTGCAGGTAACAGGCTGACAGGCGGTTCTTTATTCTAGCGTATTCGGGCGAGTCTGGAGTGCCCCGCGCAGGACAGGCGCGGGGCTCGTGGTCAGGCGCCTGAGCTTGCCTGCTTCAACCCAGACTCCTGAGGGCGACGAGACTGTATCCACGCCACAAGAACAATGCCGACAAAGCCGAGAGCGCTTGTAAATAGCTCAGGGGCAATCATGGCAATGCCTGAGGCCAGCAGAACCAGGCGTTCCCAGGGGCGAGCGTCACGCACGAAGTATCCCATTAGCGCGGCACTGACGCTGATCAGTCCTATCACCAAAAGCAAGACAGCGATGGTAAGTCCAAGCGGAGTGGGATCGACCATCACCAGTGCCGGGTTATAAATCAGCGCGTAAGGGATGATGAACGCGCCAATGGCGAGCTTGAGTGCGGTCATGCCGGTCTTCATGGGGTTAGCCCCGGCAATTCCGGCCCCGGCATAGGCCGCCAGACACACCGGTGGTGTGATATCCGCCACAATGCCGAAGTAAAAGACGAACAGGTGCACCGACATGGGTGCCAGTCCGAACTCATTGATCAGCGCCGGAGCGGCAATGGTGGCGGTAACCACATAGTTAGCTGTTGTTGGCAACCCCATGCCAAGCACGATACAGGCCAGCATGGTGAAGATGAGTGCCAGGATCAGGGTGCCATCGGCAAGGCTGATGATGCCAGCAGCAAACTTCGCACCGAGGCCGGTCATGCCGACGACGCCAGCAATGATGCCAGCTGTTGCTACAGCGGCGATCACCGGCAGTGCCACGCGTGCGCCACGGTCGAGAATTCGTACTAGGTCGGGCAGAGAGGGGCGAGTTTCCTTGCGTACCAGGCTGACAAGGAGTGCCGTTGCGATACCCAGCAGCGCGGCACGCTGGGCGGTGAAGCCGACGCTGACGGTAGCCACAATCACCACTAGCGGCAGTAGCATATAGCCGCGGCTCAGTAGCAGTTTTCGTTTGCTTGGTAGTTGATCTCTGGGGATGCCGAGGATACGGCTGCGCTTGGCTTCAAAGTGTACGCCGATGAAGATGCCACAGAAATACATCAGGGCAGGTATCAGCGCAGCGTACATGATCTCGCGATAAGAGACCCCGACATATTCAACCATGATGAAGGCCGCAGCGCCCATCAGCGGTGGCATGATCTGGCCGCCCGTCGACGCCGATGCCTCGGTAGCCCCTGCGACTTCAGGGCGGAAGCCGGCTTTTTTCATCATCGGGATGGTAAAGGAGCCGGAAGCTACGGTATTGCCCACCGAGCTGCCCGAAATCATGCCTTGCAGGGCACTGGCAATAACTGCCGCCTTGGCCGTGCCGCCGGTAAAGCGTCCGGTAGCGGCAACTGCCAGATCGTTGAAAAAGCTTCCCACGCCGGTCTGTATCAGCACGACACCGAAGAACAGGAATAGGAAGATGAATTTGGCAGATATCTGTAGCGGTGTGCCGAATACTCCGCCTTCACGGAACCACAGATAGGGTGCTATATCTTGGAGAGGAAAGCCCGGGTGCGATAGCAGGCGGGTAGGAATATGGTTGCCCAGCATGGCATAGGCGATGGCCAGCGAAGCGACCACTACGATGGGCACACCGACGGTACGCCGGGTAGCTTCCAGCACAAAGAGCACGCCAAGCCCGGCAACGATCAGGTCAAAGGTGGTGTAGCCGGTAATGCGCGCGCGAAGCACTTCATCATAGAACAGGATTTTGTAATACGCGCCGAAGGTTGCCGCGAAAGCCAGTACCACGTCATACCAGGGCACGTGGCTGTGATTGCGCTGGCTGCGCCAGGCGGGAAACAGCAGGAAGATCATGCCAAGCGCGAGGCCCAGGTGAACCGCCCCCTGCTTTTGTGATGGCAGGGTGCCGAAGTAACCGGTGTACAGGTGAAAAGACGACAGCGCTATGCCAAGCAGTGATACAGCCCAGACCCAGCGGCCCATATCAGACCTGACGCTGGACTCACGGTCGTATTTCTTTAGCAGTGCTTCAGTATCGGCTGGACTTTTTTTTTATCCACGGCATTGATCTTCCGTTGATGGCGTGGCGGCAGCGAAAGCCACCACCACGCTAGGGTTACTTGCTTGCATCACTTACTTGGCAAGGTCTTCGAGGCTGGTAATGCCGGTTTTCTTACGAGTCACGATCTGGATGACTTCGGGGTAGATATGACCGATGAAGGCGACGTTATCAATGGCGCCACTTTCAAACTCACCGCTGCCTTCCACCGCGTCTTTGGCCGGGGCATGTACCGTCATGCCCAGATCCATACGGTCATCGCGAATACTGACCAGGTTTTCGATTGAAGCGCCGGTTTCGATATTGGTGAAGTTGGAATCGTCCAAGTAGTTGTTCCAGATGGTCGCCATTTCACCGCCCAGCGGGTAGTAGGTGCCGCCTTGGCTGCCGGTGCCGAGGATATATTCGGTCTTGCCATCGGTGATGTCGATTTCGGCCACCGGTCCATCGACAGTCAGGCCCTGTTCTTCATAGTAGCGCTTGGCGCCAGGGTGAACCGGAATGCCATCAGCGCCGTTCAGGGCATTCTCCAGTGTCATGAATGCTGACTGGGCATGCGTGTTTTCATCGGCTTTCTCGTGCATCAGGCGTGCCAGCTCATAGCCCAGCTCTTCGTCGATGCTGTGAGTGTTGCCTACCAGCACGGCGTAGGCGGTTACCGTAGTGACGTCGTTATCAAGGAATTCATAGCTGTCCTTGGGAATCACAAAACGGCGGTAATCGCTGTTGGCTTCAATATGGTCTATTGCGTCATCAGTCAGGTTGAGCATGACTACATCACCAGCGGCAGCCTGAAGGTTCTCGATGCTGCCTGAGGGCAGGCCGAGAATGCCGATCGACACGTCAATGTTGCCATCCTGTACGCCGTCAAGAGCGGCACCAAAGCCTTCCTGGTAGGCGCTGTAGTCGTCCTCTTTTACGCCGTGGGCCTTAAGGATTAACTGTGACACTTGTTGCGTGGTGCTGGCGGGTGGGCCGATAGCCACGTTGGGCTTGCTGGAGCTAGAGTCGCCACAGCCACTGAGGAACGCGCCGGCGGCAAGAGCAACTGCGGCGGAAGTAAGCAGACGTGTCATGGGGTTCTTCCTGTCATGGTTAGAGTTGTTTGGCTTGACGCCATTCAATAGACAATCTTACTGGTATACGCCATTTGCTGCAGTGATAAATGCAACCTAGCGCCTGCAGCTGATTCGTGCAGGATATTTGCTGCATTGTTGGTGTATGCGCACCTAGACACAAAAGAATGTTTGGAATCAATCCATGAAATAAATTCATCCTTTGTCGCCAGGTCGCTCGGCCATGCAGATGAAAAGCGGTCAGACTCACGATTTTTCGGAATACATAGTGGCATTTTTTTCGTTTGAATTACGCTGTGTGCGTCTGTTCATATAAAGAAAGCCTCTTTTCTCTCTTTTTACCAGCATGGCCTATCAACAGGATCGTGACATGGAACTTCCGCACGTCAGTGACTCGCTTGGCATCGTCCACCCCATTTGCGTCGAACGTGGCCGCAATGCCGAGGTTTGGGACGAGCAGGGTAAGCATTACATGGATTTCGTTGCCGGAATCGGTGTGCTGAATGTTGGGCACTGCCACCCAGCGGTTGTTGAAGCCGTGAAGGGACAGGTCGAGACGCTGATGCACTCGGCCTTCAATGCTCTGCCGCACCGGGGCTACCTTGACGTGGTCAAGGCGCTGGATGCTTTTGTGCCGGTGTCCTACCCACTGTCGTGCATGCTGACCAACAGCGGCGCTGAAGCCACCGAGAACGCGCTCAAGGTGGCACGTGCGGCCACTGGTCGTCAGGGTGTGATCGCCTTTGATGATGGTTTCCATGGCCGCACCCTGGCGGCGCTGAATCTGAACGGTAAGGTAAAACCCTACAAGAACCGCCTGGGAACCTTGCCTGGGCCGGTGTACCACGTGCCGTTTCCCAGCCGCGACAGCGAGACCGACGCGGATCAAGCCATGGCAGCGATCGAGCGGTTGTTTGAGGTTGAAACGCCCGCTAATGAGATAGCGGCCATCATTATCGAGCCGGTTCAGGGAGAAGGTGGCTTTCGCCTGTTGTGTGCCGACTTCGCTGCTCGCCTGCGTGCGCTGTGCGATAGCCATGGCATTGTGCTGATTTTCGACGAGATCCAGTCCGGCTTCGGCCGTACCGGCAAGCGTTTCGCCTTTTCATATCTCGGTGTTGAACCGGACCTGTTGCTGATGGGCAAGAGCATGGCCGCGGGTCTGCCGCTGGCGGCGCTGGCCGGTAAGTCAGAGTTCATGAATGCGCTGCCCAAAGGCGGTCTAGGCGGCACGTATTCGGGGAATGCGGTGGCCTGTGCGGCGGCTCTGGCGGTGATGGAGCTGATGGGCGAGCAGAACCTGGCGCGCTTGGGTAAAGCTCAGGAAACACTAATACTGGATACCTGTCGCAAATGGAGCGATTCGGGGCGCTATCCCATGCTGGGTGGCGTCAGTGGCGTGGGGGCCATGCGCGGCATTGTGTTTAAAGATACTGCCAACGCCACGGGCGCTGAGCACCTGACAGCCCTGTTGGCCGCAGGCCGGGAGCAAGGTGTGTTGCTGATGCCCAGCGGGCGCCGCCGCAATGTACTGCGACTATTGGCCCCGTTAACCACCGAGCCCGAAATCATGAAAGAAGGTTTGGCGCGACTTGAACGGGCGCTGGATACGCTGAACCCTTGATGCTAAATATTCTCAGGAGCCATGACGCATGAGTAACCCAACCCTCGTCAGCAGTGACGAGATTCGCGATCGCTTTTCTCGGGCCATGTCGGCCATGTATCAGGCCGAGGTGCCCCAGTACGAGACGCTGTTGGAGTTGGTCGAGAAGGTCAATCGCGAGACCCTGGAGCGCGATCCGGTGCTGGCCGAGCGGCTGGCATCCCATGACGAGCTGGGGCGGCTCGGCGTCGAGCGACACGGTGCCATTCGTGTCGGCACTGCCGAAGAGCTTGCCATGCTGCGCAGGCTGTTTGCGGTGATGGGTATGTTCCCGGTGGGTTACTACGATCTGTCCGAGGCCGGTGTGCCGGTGCACTCCACAGCATTTCGCCCGATTGACGATGCCGCGCTGGCGCGCAATCCCTTCCGTATTTTTACCTCGCTGCTGCGCCTTGAACTGATCGAGAGCCCCGCACTGCGTGAGCGTGCGGCCGAGATTCTGTCCAGGCGCGATATCTTTACCACTGGCGCGCGTGAGCTGATTGAATTGGCTGAGCAGCAGGGAGGGCTTAGTAATGAGCAGGCTGACCGCTTTGTGGCAGAAGCGCTGGAGACATTCCGCTGGCATCAGGACGCCACGGTCGACATGGAAACCCACGCGGCGCTACATGCCGAGCATCGGCTGATTGCTGACGTGGTGTGCTTCCGTGGGCCGCACATCAACCATCTGACTCCGCGGACCCTGGATATCGATGAAGCCCAGCGTCGCATGCCGGAAATGGGCATGAACTCCAAGGAGGTCATCGAGGGGCCACCGCGTCGAGACTGTCCGATTCTGTTGCGCCAGACCAGCTTCAAGGCGCTGGAAGAGGCGATCCGCTTTACTGGCGACCACCAGGGCACACACTCCGCGCGTTTCGGTGAGATCGAGCAGCGTGGCGTGGCGTTGACGGCCGAAGGGCGCGCGCTTTATGACCAGTTACTTGGCGAATCGCGCAAGCGTACCGCTGGCCTGGGTAATGAAGAGCATCAGCGCGAGCTGGGCAAGGTGTTTGCTGGCTTTCCCGACTGCGAGGATGAGCTGCGTCGCCGTGGGCTGGCATTTTTCGAGTACCGGCTGACACAGGCGGGTAAAGTGGGGGGCACCAAAGGGGGTGAACAGGACCTGGATGTGCTGATCGAGCAAGGGCTGGTTGAGGCGCTGCCGATTACCTACGAAGATTTCCTGCCGGTCAGTGCGGCGGGCATCTTCCAATCTAATCTGGGCGGTGAGCAGAGCGAGGCCTACACCGGCAATGCCAATCGTGACGCCTTCGAGCAGGCACTGGGTGCGGCAGTCACCGACGAGCTAGCGCTCTATGCCGAGCGTGAGCGGCTTTCACGCGAGGCGGTGTTGGGCGCGCTTGTCGGCTGACACGAAAGACTGTGTTTGAGCGCATCGGGGCTGGTCAATGACCAGCCCCGATGCGTTTCCGGTATCATGCGCTTTTTCATTGCCATGACCATTCACGGAACACGCTATGCAGTTACTTGATTCGCTGTCGCCACTGTCACCTTCCCTGGATGGGCTGCTGATCCTGCTCTCGGTGCTGACTTCAGCCTTCACCTCAGCCTTCGGTGTTGGTGGTGGAGTACTGATGATCATGGCGCTGGCCCAGGTGATGCCAGCTGCGGCGCTGATTCCAGTGCACGGCATGGTGCAGTTGGGTTCTAACGTTGGCCGCACCACGATGACCTGGCGGCACGTGGATCGCCGTACCTTGATGGTTTTTGTACCCGGGGTGATTGTTGGTGCATTGGTTGCTGCCTGGCTGGTGATTCATCTGCCCGCTGGTGTGCTGGAGCTGTGCATTGCAGCCTTTGTGCTGTTTACCTGTTGGGGGCCTGGGTTGCCAAAGCGTGCGCTGGGGAGTGTCGGCGTCCTTGTGGCTGGCGCCGTGACGACCCTGCTTTCCAGCCTGGTAGGCGCAAGCGGGCCACTGGTGGCAGCATTCATTAAGCAGAGTCAGGACGGGAGGCTGGCCAAGGTAGCGACGTTCTCGGCCTGTATGTCGCTGCAGCATCTGACCAAGATTTTCGTATTCGGCCTGGCTGGTTTCGTGTTCCGAGACTGGCTGGGGCTGATGATCGCAATGATAGCGGCAGGGTTGGTTGGCACCTGGCTTGGGCTGCGGCTGTTGCACCGGCTCTCGGATCATCGTTTCGACACCCTGTTCAAATGGGCGTTGACGCTGCTGGCTCTGCGGCTGGTGTGGCTGGGTATCAGCCGGTGGGCGGCGTGAGCTGCCAGAGACCGCCAGTGTGCTAGCACCGGGTTGACCGGTTGAGTCTTGTCCTACAAAGCGGCTGGCAAATGCTATATTGTTGAGCGATATTGAAAACGCGTCATCTTCCAGGTTAAAACGTTACAACATTTGATTTGGAGCGCTTAAACCATGACTTGATGCATGGACAGTGGTAAGTCTTGCGTCATAATGTGTCATTAGCTGTGGTAACTACAAACACTCAGGGGAACATCATGCTGCCTACACCCTTCCGGCGGTACTCGTTAGCCGTCGCTATTGTTCTGATGCTTGGGCTGCTGCTGGCAGGGAGGGCGGTGGCTGAAGGTAATCCGCGCTATGCTGGGATCGTGATTGATGCTGAAACTCACGA
This sequence comes from Halomonas sp., assembly GCF_052095765.1. Classification (GTDB taxonomy): domain Bacteria; phylum Pseudomonadota; class Gammaproteobacteria; order Pseudomonadales; family Halomonadaceae; genus Halomonas. The sequence goes on from NZ_JBQDJZ010000016.1 coordinate 9,926, forward strand.
AGTCCTGTATGCCGAAAATGCCGACGCAAGACGTTATCCCGCCTCGCTGACTAAGATGATGACGCTGTATATGTTGTTTGAAGCATTGGAAGACCAGCGCTTCACCCTGGATAGCCCGCTGAGTGTGTCGCGTGCTGCCGCTGCCATGCCGGCGACAAAGCTGTGGCTCAAGGCGGGCTCCACCCTGCCTGTGGAAACAGCGATCAAGGCGCTGGTGGTGCGTTCAGCCAATGATGTGGCGGTTGTGGTGGCAGAATCAATGGGTGGTACGGAAAGCCAGTTTGCGCAGATGATGACGTCCAAGGCCCGTGATCTGGGCATGCACAACACCACCTTCCGTAATGCGTCTGGTCTGCCGGACAGTCGCCAGGTGACGACCGCCCGAGATATGGCGATGTTGTCACGTCGCCTGATGCTCGATTTTCCCCAGTACTATCACTATTTTTCACAGCAGAGCTTTACCTGGGGCGGCAAGACAGTGCGTGGCCACAACCGCCTGCTGGCCAACTATCCCGGTGCTGATGGTCTGAAAACCGGCTTTATTCGCGCCTCGGGCTTTAATGTCGCAACGTCTGCTGTGCGTAACAACCGCCGTATCCTTTCGGTGGTGATGGGGGGGTATAGCGCCTCATCGCGCGACAAGCATATGGCCAACCTGCTTGACCGTGGCTTCCTGCGCGCCTCGCTCAGTGATGGCAAGGGCTGGATGGCCAACACGGCAATTTCCAATGAGCAGCTGTTGGTACCCGGAGTTGAGCCGGCACTGCCGGCACGCCAGCTGCTGGCGTCTAACACGCCTCAGCCACAGGCCAGCGCCCCGGCAGTCAGTGCTGTACAGCAGCCGACCTACCAGCGTGTTGAGCCATCGCGCGCTGAAGCGGTCAATCGGCCGGATGTGGCGGTGTCCCGTCAACGGGTGAGCCGTGAGCTCACACCTGCTGTTACTAGCCGCAGCGTTGTGGAAAACAACACCCAGGAATTGACGGCGTGGAGCGATACACCAGCGGGGTATGCAGCCACTGCCCGCGCGACCAACCCTGTGCCTGTTCGGGCGGATGAGCCGCTGGTGGTAGAGGCATCGCCTGCAGTACCTGTAGTGCAGGCCAGAGTGGCTCCTGCCGTTGCCCGGGTATCAGAACCTGTGGTGGCAGCCGCTCCTGCATTGCCAGTGGCATCAGCCGGAGGGGAGTGGGGCGTTCAGGTGGGTGCTTTCAGTAGTCTCGACAGTGCCCGTGACCTCGCGGTGCGTGCCGCCCGGGCGGCACAAGTCGCAGAAGAGCAGGTGGCTCTGCCCCAGATCGTCGGTGCCAGTGTCTACCGTGCCCGCTTGATGGACATGGGTGAAGGTCAGGCGCGCAATGCCTGCCAGCGCCTTCAGGCCAGTGGCATCGACTGCATGGTTGTCCAGGCCAGCCTTTGAGTGGGTTCTGAACCTTGTATGAGCCAAAGGCGCCCGGCGAATGCCGGGATGCCGTCATCACACCGCCGGCCTAGCTGGCGGTGTGTGTTTTAAGAAAGGAACAATAGCCATGCCGGCCACGCTGAAGGGTATTCTTTACATGTGCGCTGGCGTGCTGTGCCTGGCGTTGGGCGATGCCATCACCAAGTGGCTGGGGGCGGGCTATTCGCCGCTACAGATCATCTTCTTTCGCACCTTGGTGTCCTTGCCACTGATCGTGCTGATCGCGCGCTTCAATGGTGGTATACGCAAGCTGGGTACCAAGCGGCCCGGTGTGCACCTGCTACGCGGTTTGATCTTCACCGGCACGATGGTCTGTTTCACGTGGAGTCTGACGCTGCTGCCGCTGGCCGAGGCTACTGCGATAATTTTTGCCGCCCCGCTGTTCGTCACGCTGCTGTCGGTGCCGTTGCTCAAAGAGCGGGTCGACAAGCCGACCATTCTGGCAACGTTACTCGGGTTCATCGGGGTGATGATCGTGGTGCGCCCTGGTGCAGACAGTTTCCGCCCAGCCACGCTAATCGTATTGGCGGCGGCTGTCTTCTATGCGCTGACTCTGATTACCGCTCGCCGCTATGGCAGTCGTGAGCACCTGTGGGCAATGGTGTTTTACACCACGCTGATTCCCATGTTGGTGTCTGCAGCTACCATGCCCTGGGTGTGGATAACGCCGTCCATGCCGGACTGGCCGATCTTCATATTGGCAGGCGTTCTCGGCGTGGGCGCCATGGCGGGCATTACAATGGCATTCCGTTACGCGCCTGCCGCGCTGGCGGCGCCTTTCGACTACACCGCGCTGATATGGGCGGTGCTGTTGGGTTGGTGGATTTGGGGCGAGGTGCCAGATGTCTGGGTGCTGATTGGCGGCACCGTGGTGATTTTCAGTGGCCTGTTGATTGCTTGGCGTGAGGGGCGCGTGGCCATCACGCGTCGCCCTGCTACCTGAGCCTCATAAAGGCGCGCGTAGCAGCTTCGGGGTCTGGCGTGCCACAAATGGCTGAGACGACGGCTAAACCCTCCGCGCCGGATTTGTGCACGGCGTCTACGTGCTCTTTCTTGAGTCCCCCGATCGCCACGCTGGGCAGCGGACTTGCCGCGACCAGTACCGCCAGGCCGTCGAAACCGATGGGCGTGGCGTGATCGCCTTTAGTAGCGGTAGCAAACACCGGCCCCAGCCCCAGGTAGTCTAATGTGTCGGTGTTCAACTGCGTCAGCTGGTCGAGGTGCTGCACTGAAAGGCCGAGAATCGCTTCCGGCCCCAGCGCCTTGCGCGCCGCCGTCACATCGCCGTCATCTTGGCCGATATGCAGGCCATCGGCGCCGCTGGCCAGTGCCACCTCCAGGCGGTCGTTGATGATCAGGGGCACGCCGCTTCCGGCAATCGCCTGCTTGATCTGACGCGCTTGCTGGGTCATCTCGGCGTCACTGGCCTGCTTGTCTCTCAGCTGCACGACGGTTACGCCGCCGCGCACGGCAGCGGCGACGGTTTCCACCAGCCCATAGCTTTCGCACAGCTGCGGATCAGTAACCAGGTAAAGCGATAGATCAAGGCGCATCGGTAATCTCCAGTCGGGCATGTTGGGTGAGGGTGTCGCCGTCCAGCGCATAGAGCTTATCAAGGAAGGCGACGCTGAAGCTGCCGGGTCCTTTGGTGGTCTGTGCTGCCAGCTCGCCTGCCACCGCATAACTGGCTAGAGCCGCCGTAGTGGCCAGAAAGATGTCTCTGGTGCTACCTGTATCGGTTTCGGCAACCCAGGCACCAACGACGCCAGTTAGCGAGCAGCCCAGCGCAGTGACTCTCGGCATCAGGGCGTGGCCGCCTTCAATCTGGGCGATTTGTCGGCCATCGGTCACCAGGTCGACCTCGCCAGTCACTGCGACTACGGCACCGCTGTGCCGTGCGAGCAAGATGGCGGCGTCTTGGGCGCTGTGGCTGGCGGCCGTGCTGTCGACGCCGCGCCCGCTGCTTAGCTGATTGGCCTGATCAGATAGGTCGGCCAGGGCCAGGATTTCAGAGGCGTTGCCACGGATCACGCTGGGGGACAGCGCCAGCAGTCGAGCACCCACCTCGCGGCGATAGGCCGTGGCGCCTACGGCCACCGGGTCCAGCACCCAGGGTGTTCCTGCGGCTAACGCCGCGCGGGCGGCGTCTTCCATGGCATCGACCCAATGAGGCGAGAGGGTGCCGATATTGATCGTCAGCGCGTCCGCCATAGCGGCAAACTCCGCGGCTTCCTCCCGCGCATGGGCCATGGCAGGCGACGCGCCGATGGCCAGCAGCACGTTGGCCATGATGTTCATTGCCACATGGTTGGTGATGTTGTGGATCAGCGGGGTGTTTGCGCGCACTCGGCTCAGGCGTAAGGCCAGGTCGAGTGTTGGACTGGCAGTCATGATGAGGTCTCCCTAGCGTGTGCCTTACTATCCGTGCCTTATGTGGCCTTTGTAAAGCCTGTGCTGTGTTACGTGGGCCACACTTCTTTCTGCTATTCTATCTGGCTTCCATCATTGCTTGTGAAGCGGCTTCGATACTCGGGCGGCTACAGGGTTGATCTCTAGGTCCATTCTTCAGGTTTATTTTCCAGGTCTAATGCACAGTGACTCAAACCACCTCTGATTTCGCCGCGCTGCCGCTGGCGCCGGAACTGTTGTCCAATCTTGGCTCGCTGGGCTATCACGTCATGACGCCGATTCAGGCCGAGGGGTTGCCATCGGTGCTGGCGGGCCGTGATGTGATCGCCCAAGCGAAGACCGGCTCCGGCAAAACAGCAGTCTTCGGCCTGGGGCTACTGTCGCGATTGCAGACGTCAGACTTTCGGGTGCAGGGGCTGGTGCTCTGCCCGACCCGTGAGTTGGCAGACCAGGTGGCCGGCGAGATCCGCCGCTTGGCGCGCAGTCTGCCTAACGTCAAGGTGTTGACGCTGTGCGGTGGTGCGTCGATGGGGCCGCAGTTGGCTTCGCTGGAGCACGGTGCGCATATCGTCGTTGGCACCCCGGGCCGGATCGAAGAACACCTGCGCAAAGGGACGCTTGAGCTTGGCTCGCTGACGACCCTGGTGCTGGATGAAGCCGACCGCATGCTCGACATGGGTTTTCAGGCCGCCATGGAGGCGATCATCGCCGAGACCCCGGTAAACCGTCAGACGCTACTGTTCAGTGCCACTTTCGGCGATGCAGTCCGTCCCATTGCCAAGCGCTTGATGCGCGACCCAATTACGGTGGAGGTGACGGAGACTCATGATGCAACGACGATCCGCCAGCACTTCTATCGGGTGGCTGATGAGTCCGCGCGTTTCGAGGCGCTGCTTCGTCTGTTGCTAGACGCCCGGCCGGCGTCAAGTGTGGTGTTCTGTAACACTAAGCGCGAGACTGACGAAGTGGCTGAGGCGCTGAAAGGTGCTGGCTTCAGCGCCCTGGCGCTGCATGGTGACCTTGAGCAGCGTGACCGGGACCAGTTGTTGATCATGTTTGCCAATGGCAGTGCCTCGATCTTGGTGGCCACTGACGTGGCTGCCCGCGGTCTGGATATCGCCGCCCTGGATGCAGTGTTCAACTATCGCATCGCCCGCGAGCTTGAGGTGCATGTGCACCGCGTTGGGCGAACCGGCCGGGCCGGTGGTTCGGGAGTGGCTTACACTCTGGTCAGCGAGCAGGATGACTATCGGCTGGCGCGCCTTGCAGGGTTGCTTGATGACCGCTTTGAGGTGCAGCCGCTGCCCAGCCCTGAGGTGTTGAAGCAGGCGCCTTTCAGGCCGGCAATGGTGACGCTGCAGCTTGGCGGTGGCAAAAAGCACAAACTGCGCCCCGGTGACATTCTCGGTGCCTTGACAGGCGACGGCGGTATTGCCGGTGACCAGGTAGGCAAGATCAAGGTGCTTGCCAATAGCGCCTATGTGGCCGTGCGTCGTGACGTTGCCGCAGCCGCCCTAAAGCAGCTAGGCACTGGTAAACTCAAGGGCCGCAGTTTTCGCGCCCGGTATATTGGTTAGCAATGTGGTGATATGAAGATACCCAAGAGATTACAGCCGCTGGTTGACGATGGTTTGATCGATGAGGTCGAGGGCCAGTTGATGAGCGGCAAGGAAGCACAGGTATATGTGGTGCGTTCGCATGGGGAGCGGCGCTGCGCCAAGGTGTTTAAAGAAGCCAAACAGCGCAGCTTCAAGCAGGCCGTGCAGTATCAAGAAGGGCGCAAGGTGCGTAACAGCCGGCGCTCCCGGGCTATGGCCAAGAAGACCCGCTATGGGCAGAAAGAACAGGAGCAGGCTTGGCTCAACGCCGAGGTCGATGCGCTTTACCGGCTGGCCGCGGCGGATGTGCGGGTACCCAAGCCCTATGGCTTTGTTGATGGCGTGTTACTGATGGAGATGATCGCCGATGCCGAAGGGCTCACCGCGCCGCGGCTAGACGACGTGACGCTCACCGCTGAGCAGGCCCGGGCGTATTACGCCAAGATTCTAGGCGACATTGTGCGGATGCTGCATGCCGGGTTGATCCACGGCGACCTGTCCGAGTTCAACGTGCTGCTGTCTGCCGATGGTCCGGTCATCATCGATCTGCCCCAGGCGGTGGATGCGGCCGGCAACAACAGTGCTGAAATGATGTTCGAGCGCGATGTCGACAACATGCGCCGTTATTTTGGTCGCTTCGCGCCTGAGCTTTTGGCGACCGACTACGGCAAAGAAATCTGGGCGCTCTATGAGGCCGGTGAGCTGCACCCGGATAGCCAGTTGACCGGATGCTTTGAGCACGATACCCGCGCGGTGGACGTGGACGAGCTGATGACCGTGATCGACGATGTGCGTGAAGAGGAAGCCGAGCGGCGCGCGGCGCTGTCTGGTGACCGTGATTTCGGTGTCGAAGAGGCGGCTCAGGAATGGCGTGAGCTCAATGATGAGCGCTAGATAAACGCTGGCACGGCAGGCGGTCTGTTGTGCTCATGCCTGGCCACGGTGCATTGGTTTTTTCAATCTGGCCGTGGGCGTGTATCCTCAGCAGCATTGCAGCCGGTTTCGCAGGGGCGCCGCCGGAACACGAATTACGCGAGGACAAGATCATGAAACTGGTGACTGCCATCATCAAACCGTTCAAGCTCGACGACGTTCGCGAGTCGCTCTCTGATATCGGGGTTCAGGGCATCACGGTGACTGAAGTCAAGGGCTTTGGCCGCCAGAAAGGGCACACTGAGCTGTATCGTGGTGCCGAGTACGTGGTGGACTTCCTGCCTAAGGTGAAGCTGGAAGTGGCGGTGGATAGCGATATGCTCGACCAGGTGATCGATGCTATCACCAAAGTGGCCAACACTGGCAAAATTGGTGACGGCAAGATTTTTGTTACGGCGCTGGAGCAGGTTATCCGAATTCGTACCGGTGAAACCGGCAAGGATGCCGTCTGATCGGAAGGCGTTGTTCATGTAGGCGTGCTGAACACTCGAGCACGCCTTTTTTCTTTTTGTTGACTGATAGTTGACTCCATTGGAGAGATGCCATGCTGATGGCAACCTTGATCGGCGGTTTTGTCGGTTTTCTTATTAGCGGCAACCTGCTGGGCCTTATTGTGGGGGCGGCACTGGGCTGGTGGCTGGGCAGCCGGGTTCGCGGTGGCATGGGGCTGAAAGAACTGCAGAGCCATTTTCTGGACTCGACCTTTGCCGTCATGGGTTGCCTGTGTAAAGCGGATGGCCAGGTCACCGAAGATGAGCTGGACGCCTCGCGCAAGATGTGGGACCTGCTGCGCCTGAACGAGGCGCAGCGCGCCAAGGCCCGGGCCGACTTTAACCGCGGCAAGGCGGCGGACTTCGATCTGGACGCTGAAATTGCCCAGGTGGCACGGATTACCCGGGGGCAGCGCGCCCTGCGCCAGGTGTTTCTGCAGGTGCAGCTGTCGGCGATTGCCGCCGACGGCGTGTTGCATCCCGCTGAACACAGCATGATTCTGCGCATTGCCCGGGGGTTGGGCTGTAGCGAGGCTGAGATTCAGCAGATCGAAGCCATGCTGCGTGGTGCCAGTCAAGCTGGCAGTGCCCAGCCATCGGGCCCTTCGCTGGAAGACGCCTATGCGGTACTCGGGGTAAACGCTGATGCCAGCGACGCCGAGGTCAAGCGCAGCTATCGGCGCCTGATGAGTGAAAACCATCCGGACAAACTGGCCTCAAAAGGCCTGCCTGAAAGCATGCGTGAGATGGCCAAGGAGCGCACCATCGAAATCGGTAATGCCTATGACCGCATTCGTAAAGCCCGTGATGCTGGCTGAGACTGCGGGCAGTGCTGTATTTCCATTGGCGTCAACAGCGCCACTTGATGCTCTGATCACAACAAGAAGCTCAGGAGCAACCTGATGACATTCGGTATCTTTTCCCTGCTGCCGCCGTTGTTGGCGATTGTGCTGGCGCTGGTAACCCGTAACGTGATTCCGGCTCTGTTCTGTGGGGTCTGGCTGGGTGCTACCATGCTGGTCGGAGGCAATCCGGCCATTGGGCTCTATGACACCTTCGATGCCTTCATTATTCCCAGCGTGGGCGATGAGTGGAGCGTAACGGTGCTGATCTACTGTGGCCTGTTCGGCGTGCTGATCGGGGTGCTGGAGCGCTCTGGTGGTGCCCAGGCCATTGCCCGCTCGATCTCTGCTCGTGTGGCGTCACGCCGCGGCGCCCAGGGTGCCACCATGGGGCTGGGCGTGTTGATCTTCTTTGAGGATTATTTCAATGCCCTGACCGTGGGCAGCGTGATGCGTCCGATCACTGACCGGATGAAGGTGTCACGTGAGAAGCTCGCGTATATCGTCGACTCCACCTCGGCGCCAATGTGCCTGCTTGGGCCTGTGTCGACCTGGGTGGTTTTTGTCATGGGGCTAATCGGTACCCAGCTGGTTGAGATGGATACCAGCGGCTCGGAGTATCTGATCTACCTGTCGACCATTCCGCTGAATTTTTATGCCTGGCTGGCGCTGGCGTTGATCGCTTTCCTGGTGATCACCCAATGGGACTTTGGCCCCATGGCCGCCGCTGAACACCGTGCCCGCACCACGGGCCAGGTGATGGCACCCAACGCCAAGCCACCTTCCGGAAGTCACGAGGACAACCTCAGCCCGGTCAGCGAAGATCAGGCCCGCAAACGCAACATGTTGGTGCCCATTGCCGTGTTGGTGCTGATGATTCCGCCGCTGTTCCTGTGGACCGGCAACTTCCCTGAAAATGACCTGGTCACTGCGGTGGGCAATGCCAAGGGTGGGCTGTCGATTCTGATGGCTACGCTGATGGCCGTGATGGTGGGCCTGACCATGGGCATGGTGCAGAAGCTGTTCAGTTTTCGCGAAGCCATGGATATTGTAGTCGATGGCATCAAGAGCATGACGCTGGTGTACATCATTCTGACCCTGGCCTGGTCGATCGGCAGCGTGACGTCAGAGCTTGGTACGGCCGCGTATTTGGTCACCTTGGCAGAAGCGAGCCTGTCGCCGAGCATGGTGCCGGTGCTGTTGTTCTTGATTGGAGCGGTGGTGGCTTTCACTACGGGAACGTCCTACGGCACTTTTGCGATTATGATTCCCATCGCCATGCCGGTAGCCGTCGCCATGGACTTGCCACTGGCGCTGACCATTTCTGCAGTGCTCAGCGGTGGTATCTTCGGCGATCACTGCTCACCGATTTCCGATACCACGATCTTGTCATCCGCTGGGTCATCCTGTGACCACATCGACCACGTACGTACCCAGCTGCCTTATGCGGTTACCGCGGGTATCGCAGGCATCATTGCTTTTTTTGTTGCCGGACTGACGGAGAGCACCCTGCTGGGCGGTGGCGCCGGACTGATTGCGCTGATCGTGATTGCAGTCACTCTCAGGCTGGTTTGGGGAGAGCCCCGCGAGCCGGCGGCAAGACTCGCTGAGTAAGGGCTCAGGGCTTGCGTTTGCTGTTCACGTCGCAGGCAGGAGAAAAGTCGCCCAGTGCCATCATGTGGCCCAGCTTGCCGGCTTTGGTTGAAAGGTAATGTTCGTTGTGCGGGTTGAGGCCGGTGGTCAGCCCAACCCGCTCAACTACCTCGACGCCGACGTCGGTTAACGCTTCAACCTTGCGCGGGTTATTAGTCATCAGGCGCAGAGCATGAACGCCGAGATGATCGAGCATTGGCAAGCACAGGTCGTAGCGGCGCAGGTCGGCGGCGAACCCCAGTCGTTCATTGGCTTCCACGGTGTCGGCGCCCTCGTCCTGCAGATGGTAGGCGCGGATCTTGTTGAGCAGCCCGATGCCACGGCCTTCCTGGCGCAGATACAGAAGCACGCCACGGCCTTCCTCGGCAATCCGTCGTAACGCTTCCATCAGCTGGTAGCCGCAGTCGCAGCGCATTGAGAACAGCGCATCGCCGGTCAGGCACTCAGAGTGGACGCGGCCCAGTACCGGTTCGCCGTCGCCGACATCGCCCAGCGTCAGGGCGATATGGTCCTTGCCGGTCGCTTCGTCTTCGAAGCCGTGCATGGTGAAGGTAGCCCAGGGCGTGGGCAGTCGAGAGGAGGCGATGTAGCGGATCGTCACAATAGACCTCGGTGAAAACCTGACGGGCCGGCTGACATCGCCGACGTAAGCGCAACAGTTTATCATCAAGCTGGCCCGGGCTCACGGTGTACGGGCCGCTAATCTTCTACTTATGGGGTATAATATGCCCACATTTTTCGTCAATGGATGAGCGCATGGAACTCAAGAATGACCGTTTTCTCCGCGCCTTGGCGCGTCAGCCCGTAGACCGTACCCCGGTATGGATGATGCGTCAGGCCGGTCGCTATTTGCCGGAGTACCGTGCAAGGCGGGCCGATGCCGGTGGTTTCATGGACCTGTGTCGCAATCGCGACCTGGCCTGTGAAGTCACACTGCAGCCGTTGGAGCGTTTTCCGATGGATGCGGCCATCTTGTTTTCTGACATCCTGACGATTCCCGATGCCATGGGCTTAGGGTTGTACTTCGAAACAGGTGAAGGCCCCAAGTTCCGCAAAACCGTGCGCAGCGCCGAGGAAGTGGCTGCGTTGACGGTGCCTGACGCCGAGCGCGATCTGGACTACGTGATGAATGCGGTCAAGACCATTCGTCACGAGTTGAACGGGCGGGTGCCGTTGATCGGTTTTTCCGGCAGCCCATGGACGCTGGCTTGCTACATGGTGGAAGGGGGCTCCAGCCGTGACTTCCGCCACGTCAAGACGATGCTCTATGACACGCCAGACGTCATGCATCAGCTGCTCGATACTCTGGCCGAGTCGGTCACCGACTACCTCAACGCCCAGATCCGCGCTGGTGCACAGGCCGTGCAAATCTTTGACACCTGGGGTGGTGCGCTGTCGACACCGGCGTATCGCGAGTTCTCGCTGCGCTATATGGAGCAGATCGTTGCCGGGCTGATCCGTGAACATGACGGCCGCCGTGTGCCGGTCATCCTGTTCACCAAGAATGGTGGCCAGTGGTTGGAAGACATAGCTGCAGTCGGCTCTGATGCTCTTGGGCTGGACTGGAGTACTGAAATGTCCAACGCTCGGGCGCGGGTAGGCCATCGCGTTGCGCTGCAGGGTAACCTAGACCCCAACGTGCTGTTTGCGCACCCGGCGGCCATTCGCGCTGAAGTGGCGAGGATTCTCGACAGCTACGGTCATGGGCCGGGTCACGTGTTCAATTTGGGGCATGGGATCAGCCAGTTTACCAACCCGGACCATGTGACGGCTTTTGTTGAGTCGCTGCATGAGCTGAGCCCGGCCTATCACCGTGAAATTGCCCACGGCTGATCGGCTGCTGCGCCGCTTGCAAGAGCGGCGCAGCCTGTGGGCCTGGCTGGCGGTGGCTGTCATGTTGGCCGTTGCTTGGGGCAGCCTCACGCCAGCCAGTAAGCTGCCCCAGACACTGCCTTGGGACAAGGCTAACCACTTTGTTGGCTACGGCGTTGTTGCCGGCCTGATTCGCCTCGCTGGCGTTCGTCCCAGCGGGGCGTTTTGGATAGCGGTGATCTACGGTATCGTCATCGAAGGTCTGCAGATGGCAGTGCCTGGCCGTTACGGTGGCGACCCCTATGATGTGTTGGCCAATACGCTGGGAGCGGGCAGCGCCGTCCTGTTGCTCTTTAGCCTTGAGTGCTGGCAGAGCAGAGTGAACCAAGGCAATACGGCAGATCAAGGAAGGGTAAGGTAAGTCAGGAGACGTTAAGGCAGGTAGGGCACATCGATCTGGTCGCTGCGCGTCGCACCTTCGGTCATCTGCCGACACAGTTTCAGAAACTCACGCATACCGGTGGCCAGGTATTTATGCCGATGCCAGATAAAGCCGAACTGGCGTCTTAGGTCGAGTTCAGGTGTTACCACTGGCACCAGGCTGCCGCGCCGGAAGGCGTCCCTCAAGGCCAAACGCGACACACAGCCAATCCCCAGGCCAGATTCCACCGCACGCTTGATCCCCTCGGTATGTTCCAGTTCCAGCAGCGTATTGAAGCGCCCACGCCGATGGCGTGCTGCCTGCTCCAGCGTTAGCCGCGTTCCAGACCCCTGCTCGCGCATGATCCAGTTCTCGCGTAGAAGCTGGTCCAGCTCTACCGGCTGGCCGTCGGCCAGCGGGTGATCGGGCGCGCAGAATACCGCCAACTCGTCTTCTACCCATGGCTGGGTGACCACATCCTCGTTTTCGCAGTGCCCCTCGATCAGCCCTAGATCCAGTTCATGGTGCAGCACGCTGTCGATGATGGCGCGGGTGTTGCGTACCTGAAGCCGCACCCGGCTGCCCGGGTAGCGCTGCATGAAGTTGCCGATCAGCAGGGTGGCGAGATAGTTGCCGATGGTCAGCGTGGCACCGACGTCCAGTGTGCCGATGCCCTGACGGCCATGCATCAGGTCCTCGATTTCCTGGGCACGGTCGAGCAGTGCCACCGCCTTGGGCAGCAGTTGGAAGCCCATGGCGTTAAGCTTCAGCTGGCGGCCAGTGCGGTCCAGCAGCTGGCACTCGAACTGCCGCTCCAGTTCGGCCAGCGCGGTGCTGGTGGCGCTTTGGGAAAGCGACAGCGCCTTGGCTGCCTGAGATACGCTTTCGTGCTGGGCGACGGCAACGAAGACTTCCAGCTGGCGCAGGGTATAGCGCATTCAGGTGCTCCATGACTCGTATCAATAGTTTGGATAAGTATTATCCATACAATCCATTTCACAGATATTGTGCTTCCTTTTATACTGCACCGCAAAACTGATTCGCTTAATTATGCACTTTGGAAATATGGAGTCCCGATGAGCAAGTTTGCCCTGGAAGACGTTCTCAGTGTTCACCACTGGAACGGTACCCTGTTTAGCTTCCGCACTACCCGTGAGCGCAGTCTGCGCTTCAAGAATGGCCAGTTCGTGATGATTGGCCTTGAGGTGGATGGCAAACCGTTGATGCGGGCTTACTCCGTAGCCAGCCCCAACTATGAAGACCACCTGGAGTTTTTCAGCATCAAGGTGCCAGACGGCCCCCTGACCTCGCGCCTGCAACACCTCAAGGTGGGCGACCAGATCATGGTCAGCCGCAAGCCGACCGGCACACTGGTGCTGGACGATCTTCTGCCTGGCCGCAACCTGTATCTGTTGTCTACCGGCACCGGATTGGCCCCGTTTATGAGCCTGATACAAGATCCCGAAACCTACGAGCGTTTCGAGAAGGTCGTGCTAGTGCATGGCGTGCGTCAGACCAGTGAGCTGGCCTATGCCGACTTTATTCAGAAAGAGTTGCCGGCTCACGAGTACTTGGGAGAAGACATCACTGAAAAGCTGATCTATTATCCCACCGTAACTCGCGAGTCGTTCCATACCATGGGGCGTCTGACCGAGCATATCCGCAGTGGCAAGCTCACCGCAGATGCTGGCCTGCCGGCCATCGACCCGCGCCAGGATCGCGCCATGATCTGTGGCAGCCCGGCGATGCTGGAAGATACTAGCGCACTGCTCGACGAGCTGGGGTTCAGTATTTCGCCGCGTATGGGCGACCCGGGCGGTTATGTGATTGAGCGGGCGTTTGTTGAGAAGTGAGTGTTGAGAAGTGAGCCCTACACCTGCCCGTAGCGGCTGGCTTCCTTGCCGAGCCAGCGGCGGATAAGCGGCTGGCTGGCTTCGGGGTGTTGGGCAAGCAAGGCATCGGCCAGCGGTGTCACACGGGTGAGCAGGTCGGCGTCGCGCTCCAGATCGGCAATTTTCATCTGCGCCAGGCCGGTCTGGCGGGTGCCAAGCACCTCACCGGGGCCACGGATGGCGAGATCCTCCTCGGCGATGCGAAAGCCATCGTTGGTTTCACGCATCACGCTGAGTCGTCGCTTTGAGTGCTGGGACAGCGGTGGGTGGTAGAGCAGCACACAGAAGCTGGCGATAGCGCCGCGCCCGACACGACCGCGCAGCTGATGCAGCTGCGATAACCCCAGGCGCTCGGGGTTCTCGATAATCATCAGGCTGGCGTTGGGTACGTCGACGCCGACCTCGATCACCGTAGTGGCCACCAGCAGATCCAGATCACCTGTCTTGAACGCATCCATCACCGCGGCCTTCTCGGCGGGCTTCATGCGCCCGTGTACCAGGCCGATATTCAGTTCCGACAGCGTTTCTGCCAGCTCATCCCGGGTGGCTTCAGCGGCCTGGCATTGCAGGGCTTCAGATTCTTCGATCAGCGTGCAGACCCAGTAGGCCTGGCGGCCGTCGGCACAGGCGTTTCTAATGCGCTCGGTGATTTCAGGGCGGCGCTCGTCGGGCATTGCCACGGTTTTGACCGGCGTGCGACCGGGTGGCAACTCATCAATGACTGACACATCGAGATCGGCGTAGGCGCTCATGGCCAAGGTGCGCGGAATCGGCGTGGCGGTCATGACCAGCTGATGTGGTGTGAGACCGCCGGCCTCGCCTTTCTCGCGCAGGGCCAGGCGCTGGTGCACACCGAAACGGTGCTGCTCGTCGATGATCGCCAAGCCCAGGCGCTGGAAGTGCACGTCGTCCTGAAAGAGCGCGTGGGTGCCGACAATCATGCGTGCCCGGCCATCCTGAATCGCCGCCTTGGTGTCGAGACGCTGCTTGCCCTTGAGTTTGCCGGACAGCCAGGCCACGTCGATGCCCAATGGCTCGAACCAGTCGCGGAATGAGCGATAGTGCTGTTCGGCAAGAATTTCGGTGGGTGCCATCATGGCCGCCTGGCAGTCGCCAGCAATGGCCGATAGAGCCGCCATGGCGGCGACCACAGTTTTGCCGGAACCAACGTCGCCTTGGACCAGCCGCAGCATGGGGCAGGTGGTGGCCAGGTCCAGACGAATCTCATCCAGCACGCGACGTTGGGCGCCGGTTAGCGAGAAGGGCAGTTGGGTCAGAAAACGGGCCTGCAGGTTCCGCCCGTCCGGCAGCGGCGGTGCACCATCCTGCTGAATGCGCAGGCGCACCTCGCGTAGGCTCAGCTGGTGGGCCAGTAGTTCTTCCAGCGCCAGACGTCGCGTGGCCGGGTGCTGCCCTGCTGCAAGGCGCTCGGGGTCGGTATCCGGTGTCGGGTAATGCAGAGCCCGCAGGCAACGATGTAGCTCGGGCAGCTTGAAGCGCTGGCGCAGCGCTTCAGGGATCCATTCCGGTAGAGCGTCGGGATTAGCGTCCAGCTGCTCGAAGGCCTGGCCGATCAACGCACGCAGGCGCGACTGGTGCAGCCCGGCAGTGGTGGGGTAGATCGGGGTGAGATGATCTTCCACCGGCGGCGTGCTATCGCTGATCAGACGATATTCGGGATGATAGATCTCAAGCCCGGTCGCCCCAGCGCGGGCCTCACCGAAGGCTCGAACGCGAGTGCCGGGCTGAAACTGCTGTTGCTGGGCTGGGGAGAAATAGAAAAATCGCAGGCTGATTACGGCGCCGATATCGCTCAGTCGAATCAGCAGGCTGCGGCGGCGCCCCTGAACCACGTCGGCGGCGGCGATTACGCCTTCCACCACGGCCTCGTCGCCGGAGCGCAGAGTGGCAATCGGGGTGATGCGTGTGCGGTCCTGGTAGCGCAGCGGCAGGTGAAACAGCAGATCGCTGACCCGGGCGATGCCCAGTCGCTCGAGCTTGATGGCCAGTGCTTCGCCGACGCCCTTGAGCTCAGTGACCGGAGCATCAAGCGAGCTCATGCTGGTGTCGTGCGGGTGGTGGGCGACGCCTCGGCAGCATCGCCAGTGGCGCGCGGTGTGCAGAGCGCGATGGCGTCGGTGACGGCATCGATGGCCTTGGGGCGCGGAAAGCTGGCGCGCCAGGCAATCGCCACGGTACGTCCGGGCGCCGGGGGCGTGAACGGGCGGCTGATCAGTAGGCCGCTCTCGTAGTGGCTGGTGCCGATAGCCGACTGCGGCAACACGGTGATTCCTAAGCGCGATGCCACCATGTGGCGAATGGTTTCCAGTGAGCCGCCCTCGGCAATCAGGGTATTGTCTGGGTTATTAAGTTTGTAGCTGATGGCCGGGCAGGCCTCGAGAATCTGGTCGCGGAAGCAGTGGCCCTCGCCCAGCAGCAACAGGCGCTCGCCGAGCAGATCTTCCTTGTCGATGGCGGAGCGGTTGGCCCAGGCGTGGTCGGCGGGTAGCAGCACCTCGAATAGCTCATCGTAGAGCGGTTTGGTGACCACATCGGTCTCGGTAAAGGGCAGCGCAACGATAATGGCGTCAAGCTCGCCGTTACGCAGCTTGCGACGCAGATCGCCGGTCAGACCTTCTTCGATATACAGCGGCATTTGCGGTGCGCGTCGGGTCAGTGCCGGTATCAGGTGCGGAAACAGATAAGGGCCAATGGTATAAATCGCGCCAATGCGCAGTGGGCTGGACAGCTGATCGCGGCCGGCAGTGGCCAGCTCATTGATGCGGCTGGCCTGTTCCAGCACCCGCTGGGCCTGGGCAACGATCTTTTCGCCCAGTGGCGTGGTTTGTACAGCTGCCCTGGAGCGCTCAAAAAGCGCCACGCCCAGCTCGTCTTCCAGCTTCTTGACAGCCACCGATAGGGTGGGTTGGGAGACAAAGCAGCGCTCGGCGGCGCGCCCGAAATGGCGCTCTTGGGCCAAGGTTACGATATAGCGTAGTTCTGTTAGAGTCATCGGAGTACTGGGCTTCCTTTATCTTGCTGCATTCCCTGGCCGAAGTGAGCTGGCCCGAGGTCAGCCACGGCGTCAGAAGCGCCCGGGAGGCCTGATTCCTTATTTGCTAGCCATGATTGTAACCATGGTTGTAACAGGGGGCGAGGCAAAGGTGAAGACAACAACGTTGATAGTCGGCTGCGGAGATATTGGTATCGCCTTAGGCAAACGGCTTATTGAGGCGGGCCAGCGGGTGATTGGTGCTAGGCGTCAGCCCCACAAGCTGGAAGGCAGCGGTATCGAAGGGGTGATGATTGATCTTTCCGATCCGGCAACGCTAGGTGCGCTGCCTGAGGCAGATATCGTCGTCTATGCTGTCGCAGCGGACCGTTTCGACGAAGGCGCCTACCGGGCCGCCTATCCCGATGGCTTGACTGCAGTGCTAAACGAGCTTGAAGGTCGCACACAGCAGCCAAAATGGGTGCTGTTTGTGTCCTCGGCCAGTGTCTATGGGCAGCAAGAGGGTGAGCAAGTCGATGAGCAGAGCCCGGCGGAGCCCAGTGGCTTTTCCGGCATTCTGATGCATCAGGCCGAGCAGGTGCTGCTGAAACACCAGTTTCCCGGCAGTGTGGTGCGTTTTTCGGGTATCTATGGCCCGGGCCGCGAGGGCCTGATTCGCCAGGTGAGCGAGGGGCGCATAGCACCAGCCACGCCGGTGATGTATTCCAACCGTATTCACCGCGATGATTGTGCTGGTGTGCTGGCGCATCTGATAGAAGTTGCCTTGAAGGATGAGCCACTGAAGCCTATCTATCTGGGCACTGACAGCGAACCATCACCGCTGCATGATGTGATGGCGTGGATCGCTGCTCAGCTTAAGGTCGAGGCCACCGAGATCATGCAGTCGCCGCTGCGACGACGTGCCAGCAAGCGTTGCAGCAATGCGCTGTTGCTGGAAAGTGGCTATGAGTTCCGCTATCCGACGTTCCGTGAAGGATATGCCCAAGTGTTGCGTGAAGGCGGCTTTTTGCCGGCTGGTAAGCGTTAGGCTCTTCGGGGTTACTGGCATGCGGCTCTTCCTTGCCCTGCTGCCCCCGGCGTCTCTCAAGCCGACCCTTTCCGGGTTGGTTGATGCTGCTTACCTGCATTATGGCGGGCGGCGCGTACCCGATGACAACCTGCACCTGACCCTGGCCTTTCTCGGCGAGCAGCCGGAGTCGCTGGCGGTGCGTCTTGCTAAGCGAGTTTGCGCCATGCAAGTGACACCTGGGCAGTGGCAGCTGGATCGTTGGGGGTATTTCTCTCGCCCCGGCATCGTCTGGGTGGGCAGCGACCAACACAATGCACCGTTACACGCCCTTCAGGCGTCACTGTGGGATAACTTGGCACCGCTGGGTATCGAAGGCAGGCCGCTGGCCTTCGTGCCCCACGTCAGCCTGCTGCGCCGGGCAGCACCGCCGGTCGGTGATGAGCTGCCAGCGCCTGCACTGAGCTGGGACTACCAGCGCCTTGCGCTGGTGCAGTCGGAAGTAGGGTGGGAAGGCAGTTGCTATAGCGTGTTGGCGCACTCGGCTCTGCCAGATAATCATTCAACCTGATGCTGGCACCAGCCCCGCCGCCGCTAGGCGTCTTAGTTATTGATGACCATGATGGCGTCAGCTTCCACCTGGCTGCCTTTGGGCAGTGCCTTGACGCCAATGGCAGCACGGGCGGGGAAGGGAGCCTCGAAAAACTCTTCCATCACCTTATTGATGATGGCGAAGTTATCCAGGTCAACCAGGAAGAGGTTCAGCTTGACGATATCCTGCAGGCTGCCGGGTGCCTGTTCGCAGACGGCTTTCAGGTTGGTAAACACCTGCCGCGCTTGGGCTTCGAAGTCGCCGTCGACGATCTCCATGGTGGTCGGGTCCAGTGGAATCTGGCCGGAGACGTAGACGGTGTTGCCGGCCTTGATGGCCTGGGAGTAGGGGCCAATAGCGGCAGGGGCCTGATCGGTGTTGATAACAGCTTTATTGCTCACGGGCGTCTCCAGAGCGGATGGGGAAAAAGCGAAAGTAGCACGTATCACGTGCCGGAGTCAGTTACCCAGGCGGCTGATTTTGCCTACGTTATGTAAGTTGCGCATGCGTTTTATGATCCGCGCCAAGTGCACGCGATCACGTACTGCCAGGGTCATATTGACGATCGATAAATGTGCGTCGCGCTCTTCGATATCAATGCGTTCGATATTGGCACCGGCATCGGTCACCAATGCGGCCAGTTCTGCCACCAAGCCGCGTCGCGTTTCGATTTCCAGGCGTAGCGGCACCAAGTAGTCGTCGTCAGCTTCTGGCGACCATTCCATCGCAAACAGTTTGTCCGGGTCGCTTTTCAGCTCGGCAAGGTTGCGGCACTCCTGGCGATGCACCACGACGCCCTTGCCAGCCGACAGATGACCAATCACGTCATCGCCGGGCAGCGGGTGGCAGCAACGGGCAAACTTGACCACCATGCCTTCGCTACCGCTGATGATGATCGGCCCCTGGGGTTGCCGCCCTGTCTGATGGTCGATCGGTGCGTCGCCATGCTCCAGCTTCAACAGTCGCTGTGCCACTATCTGTGCGATACGCGTGCCAAGCCCGATGGACTCCAGCAGGCTGTTATTGTCCTGTACGCCGTACTCGTCGCGCAGCAAAGCTAGGGTAGGGGCGCTTAGTTCATCCAGGCTGGTCTCGAAGGCGCTTAGCGCTTTGTTAAGCAGGTGGCGGCCCAACTGGACAGCTTCGGCCTGCTGCTGGTGCGTAAGCGCATGGCGAATTGCCGAGCGTGCCTTGGCCGTAATCACTACATTGAGCCAGGCCGGGCTTGGCCGTGCACCGGGCGCCGTAATGATTTCCAGTGTCTGGCCGCTTTGCAGCTGGGTAGAGAGCGGCGCGAGATGCCGGTCAATACGGCAGGCGATGCACTGGTTGCCGATATCGGTGTGTACGCTGTAGGCGAAGTCGAGCACCGTAGCGCCCTGGGGCAGCTCCATGATGTCGCCGCGGGGAGTAAAAATGTAGATATCATCGGGGAACAGGTCGTTTTTGACATGCTCGATGAATTCTAGCGAGTCGCCAGCGTGGCGCTGCATTTCCAGCAGACCCTTGACCCAGGAACGGGCTCGGGCATGGCTGCCTTCAGCGATGGGATGATCGGTCTGGCCGGCTTTGTACAGCCAGTGAGCCGCTACGCCATTGTTAGCCATGGCTTCCATTTCACGAGTGCGTATCTGCACCTCGATGGGCATGCCCTCGGTGCCGAATAGCGTGGTGTGAAGGCTCTGGTAGCCGTTAGCCTTGGGAATGGCAATGTAGTCCTTGAAGCGCCCGGGCACCGGTTTGTACAGATTGTGTACTAGGCCAAGGATACGGTAGCAGCTGTCCACATCTTCCGTAATGATGCGGAAACCGAACACATCCATGATTTCCGCAAACGGCTTACGCTGGTCACGCATCTTGCGATAGATGGATAACAGATGCTTTTGGCGGCCGATGACCGAGCCGGACAGGCCTTCGTCGTCGAGGCATTTCTGCAGGCTGTTCTGGACCTGCTGTATCGCCGAGCGGCGATGCCCTCGGGCGCTAGCCACAGCACGCTTGATGCGTTCCGAGCGCATCGGATAGAGCGCCTGGAAAGACAGGTCCTCAAGTTCGATGCGGATGGTATTGATGCCTAGCCGGCTGGCGATGCGGGCGTAGATTTCCAGCGTTTCGCGGGCAATGCGCCGTTTTTTGTCCGGGCGCAGGGCGCCCAGGGTGCGCATATTGTGCAGCCGGTCGGCTAGCTTGACGATGATGACCCGAATATCACGGGACATCGCCAACACCATCTTCTGGAAGTTCTCGGCCTGGGCAACGGCCTTGTCCTCGAAGGTGATCTGGGTCAGCTTGGAAACGCCATCAACCAGCTCGGCAACCTCTTCACCGAACTGTTCTGCCATGGCGGGTTTGTCCACGCCGGTGTCTTCGATCACATCGTGCAACATGGCCGCCATCAGGCTCTGGGCGTCCATGTGCATATTGGCCAGGATGTTGGCAACGGCAAGAGGGTGCGTTACGTAAGGTTCGCCGGAGCGACGGCGCTGACCGTCGTGGGCCTGTTCTGCATAGTAAAAGGCGCGCCTGACCTGGCGGATTTCATGCGCTTGGAGATAGCCGCCGAGGCGGTCGGCCAGGTCATCGATGGTGAACATTCGGCATGCCCTGAGTGCGATCGGTGATCCCGAAAAGTGGACTGTCACCTGGATTGCAGTGACTCATGACCTCACTCTTCGATAGGAAGGCTCGCGTTGAAATCGGGACGCTGGCGAATCGGTGCCGCTTCCAGAGGCTCGTTGAGCACTGTGTGATCTACCAGGCCTGCCGCGATTTCACGCAGTGCCACGACAGTGGGCTTGTCGTTTTCCCACGGTACCAGCGCATCGCGGGAGCCACGAGCCAGCTGGCGTGCGCGATGGGTAGAGATCATCACCAGCTTGAAGCGGTTTTCGACGTTTTCCAGACAGTCTTCGACGGTAACTCGCGCCATGGATGTGTTCCTGAGAAAGGGGTGATGGCAACGACAGCCAGCGCATCACGCGCCGGTGCATATACCAATGAGTAGACCTCTTAGATTACTCGACTCAGGGCGCATCTGACAAGAGCGCGGCCAGCAGGGAGCCGTGGCGTGCCTGCATGCGTTCGCGTTGCTGGCGGCGGGCTATGACCAGTGACTGCAGCTCATTAAGTGCAGTGGTGAAGTCGTCATTGATGACCAGGTAGTCGTATTCGCTGTAATGCGACATTTCGCTGATCGCTTCACGCATCCGTGCTGCGATAACGGCGTGCTCGTCGGTGCCGCGGCCAGACAGGCGGTTTTCCAGCTCATCCCGCGAGGGCGGCAGGATGAAAATCGATACCGCATCGGGCATCTGCTCACGAGCCTGGCGGGCGCCTTGCCAGTCGATTTCGAGAATCACGTCCTGGCCGGCAGCCAGCATGCGTTCAACGGTGACGCGAGAGGTGCCGTAATGATTGTCGAACACTTGGGCGTGCTCAAAGAACTCGCCGCGTTCAATCATCGCCACGAAGTCGGCGTGCTCGACAAAATGGTAGTTCACGCCGTTGACCTCACCCGGACGGCGCCCGCGCGTAGTATGTGATACCGAGACCTGAATGCCGTCCAGGCGGTCAATCAGCTCGCGCACCAGGCTGGTCTTGCCGGCACCGGAAGGAGCGGAAACGATGAAAAGGGTTCCTTGAGGCATGGCAGGTGTTCCTGTTTCGACGGCGGAGCGTGACAGCAGATGCGGGTCACAGGCTGGAATGACAATGAAACATGAAGGGTGAAGTATCGCATATTTTACCGCTGACTCCAGTGTCCGCGGCTTCTCTTGGCCATCCCATGCTGTCATTATCTAGTCGTAATTTTGTCAGTCAGGGAAGGATAGAGTTTGATGAGCCAGATAATCTCGTCGCTGGTGGCGACGCTGGTACGTCTTTTTGCGCGCTTCATTACCGCTGTACGCGGCATCTGGGCCGGGGTTGCACCGGTGGAGAGGCAGCGCATCTACTTCGCCAATCACGCCAGTCATGGTGATTTCATTCTGGTATGGACGGTGCTGCCGCCGCCTTTGCGGCGCCGCACACGCCCGGTGGCGGGGGCCGACTACTGGCTGAATGGTCGGCTGCGCAGTTGGTTGATCCGTGATGTATTTAAGGCAGTACTAATTGATCGCAACGCTGACACGCGCCAAGACAATCCCATCGAAACCATGAGCCAGGCGCTGTACAATGGTGATTCCCTGATTCTGTTTCCCGAAGGCACCCGCAATCTCGGGGGCCAACCTCTACAGCCGTTCAAAAGCGGGCTGTATCATCTGGCCCGGGCCTGCCCCGAGGCGGAACTGGTGCCAGTGTGGATCGCCAATCTCAACCGGGTGATGCCCAAGGGTGAGTTCGTGCCGATTCCGCTGATCTGTACCGTGACCTTTGGCGAGCCGGTGGCGCTTGAACCCAACGAAGACAAAGCGGCTTTCCTGAGCCGCGCTGCCGCAGTCCTTTCGACGCTGAACCCTGACTATCAGCCCGGCCATCAGTCAGATCAGGAGCCTGATCATGCACCCTGACCTTATTACCCTGCTTTCTGGCATCGGCGCACTGCTGGTGGTGGCCTCGTTGATTGGCTATGTACTGCAGCGGCGCTATTCACCCCGGGGCGGCAGTGGTGTGATCGAAAACCTCAATCAGCGCATCCGTTCCTGGTGGATCATGGTGGCGCTGATGGCACTGGCCTTTCTCGGCGGCAAGACTGGGGTGGTGATCCTGTTCGCGTTTGCTTCGTTCTCGGCGCTGCGTGAGTTCGTCACTCTGGTCAATGCGCGTCGCGCCGATCACTGGGCGCTGGCGGTGGCATTCTTCGTGGTGGTGCCGGTGCAGTACTACTTTATCTGGATCGAGTATTACGGCATGTATTCGATCTTCATTCCAGTCTATGCGTTCCTGCTGCTGCCGATTCTGGCCACCCTGCGCGGCGACAGCCAGGGCTTTCTGGTGCGCGTGGCCGAAGTGCAATGGGCACTGATGATCTGCGTGTTCTGTGCCTCGCATGTGCCGGCGCTACTGAGCCTGGACATCCCGGGCTATGAAAACCGTAACGTGCTGCTGATCGCGTTTCTGATCGTGGTGGTTCAGCTCAGCGATGTGCTGCAGTACGTGTGGGGCAAGCTACTCGGGCGGCGCAAGATCGCACCTAGTTTGTCTCCGTCCAAGACCGTCGAAGGCTTCGTCGGCGGCGTGGCCAGTGCCACGCTGGTGGGCGCCGGGCTTGCTTGGATGACGCCGTTTAGCGTGCTCGCTTCGGCGGGGTTGGCGCTGATGATTGCGCTGCTTGGCTTTCTCGGTGGACTGGTGATGTCGGCGATCAAGCGTGATCGCGGCATCAAGGACTGGGGGCATCTGATTGAGGGCCACGGCGGCTTCATCGACCGGCTCGACTCGGTGGTGTTCTCGGCGCCGATTTTCTTTCACGTAGTGCGCTACTTCTGGTCGGTGACATAAGATGGCAATGAATAATGATCGACGCCCGCTGGCCAGCCGCGACACCGGCTGGGCTCGGACGATTGCACGTCGGCTGGCAGCAACGTCGCTAACACCAGACCGGGTGTCTCAGCTGAGCATGCTGGCAGCGGCTATTGCTGGTGGCTGTTACCTGCTTGCTGGGCATAGTGAAGGTTGGGTGCGAGGGCTGTGGCTGGTGCTGGCGGTGCTGGGCTGCCAAGGGCGGCTTTTGTGCAACCTGTTTGACGGCATGCTGGCTATCGAGTCGGGCAAGGCCTCTGCCGAGGGCGCGTTCTGGAATGAGGTGCCGGACCGCGTTTCGGATACCTTGATTCTGGTCGCCGCTGGTTACGCCATCAGTGAGCCAGCGCTGGGCTGGGCGGCAGCGGCTCTGGCCATTCTGACCGCCTACGTGCGTGCCTTTGGCCAAGCCTGCGGGCAGGTCGCTGACTTTGTCGGCCCCATGGCCAAGCCGCACCGCATGGCGCTACTGACCGGCGCGACCCTGCTTAGCTTGTTTGCGCCGTTATGGGGTGGGCGCGATGAGCTATTACTCGCAGCACTGTGGCTGATTGCCATCGGTAGTCTGATTACTGCCTGGCGGCGTGGCCGGCGTTTGCGGTTGGCCATGGCGAGCGGTGGCCGCGACTAGCGCCTGATGGCGAGCCAGCGGTCGTTGCCGTGCTGGATATCGTCGAGTTCAACGCGGTACGTCTTGGCCAGACGTGAGGTGCTGAGCACTTGGTCGGGGCTGCCGGCAGCAATGCGCTTACCCTGGTCAATCAGCCACACGCGGTCGGTAAAGCGCAGCGCCAGGTTGATGTCGTGCAACACGCACACTACGCCCATGGCGTGCTTGCGGGTAAGACGCAGCAGTAGCCGCATCAGTGCCTGCTGCTGGCCAATATCCAGGGCGCTGGTGGGTTCATCGAGTAGCAGCAGCCGTGAAGGCTGCGATGTTTGGGCGAGCTGACACAGCGCGCGAACAATCATTACCCGCTGCAGTTCTCCGCCGGATAGTGTTGGTGCGAAGCGACTGGATAGATGCGTCATATCCATCTCTCGCATCCAGTGGCAGGCCTCGGCCTCGCTGGCGCGGGCACCGAGTGTTGCCAGGTCTTTTGCGCGCCAGTCGAAAACCGGCTGTTCGCGCTGAGCAACCACTGCACGACGGGCCGCCAGAGCCTGACGATCCCAGGCGGCCAGGCTGATGTTGTCGATACACACCTGCCCAGAGTGTGGAGCGCGAAAGCCGGAAAGCAAGCTCAGCAGCGTGCTTTTGCCCGCGCCGTTGGGTCCGACGATAGCCAGCAGTTCACCGGGCCGCACCCGGTCGCTAAAAGGCAAAAGCTTCGGCAGCTGAGTGAATCCGGCGTTGTCCAGGGTTAGCATGAGGGTCTGCCACGCAGTAACAGCCATAAGAAATAGGGGCCGCCAATTAGGCTGGTGAGTAGTCCCACTGGCAGCTCGGCGGGGGCGGCCAGGCTGCGGGCCAGGGTATCTGCCAGTAACAACAGTACGGCGCCGCCCAGCATCGAAGCGGGTATTAGCAAGCGATGGCTTGGTCCCAGCCACAAGCGCAGGCAGTGCGGCACCAGCAGGCCAATGAAGCCGATGATGCCGGCTAGCGCAACGCTGACGCCCACCCCCAGCGCGGTAGCCAGAACGACGCGACGACGTAAGCGTGGTGCGTCGAGACCCGCGCTATGAGCGGTCAGTTCACCAAGCTGCAGCAGGTCCAGCTCGTGGCGGCTGCGCAACAATCCCCATAGCGCCACGGGGGCGCAAGTCAGCAGGCCGATTACCGGCGGCCACAGGGCATTGGCCAAACTGCCCATTCCCCACAGGCTGAGTTGGCGTAGCTGCTCATCGCTGGCCACAAAGGCCAGCACACCGCCACCAGCACCGGCCAAGGTATTGATGGCCAGGCCGGCCAGCAGTAGGGTGAACAGGCTGCTGGCCCCTTGGCCTCTGGCACCGATGAAGAAGACCAGAAGCCCCACGGCGAAGGCGCCGCTGAAGCCGGCAATGAACTGGCCATACAGCCCGAAAGAACTGTCACTGCCGCCGATCAGTACTATCCACAATGCCACCGCCAGGCCTGCTCCGCTGGCCATGCCCAATAACGTGGGGTCGGCCAACGGATTACGGAACAACCCCTGCATGGCAGCACCGCTCCCGGACAGTAACATGCCCACGCACAACCCCAGCATCACGCGCGGTACGCGTAACTGCCACCAAATCTGCCAGGCGCTGTGCGGTGCCTCACCGTTGAGCATCGCCAGGGAGACGCCCAGCGGCCCGCTGGACAGCGACCAGACCAGCGCCAGTAGCAAGCCGAATACCAGCAGCTGACAGGCGCCGACAGGCCGTAGTTGCCAGCGGGATCTAAGCAGGGCAGCGGACTTCATGGTGCCTCCGGCCGACTGATCTCTGACAGCGCAGCGTGCAGATCCAGTAGCGCCTGAGGCGTGCGTGGGGTGATGCTGAGCAGGGCTACGCTATCCACGCTGACATAGTGCTGATGCTTGCC
>NZ_JBQDJZ010000017.1:0-23973 GCF_052095765.1 Halomonas sp.
TTTCGGTCCCGCTCAGGCCGCCACCTGGGGCGGCGTCAGTGCGCTGCTGGGTTATGCGCTGGGCTCCTGCGTACCGCGGCTGATCATGATTCCGCTGGGCCAGCGTATTCGTGAACTGATGCCCGAAGGTCACGGGCTGACCGAGTTCGTGATCCATCGTTACGGGCGCACCATGTACGCCTTCACACTCTCAATCATGCTGCTTTATCTCTTCATTTCACTGGCAGCGGGCCTCACTGCCGTAGCACGCATGGTGACGCTGCTGGCTCCCATACCGCTGTGGCTGACTGCCAGCGTGGTGATGCTAGCCACGGTGCTGTACACCTTCTATGGCGGGCTACGCGCTTCGATTTTTACCGACAAGGTGCAGATGGTAGTCATTCTGCCGCTATTGGCCCTGCTGCTTTTCTTTGGCTGGCAAGCCGCCGGCGGCACAGCTCCCACCCTTGACGGGCTGGCCCAGCACGCTCCCGAGCTACTCGATTTCACCGATGCCGGCGGAGTACGTGCCGGGCTGACGTTCTTTATCGCCGTGGTGCTCACGGGGCTTTTCTATCAGGGTACCTGGCAGCGTATCTACGCGGCGAAAAACGTCAGCGTACTGCGCCGCAGCTTCTGGATCAGCGGGCTACTTAACCTGCCGATCATCTTCATGATGGGGCTGTTCGGGCTAGCTTTTGTTGGCCTGGGCTTAGAAGGCGATGGCTCGGTCGCACTGTTCAGTGTGCTGTTAGACAGTGTGCCGCTGTGGTTTGCGCTGGCACTGATTCCGCTAGGGCTCGCGCTGGTGATGAGCAGCGCCGACTCCACCATTAACGCCACATCAAGCATCATTGCAGTGGATATGCATCGCCTACTCCCCCAGGCCAGCGAAACTACCCTGATGCGCCTTTCCCGCTGGCTGATTGTGGCTGCCGCGGTGCCAATCACCTGGGTCGCTGCCCAAGGTTTCAGCGTGCTGTATCTGTTCCTGTTGGCCGACCTGTTGTGTTCAGCGGCAGCATTTCCGGTGTTTTTCGGGCTGTTCAACCGCCACTACGATGGCCGCAATGCGGTAATCAGCACCGCCTGCGGGCTGGCGGCGGGGTTACTGGCTTTCCCCGCCCCCGGTGCTGGTACTGACACCCTTCTGGAGAGTTTCTTGCTCGCCGCCCTGGTACCGGTGGTCATCTCAGCCGTGCTGATGCGCGTACTACCCGCCAGGGAGCGCTTTGATTTTTCCCGCCTGGCAACACTGGTGCGGCGCTTTGGTAGGCAAGCATAAGGTCGACAGTCGTAAAGCAGCCATCAGAGCACACTAGGCCGTTCAAGCCCCAGGTGCTCGCGCAGGGTGCGCCCTGCGTACTTCCGGCGAAATAGACCGCGTTGTTGGAGTACTGGCACCACCTGCTCGACAAAATCATCAATACTTGAAGGCAGCGACGGCGGCATAAGGTTGAAGCCGTCGGCGCCCCCCTGCTCCACCCAGCGCTGCATTTCATCAGCGATCTTTTCTGGCGTGCCAATCATGGTGCAATGCCCACCACCGGCCGCCAGGCGCCCGAGCAGCTCACGCAAGGTAGGCTTCTCGCATTCGATGATGCGCAAAATCGTGGCATAACGTCCTTTCGGCCCGGTAAATTCTTCCAGCGGTGGCAACTTGGGCATTGGCGCATCCAGCTCCCAAGCGCTGCAGTCCTGGCCGATGAACTGGCTGAGCTGATGTAGCGAATCCCGGGTCGGCAGCAGCACATCGAGCTCACGCTGGAGCGCTTTGGCTTCTACTTCGCTGGAAGCCACATAGGTTACCAGTCCCGGCATGATGGCGACCGGTGGACGACCGGCAGCAGCCACTCGTGCCTGAATATCGCGGTAGTAAGCCTGAGCCGAGTCCAGGTCATAGGCCACGGCGTAAATTGCCTCGGCAAAGCGGGCGGCAAGGTCGCGCCCTTGCTCTGAGGCGCCAGCCTGGAACAGCACCGGTCGGCCCTGGGGCGGACGTGGCACATTCAGCGGGCCGTCCACCAGAAAGTGCTCGCCGTGATGGTGGATTGGGCGCACCTTTTCAGGGTCGGCAAACAGGCCGCCACGCTCTAAGCACAAGGCGTCATCGCCCCAGCTATCCCACAGCGCCAGCACGGTGTCGGCGAACTCCTCTGCCCGGGCGTAGCGCTCAGCATGAGGCGGCATCGCTAGGTAATTATGATTACGCGCCTCGCTGTCGAACATCGAGGTCACCAGATTCCAACCCATCCGCCCGCTGGAAATATGATCCAGCGAGGCCAGCATCCGCGCAGCGTGGAACGGGGTGTAAAAGGTGCTGGAAACCGTCGAGATCAGCCCGATATGCTCGGTGGCCCGAGCCATGGCGGCAAGTGCGGTCAATGGCTCAAGAAACCACAGCGGCCCACCGGCAACGTTGCCAGCGGCATGACCGTCAGCGAAAAACACCGCATCGAACTTGCCACGCTCGGCGGTACGCGCTAGCGATTCGTAATAGCTGATATCCCCAAGCCGCTCAACAGAGGAGTCCGGATGACGCCAGGCCGCCCGATGGTGACCGCAGCCCATAATGAAAAGGTTCAGGTGCATGCTGGCGGCCATCAGTCTTTTACCAGCCCGCCATCGACCACCAGATTCTGCCCGGTGATCGCGCGGCCCCAGGGCGAAGCAAACATCAACGCTGCGTCAGCAAACTCTTCAGGTGTAATCACCCGGCGCAGTGGTGTATTGGCGGCGATCAGCTCGAAAACAGCCTCCGGCGTCGCCGAAGAGGCATCCGTGGTGCGCAGAAGACCGCCGGAAATCATGTTGACCGTGATATTGTCCGGCCCTAAATCGTGGGCGAAGGTCCGCGTCAGCGACAACAGCGCGGCCTTACCTGCGGTGTAATCGTGATAGGGCACTACCGGGTTCTGAAACAGGTTGGTACCGACGTTGATGATGCGTCCGAAGCCCTGTTCCCGCATGCCCGACAGCACGGCCTGCACCGCGTTCAGTGCGCCCTGGTTGACGCCCTTGAGCTGCTGCTCCAACTGTTCCCAACTCAGGGTGTCCACATCGGGGCGGGCATCGCCGTTGAACGAGAAGTCCGGCAGCGCATTGTTGATCAGCGTGGTCACCGGCGCGCCGAAGTACTCCCCCGCGGCTTCAACCATGGCCTTGACCGCCTTGGCATCACACACATCGGCCTGCACCGCCAGCGCCCGATCAGGCGCCTGGGCAACCACAGCCTCGGCACCGGCCACACTGTTGCGATAGTTGACGACAACCCGCGCCCCGGCATCAAGAAAAGCACGCGCCAGACTGGCACCCAGGCCGCGGCCAGCCCCAGTGATCAGCACAATCTGCTGGTCGAGCGGCAGCGCAGTAGGAGAGGCAGAAATCGCAGAGGCGGAGAAAGTTGCTGCAGAAGAAGATGTTGTGGAAACAGTACTCATTGCGTGGCCCTGGTGATGCCATCCGAGGCGGATAGCAAAGTGAAGGCAAAGGCACACGCTAGCCACTCTTTATGAGCACCGCGTAGACATTCCTTCGCCAGTATGAACGGGATCAGGTTCAGCGGGTGTTGTCTCAGCCCCACCATTGGCGGGACACCCCGTGTCTAACACGCACAAACCATAGCGCACCGTTTAACTGGCAACAAGGCTGGTGGCTGACGGTGTTTTGCAAACCGGGCAGAGTGTTTTTAACTGCATCAAATTAATAGCTAAAAAGCATTACAAAAACTCTGCATATTCCCTTACCATGAGATGCACTTTATCTTTACTTGTCAGGGAGACAATGAAATGCGCAACATCCTGATCCGCGGCTTTGCCGTTACCGCGCTGGCACTGGCCATCGGCCAGGCACAAGCTGAGCAGCACAGCATCAAGATCGGCACTGTCGCTGGCCCTGAAACTGATGTGATGCAGGTAGCAGCCGAGCTCGCCAAAGAGCGTCACGGCCTTGACGTCCAGATCATCGAGTTTACCGACTACGTCACCCCCAACGCGGCGCTGGCCGACGGCAGCCTGGACGCCAACGCCTATCAGCATCAGCCCTACATGGAGTCAATGGTCAACGACCGGGGCTACGATTTCGCAATTGCCGGACTGACCTTTGTCTACCCGATTGGCGCTTATTCCGAGAAGTACGACAGTCTCGATGCCCTGCCCGAGGGCGCAGTCATTGCATTGCCCAACGACCCGACCAACGAAGGCCGCTCGCTGATCCTGCTCCATAACCACGGGCTGATCACTCTGGATGATCCAGAGAACCTCGAAGCCACACCGCTCAACATTGCTGAAAACCCCAACAAGTATGACTTTCGTGAAATCGAGGCTGCCCAGCTGCCCCGTGTGCTGCCCGATGTTGACCTGGCCTTCATCAACAACACCTTCGCCCAGCCAGCCGGCTTGAGCCTAGATGACGCCCTGGTACGCGAAGGACCTGAGTCGCCTTACGTCAACATCATCGCGGTGCGTGCCGGTGACGAAGATGCCGAGCACATCACCCAGCTGGTTGATGCTTACCAAAGCGATGAGGTGGCCGCCAAGGCCAAAGAGCTGTTCGACGGTGCCGCGGTACCGGGCTGGAAGTAATCCCCCGGCGCTGCCGCTCTGCGCAGCGCAACCGCCACTCAGCAACGGGCCGACAGGTGTCGGCCCGTTTTCGTTCACCTCCTATTCCTGTTCGCCTGTTCGCCTGTACACACAATGGTAGTAGTGGAAAAGTGGAGCCTTACCGTGCAACAACCCGACTATGCGCTTCTGGCCCGCCAGCTGGCCGCCCTGCTTGACGATCGCGAGTGGCTAACCAACAGTGCCCAAACCTGTGCTTTTGTCATGCAGGAAGTGCCTGACCTGAACTGGGTCGGCTTCTATTTGCAGCGCCGCTCTGAGGTGCTGAGCCTCGGCCCTTTTCAGGGCAAGCCGGCCTGCCACCCTATTCCCTTCTCTAAGGGGGTATGCGGCAAAGCCGCCCGAGAGCGCACCACCCAGCGGGTAGATGACGTGCTGGCCGTGGCGGATCATATTGCCTGCGATGCCGACTCGCGCGCCGAACTGGTGGTGCCGATCGTCGCCAGTGGGGAACTGTGGGGCGTGCTGGATCTGGACAGCCCCACCGCTGGCCGCTTCAGTGAAACCGACCAGGCTGGCATCGAACAACTGGTAAAAGTGTTTATCGCCCGTAGCGAGCTGACCAATGAGGTGGCACTGAGCAACTATTGAGGGAAGCCAGATTTCCGATACACCACGAAAAAGCCCCTGAGTAGAAACATCAGGGGCTTTTTGGAATCTGGTAGGACCAGGCGGATTCGAACCGCCGACCTCCACGATGTCAACGTGGCGCTCTAACCAACTGAGCTATGGTCCTGAATCACCGCATATCTGTTGGCGTCAGAGCCAGCTTTCAGTGCGACAACGGAAGCGTATTGTACTTGGCAGCAGACAGATTGCAAGTGCAATTGTTGGCCTCAGTAACATCAGCAAGTCGCCGAAGCTCAATGACTTGGCATATCCGTCGAGGGCTCGGAGCGCACTCGGGCAACCGCTTCCAGCCAACCGGCATACAGCTCATCGCGCTGGGTAGAGCCCATCGCCGGATAAAAGCGCCGCTCGGCGCTCCATAGCCCGGCGATTTCTTCCAGATCCTGATACCAGCCTAATTTCAAGCCTGCCAGGTACGCCGCCCCAAGCGCGGTGATCTCCTGGGTCTCGGGGCGATCAACCTCGACACCGAGCATGTCGGCAAGAAACTGCATCAACCAGTTGTTGACCACCATGCCACCATCCACTCGCAGTGCACCGGGTGCGGCGCTCATGTCATCGCTCATGCACTCCTGCAGGTCGCGAGTCTGATAGCACACCGCTTGCAGCCCGGCAGCAACAATTTCGGCAATGCCGGTGTCTCGGGTTAGGCCAAGAATTGCCCCGCGAGCCTTGGGGTCCCAGTAGGGTGCGCCAAGGCCAGTGAACGCTGGCACCAGATAGACGTGATTGCCAGCCCTGGTCTGGCTAGCCAGTTGCTCGGTTTCAGCGGCATTGGCAAACAGCTTGAGGCCATCGCGCAACCACTGCATGGTCGCGCCGGCCACGAAAATGCTGCCTTCCATGGCATAGGTTGGTACACCATTGAGACGATACCCTACGGTGGTCAGCAGCCGGTTACGCGACGCTTCAGCCTGCTCGCCAGTATTGACGATCATGAAGCAACCGGTGCCGTAGGTACTTTTGCCCATCCCCGGTTCGAAGCAGGCCTGACCAAACAACGCCGCCTGCTGATCACCGGCAACGCCTGCTACCGGCAGTGCACCGCCCAGCCATCTGGCATCAGTTGAGCCGAAGTCATCACTGGAGTCTTTGACCTCGGGCAGCAGGCCCTCGGGGATATCAAACAGCGCCAGCAACTCGCTATCCCAGCATTGGCGGTGGATATCAAACAGCATGGTGCGCGAGGCGTTAGTGGCGTCAGTGGCATGCACCCGGCCATCAGTCAATCGCCAGATCAGAAAGGTATCCACAGTGCCGAAAGCCAGCTCACCCCTCTCGGCGCGCTCACGGGCACCTTCCACGTTATCCAGCAGCCAGCCCAGCTTGGTGGCTGAAAAGTAGGGGTCAATCAATAGGCCGGTCCGCTGATTGACGAGTGTTTCGTGGCCAGCGTCACGCAACTGCTGACAGGCATCAGAAGTGCGCCGATCCTGCCACACAATCGCCGGATGCAGGGTTTCACCTGTGGCGCGATCCCAAAGCAGCGTGGTTTCCCGCTGATTGGTAATACCGATACCGGCGACCTGGGCAAGGTTCACTCCCGGACTGGCCAGCACTTCGCGACAGGTACCCAGCACACTTTCCCAGATCGCTTCAGGATCATGCTCAACCCAGCCATCAGCAGGAAAGTGCTGCTCAAACTCGCGCTGGGCGATATGCACAGCACTGCCTTTTCTGTCAAACAGGATCGCCCGGGAACTGGTGGTACCCTGATCGATGGATAGCAGGTATGAAGACATGATTAACATCCTGTTAACAGGAAAAAGATGACAGCTTAAAAGCTCTGAGCCTATGCCATTCTGGTGTAGCACTCAATTATCAACCCGATCAGGACCCACGAGCGGAGACAGGCATGCACACAACGAACGAGCTGTTGGATCTTTATGTGATTGGCGGCGGCATTAACGGCACCGGTATTGCCGCTGATGCCGCAGGACGTGGCCTGTCAGTAGGGTTGTGTGAGCAGGCGGACCTGGCCAGCGCCACCTCTTCCGCCAGCAGCAAGCTCATTCATGGTGGTTTACGCTATCTGGAATATTACGAATTCCGGTTGGTGCATCAGGCACTCAAGGAGCGTGAAATACTGCTGGCCAAGGCCCCGCACATCATCTGGCCAATGCGTTTCATCTTGCCCCACCGGCCTCACCTGCGCCCGGCCTGGATGATCCGCGTCGGCCTGTTTCTTTACGACCACCTGAGCCGATGCCAGCAGCTGCCGGGCTCACGCGCCATGCGAATCGACCCAACTCTTGGCTTGGCCGGCGACATCACTCGCGGATTCGAGTATTCCGACTGCTGGGTAGACGATGCCCGCCTGGTGGTGCTGAACGCGATTCAGGCCCGCGATAACGGTGCAGAAATACTGGTGCGCACCCGCCTGGTCAGTGCCCGTGAGGTTCACAGTTACTGGGAACTGACCTTTGAAGATGTCAACAGCCAACAGCAATTCCTGCGCCGTGCGCGAACCCTGGTCAATGCAACCGGCCCCTGGGTCGAGCAACTGATCAAGCAGCGACTGGCTCGCCCTTCGCGCTATGCCATCCGCATGATTCAGGGCAGCCACCTGGTGGTGCCACGCATCAACCCAGATCAGCGCGCCTATATCTTGCAGCACACTGACCGACGCATTGTTTTTGTACTGCCCTGGGAGGCCGACTACAGCCTGGTGGGCACCACCGATCGCCGCTATGAGGGGGATCCATCCCGGGTCGAGGCGACGGATGAGGAAATTGATTATTTGCTGGAGGTCATCAACAACCATTTCGACCGGCCGCTGGGACGCGATGACATCATTCGCACCTTTGCTGGCGTTCGCCCGCTGTGCGATGACGAGTCGGTAGGCCCGTCGGCCATGACCCGCGATTACACCCTGGAGCTGGATACCAGCAGTAATCAGGCGCCAGGGGAGAATCAGGAGTCGGGAGCACGAGCCGCACCGCTGCTCTCGGTGTTCGGCGGCAAGATCACCACCTATCGCAAGCTGGCCGAGGCGGCACTTGATCAACTAGCACCCTACCTGCCCGCTATGGGCTCCGCCTGGACGGCCGAGGTGCCGCTGCCGGGGGGTGATATTACCGATCAGCACAGCTTCGCCAAGCAGCTGCTGGCCGACTATCCGTTTTTGACAACGGCGCAGGCTCAGCGTTTTGCGCGCAGCTACGGCACCCTGTGCCTGCAGTTCCTGGAAAAAAAACGTTCAGCTGAAGCACTTGGTGACGACCTTGGCGCAGGGCTCAGCACGGCTGAGCTTGATTATCTGATGATCAACGAGTGGGCACAAACCCCTGACGATGTCCTGTGGCGGCGCACCAAGCTGGGTATGCGTTTCTCTACGGCTCAGCGCCAGCATCTGGCTGAGGTAATGACAGCCAGGCGAAAAAAATGAGCCTGGTTCAATCATCATCAGCTTCGCGTGCTATCTTTGCCCTCTCCGCCTCTGGCATAACCACAACACCACAACGCTACCCCACAACAGGACACCCAACAAGGAAGCAGCACCATGCTCAGTTTTATTATTGCCACTGTTTCCCTGATGACGCTTGCGGCCACTCTGCTAGCCTATCTGCGTTCCACCATCTGGTGGATACGCGCCTGTGAGTTTCCGCGCTTGCAGATTGCCGTGGTGGCGCTACTGACCCTGATTTGTGTCCCGCTGCTTGACGCGCCATGGACCTGGATCACCCTTGCGGCAAGCCTAGTGACAGTGTTTCTGCAGGCACGCCGTATTTTTCCCTGGACTGCCATCTGGCCTGTGCAGGTCAAAGATGCCGAGCCGGGCCATGACGACCACTGCCTAACGCTGCTGGTGGCTAACGTTCTAACCCCGAACCGCAACGCTGCAGGGCTGATCGAGCTGATCAAACGCCATAAACCGGACATCGTGCTGACACTGGAGTCTGACGACTGGTGGCAGACACAGCTCGATGAGGCGCTGTTGGAAGAAATGCCAAACGCCGTGTGTATTCCCCAGGACAACCTCTACGGCATGCACCTCTACTCGCGGCTGCCCCTGGTCTCACCAACCGTTGAACGCCTGATCCAAGACGACATTCCCTCCATCGTGACCGGTGTAATGCTGCCATGCGGGGACACGGTACGCCTGCACGCGTTACATCCCAGGCCACCAGCACCCAGCGAAAGCGAGGAGTCGCTATGGCGCGATGCCGAACTACTATTAATTGGCAAGCGTATACACGAACAGCCGACTCCCACCCTAGTGGCCGGCGATCTTAACGACGTGGCCTGGTCGCGCACCACTCGACTATTCTGCCGAGTCAGCGGCATGCTGGACCCGCGCCGTGGCCGTGGCATGTTCAGCACTTTCCACGCCAGCTATCCACTGCTGCGCTGGCCGCTGGATCATGTGTTCGTCAGCGAGCACTTCACCCTCAGGCATCTGCGCCGCCTACCGGGTTTCGGCTCCGATCACTTTCCGATACTTGCCACGCTTTGCTATCGCCCGGCGCGCAGCGACGAGCACGAGCCTCCCACTGCCTGTCATGAAGAGCATCAGGAGGCTCAAGAAACCATTCTGGAAGGAGAAGCCCGGACCCAGCAAGCCTGACTAGAGCCGGGCCTGGCATCAACCGGGCACGCCACCGCGGGTTAGTGCAGCTGGATCAAGCAGACGTTCAAGCTCTGCGCGGGAAAGGTCGGTCTGCTCGTCTGCCACATCAATCACCGGACGGCCACTCTTATACGCCTGCTTGGCGATAGCCGCAGCAGCTTCATAGCCGATCACCGAGTTCAGCGCGGTCACCAGAATCGGATTACGCGACAGCGGCTCGCGCAAATGCGCTTCGCGCACCTTGAAAGTCGCGATGCAGCGGTCAGCCAGCAGATAGGAGATATTGCTCATCAGCGTCATCGAGCTGAGCAGGTTGTTGGCAATCAGCGGCAGCATCACATTGAGCTGGAAGTTTCCGCTCTGCCCCGCCACGGTTACTGCGGCATCCAGACCAATGACTTGTGCAGCCACCTGAGCGGCAGCTTCCGGTATCACCGGGTTGACCTTGCCCGGCATGATCGAGCTGCCTGGCTGCAGCGCCTCAAGCTCAATCTCACCAAGCCCGGCCAGTGGCCCGGAGTTCATCCAGCGCAGATCGTTGGCGATTTTCATAATCACACAGGCCAGTCCGCGCAGCTGCCCAGAAAGCTCCACCGCAGCATCCTGGGCACCCAAGCTGGCAAAAAAACTGTCGTTGGGCGCAAGTGCAAGACCGGTCTGCTGGCTTAACGCCTCAGCTATGCGCTGGGCAAACTCCGGATGGGCGTTGATGCCGGTACCCACTGCGGTGCCACCCTGAGCCAGACGACACAGCCGCAGAAGCACGCTGTCAAAGCGCTCCATGGCCTGACCGAGCTGGCTCGACCAGCCACCCAGTTCCTGGCTCATGCGCAACGGCATGGCGTCCATCAGATGGGTGCGCCCGGTCTTGACCACATCATCGAGCTCTACCGCTCGGGCATCAATGCTGTTACGCAGATGTTCAATTGCCGGACGCAATGTTCCAGTCAGCTCGATGGCTGCTGACAGATGCAGCGCAGTGGGAATCACGTCATTGCTGGACTGCCCCATATTGACGTGATCGTTAGGACTGATCGCCAGGCCATCTTGGCTGGCCAGGTGTGAGATCACCTCATTGACGTTCATGTTGGTCGAGGTGCCCGACCCGGTCTGGTACACATCCACCGGAAACTGGTCATCGTGCTCGGCGTTGATGATCGCCTTGGCGGCACCACAGATGGCATCGGCCCGCTCGCTGTCCAGCAGCTTGAGGTCGTGATTGACTGAAGCAGCAGCCAGCTTGATCCGCGCAACGGCATGAATGAAGGCCGGCGGCATCCTGTGGCCCGATACCGGAAAATTATTGACCGCACGCTGGGTCTGGGCGCCATACAGGGCGCTTACCGGCACGTCCAGCTCACCCATGCTGTCGTGTTCAATTCGCTTGTCGTTCATTGGCCATTCTCCTTTTCATTCAATAGTTATCTCATGAAATCAGGCACATGCCCGACTTGCAAAACGAGTCTCTGTTCGTGTCTGTTCGACAGGCCCAAACCTGGGCTGATCCTGGAGCCTGCCAGGTCATGCAATAAGAAAAAACCACCCGAATTGTTGCACTGCACCAAAAAGCTTGCTATTGTGCACTGCAACAGAGACCTGAAGAGCAACGGCATCTGTCGTAATGCTTGAATTCATTGACTAAAAGGAAATACACATGGAAAACTTCATGAAAAGCTTTGACACCACCCAGTTCGAAAATCTGTTCTTTGGCCCGGCCCGCGCTTACGCCAACCTGAGCCTCGACTTTACTGAGAAGCTGGTCAGCGCACAGCTCGAAGCCAGCAAGTCCTATGCTGAAACCAACCTGACTCAGGTGCGTGCACTGCTCGACGTACGTGACGCTGAAGGTCTGCGTGCATACATGGAAAACCAGCAGAAGGTTGCCAAGGACTTGACCGAGCGCATGAAAGGCGACGCGGAAAAAGTCGTTGCTCTGCAGCAGGACTTCGCCTCTAAGAGCCAGAAGCTGACCGAAGAGAACACCAAGCAGGCTTCTACTGCTGCTGCCAAGGCTACGCGCCAGGCCTGAGCCCTGCGCACATCAGTAAGTGCCTGAGTCTCTGACCGGCACCGACTGACTCGAAAGCGGCATCCGTCCGCTTTCGCTATCAAAACGGAGCGACCGCGATTGCGGTCGCTCCGTTTTTTGTTCAGGCTCTTGTGCACACAGATTATCTGGTTATTCCCATTGAGCAAGGGTCAATGTCATGAAAAAACGTATTATTGCAGGCGCTCTTCTCGCGTCTGTGGTCGGCCTAAGTGGCTGTCAGACGTATTATCCCAGCGGAACAGTCCAGCGCACACCCGAGGTAGTGGATCGTGGCGAATCTGAGAAACCCGTGCCCGAAAAACCTGAAAAACCTTCAACACCCAAGCCGCCACCCCAGCGTGTTGAGCGAAGCGTGGCATTTCCCGCCGATGAGTATGCCGCGCTGAAGAAAACAGGCACCGCCGCCATCAGTGGGCGCCTGACGCTCCCGACCCAGGGGGGCACGGTGATTGGCGCAGGCGAAACCATCTCGGTTGCACCTGTGACCACCTATTCCGCCGAAGCCGCTGAGCGGGCACTGGCCGGCCGCGCGGTCACCAAGGCAGATCCCAAGGCCCGTGAGTACACCCATACCACGCGCAGTAACGATGAGGGGTATTTCGTGCTACGCAATCTGCCCAGCGGCGACTTCTATGTGTCAGGCAGCCTGATTGACCCGAACACTAGCAAGCGCCGTATCGCCATCAAGGAAGTCAGCCTGGGCAAGGGTGAAAGCAAAGAAGTCCAGCTCAGCCCCTGAAGAGTATCATGGCTTTCCTGTCATGATTCAGCGAACACTTCACCAGCCCAGTGTCTGCTTGACGAAGGGAATCGTCAGCCGCCGCTGGGCCGACAGGGAGGCGCTGTCCAGCGTCTCAAGACAGGCAAACAATGCATCAAGCCGACGCGGTTCGCGGTGCAGGATATAGCGGGCCACATCGTCACTCAGCAGCATGCCTCGCCCCTTGGCCCGCAGCTGCAAGGCGGCAAGGCGCTGCTCATCGTCCAGCCCGCGCACCTGGAAAGTCATTCCCCAACTCAGCCGCGAGGCCAGATCAGGCAGCTGGACCTTTAGCTGCCGCGGGGGCGCAGCGGCTGACACCAGCAGACGTTTGCCGTTATCGCGCAAGCGGTTAAAGGCATGGAACAGCGCCTCCTCCCAGCGCCTGCGGCCTACCACAGCCTCCAGGTCATCAATGGCAACGAGATCCAGACGTTCGATATTCTCAAGCATCAGCGGCGGAAAGTGACCCAGCTCATTGAGCGGCAGATAGAGAGAGCGACAATCACGGTCCGAGGCTTCATGGCAGGCGGCCTGCAACAGGTGGCTACGGCCGCTGCCTTCGCTGCCCCACAGGTAGACAAAAAGTTCTCCGTCGTTATCAAGCTGATGGGCGAGCTTTTCGATCAGAGCGGCATTCGGCCCCGCATACATATTGCTGAAGGTCGCCTCCTCACGCACTCCTACGCCCAGCGCAAGCTGAGCGGGTGGCGCCGGTCGACTCATAATTTTTCCTCACCGGTTTTTGCCAGCGCATCCACGCCGTCGACGCTCGTCTTATCGCCTACGCCAACTATGCCGCTGCCACTCCGGTTCTCGGGTGGATGCTGATATAGGTGTGTCTGCTTGTAGTAGTCCAGCAGATAACGCACTACCACCATGATCATGGCAGCCACCGGCAGTGCTAACAAAACACCGGTAAACCCGAACAGCTGACCACCCGCCAACACGGCAAAGATCACCGCAACCGGATGTAGCCCTATCTTGTCGCCGAGCAGCTTGGGCTGCAGCACCACGCTTTCGGCCGCCTGTCCAAAACCATAAACACCCGCCACTGCCAGCAGCATCAGCCAACTATCAAACTGGAAAAATGCCACCAGGCCGGCGACTGAAATACCCACGATGACGCCCAGGTACGGCACGATACTAGCAAGCCCCGACAGCAAACCGATCAGCAGACCAAACTTGATACCAAACAATGTCAGGCCAATGGCGTAAATCACACCGAGACACAGCATCACAATCAACTGTCCACGTAAAAACGCCGACAGCACCTCATCACACTCACGCCCCAGCTGCTGGGCAACTGGCCGCCAGGACATGGGGAAAAGATCCACCAGCTTGACCATCAGCCGGTCCCAGTCCAGCAACAGATAGAATGTCACCACCGGAATCAGCGCAATACTGCCAAGCCAAGTCACCAGTACCAGTCCCGACTTGGAAACCTTGGACAGCAAGGTCGCCGCCAGCGACCCGGTTTCCTTGAGGTTCCCCATCACCGCCTGACGCAATTTATGGAAATCGGGGCTGAGGTCGACACCACCCAACTCCTGGATCCGTGGCAGCAGCGTACTTTGCACCCATGAAAAAGCGACAGGCACCAGTTCAATCAGCTGTGACAGCTGACGACCAAGCATCGGAATGACCAGCACCAGCGCCGCCACCAGCAACAGTGCTAGCACCATGAAAACAAGCGTCACCGCCAGACGCCGGGACAACCCCCAGTCCTCGAGGTGATCGGCCAGCGGGTCGCCAAGATAGGCCAATACCATGCTGACAAAAAACGGCATGAGTACCGGCTCAATACTGATCATGAACCACAACAGGATCACACCCAGTACAATTGCCACCCAGCCTTGTCGCTGCATCATCTCACTCCCTGTGTGATAGGCGGCACGCGATGCGGGCCGTTGACTGTAATGCTACAATTCTCACCCGAACTTGCCCAGCGTGACGCACAGCGACACGTCTGGACGCCACATTGTTTGCAACGCTCAGACAGGACACACCATGACCGACCGCAGCCATTCCTCGCTCAGCTACAAGGACTCAGGCGTCGATATCGATGCCGGAAATGCGCTGGTTGAGCGCATTAAGGGGGTAGCAAAGAGCACTACCCGCCCCGAAGTACTTGGTGGACTTGGCGGCTTTGGTGCTCTGTGCGAGCTGCCAGGCGGCTACCGTGAGCCAGTGCTGGTCACCGGCACCGATGGCGTCGGCACCAAATTACGCCTAGCGATGGATCTTGCCAGGCACGACACCATTGGCATTGATCTGGTCGCCATGTGCGTCAACGATCTGGTGGTCGCCGGTGCCGAGCCGCTGCTTTTCCTCGACTACTATGCCACGGGCAAGCTGGATGTGGACATGGCAGCGGACGTTGTCACGGGTATTGGTAACGGCTGCCGCCAGGCCGGCTGTGCACTGGTCGGCGGCGAAACTGCAGAAATGCCAGGCATGTATGCTGGCAGCGACTACGATCTGGCAGGATTCTGCGTCGGGGTGGTCGAAAAAAGCGAGATCCTTGACGGCAGTAAAGTGGCCGTCGGTGATGTGTTGCTGGGCATCGCCTCGTCCGGTCCACACTCCAACGGCTACTCTCTGATCCGCAAGATCCTTGAGGTCAGCGGCGCCTCACTGGATATGGCCTTTGACGGAGGCTCGTTGGGCAATGCACTGATGGCACCCACCCGCATCTATGTTAAACCGCTGCTCTCGCTGATCCGCGAAAGCGACATTCCGGTTCACGCCATCTCGCACATTACCGGCGGCGGCTTGCTTGAAAACCTGCCCCGTGTGCTGCCTGAGGACGCCGTGGCGCGTGTTGATACTAACAGCTGGCAACGCCCAGCCATTTTCGACTGGCTGCAGCAGCAAGGCAATGTGGATGAACACGAAATGCACCGGGTGCTCAACTGCGGCATTGGCATGGTAGTGGTGGTTCCAGCCGATGGCGCCGACGAAGCACGCGCCCACTTGCAGGCGCTGGGCGAGACGGTTTACCGCATCGGTGAAATCATTGCTGGCGATAGCCAGGGCGGCGACAACGAAGAGGCATCACACCAAGTCCAACTGGAGAACCTGACACCATGAGCGCCGGCATGGATAACACTTCCACCCAGAACGACTTAGAGGCGGTAGAAACCGAGCCGCGACGGGTAGTGGTACTACTATCTGGTGGAGGCACTAACCTGCAAGCCCTGATCGACGCTCAGAGTCATGATGAACTGGGTGGTGAGATAGTGGCCGTCATATCCAATCAGCCAGAGGCGATGGGGCTGCAGCGCGCCCGTGACGCAGGCATTGATGCCGTGGTGCTGCCGCATCGCGAGTATGACAACCGGGATGCCTTTGATGGCGCCCTGATTAAAGTGATTGAACGCCACGAGCCGGATCTTGTAGTGCTGGCCGGTTTCATGCGCATTCTGACGCCGCGCTTTGTGCAGCGCTTTCTTGGGCGGCTGATCAATATCCATCCTTCATTGCTGCCAGCTTATCAAGGCCTGCATACCCACGCCCGCGCCCTTGCTGACGGCGTGGCAGAACACGGCTGCAGCGTGCACTTTGTCACCGAGGAGCTCGACGGCGGACCGAGCATCATCCAGGCCGTAGTTAATGTCAGTGTTGATGACAATGAAGACAGCCTCAAGGCCCGCGTACTCGACAGGGAACACCTTATCTTCCCCATCGCGGTGCGCTGGCTGCTAGAAGGCCGTGTAAGGCTCGTCGGTGACCACGCCACCATTGATGGCGTCACACTCCCCTCCATCGGCATGCGACTTTCTCATGAAGACGCCGCCGAAGAGCTGGATGAGGGTAGCTGAACGAAAAGAAGGTTCAGAATTACAGCACCCCAGGCGCTGGCGGCTATATGAGACGTATCGGGGCGCCCGCTCCAACTGGAGCACATCTAGTCGCCATCTGGCACGCTGAATTAACGCTTGATGACAGTTACGGCTTATCATGCGCAACTCAATACAATATTTCTTCACTTGCAAACCGTTACAAGGCGTGTTGACTTGCCCCCTTTACTGCCCCGTTTATTCCAGATGGCCTCTCTAACACTCCACTTTATGTGGCGTGTTATCGTTGCTTTCATGAACAGCCAAGGCATTCTGCTGGCCGGCGGAGTTGGCTACAACATTCTGCTTTCCACCATACCGCTGCTAGCCTTGCTGATGGTGGTGCTGGCAGGCATCGTCGATGAGCGCCAGCTGTTCACCGTAATTTCCACTCAGCTTAACCACCTGACGTCTGCACACGCCGAAGTTGTTCTGCAAGCCGTTCATTCGCTAATTGATTCCAGGCATGCCATCGGCACCCTGGGGATTCCCGTGCTACTGGTTTTCAGCTCTTTAGCCTTTCGCAACCTTGAAGGTGCGCTGGTTATCATCTTTCGCTCATCAGGCACCGAGCTTAAACGCTCTGCCTGGAAGTCCGCCCTGATGCCCTACGCCTTCATAGCTGTGCTGGGTATTAGCCTGATGGCCCTGGCGCTGACTGTCAGCCTGTTAAGTCATATCAACATGTTATGGGTGCTAATTCATGGGCACGAACTGCCACTGGCCAGCCTGTCTGGTGCCATGCTCAACCTGGCCAGTTTTGTTGGCGTCTTCCTGCTGTTCAGTGCCATCTACAAGATCATGCCGGTAGAGAAAGTCGCTCTGCGCCGTGCTCTGATCGGCGGCTTTATGGCGGCACTGCTATGGGAAGGCGTAAGGCTATTGCTGGTTTTCTACTTTGCCCACTTGTCTTACGTCAACACCCTATACAGTTCACTGGCTACCATAATTGTACTGCTGTTTTCGCTTAAGGTTGGCACTGCTATCCTATTGCTGGGTGCTCAGGTAATTG
Organism: Halomonas sp.; assembly: GCF_052095765.1. Lineage (GTDB taxonomy): Bacteria > Pseudomonadota > Gammaproteobacteria > Pseudomonadales > Halomonadaceae > Halomonas. The sequence continues at coordinate 17,466 of NZ_JBQDJZ010000017.1, forward strand.
CTGAGCTTGAACGCAACGTCAAGCTGGGTATTCCCTGGCATCAGAACGCGCACAAAATGGCGACAAAGACCACCACATCATCAAGCTAACCTTTGAGCTAGTTTGGGCTTGTGCTAACCGGAGCCTGAGTTACTCAGAGTCACGCTCTTTGCAGCCGCTAGTAGCCTAGCCCGGATACAATTACTGCGACTCAGGTACAAAAGATCAGCAGTACGGTATTCTTCCAGCGGGTCCAGCTGACCGCCTGCATAGGCCAGCCGCTTTCTGCCAAATATCAGGCCTGGGGCAGGGTCACACCGCGCTGTCCCATGTACTTACCGTTACGGTCCTTGTAGGAAACGTCACACACCTCGTCAGACTCAAAAAACAGCATCTGGGCCACGCCTTCGTTGGCGTAGATCTTGGCTGGCAGATTGGTGGTATTGGAAAACTCTAGCGTCACGTGCCCTTCCCACTCAGGCTCTAGAGGGGTGACGTTAACGATGATGCCGCAGCGGGCATAAGTCGACTTTCCCAAGCAGATCGTCAGCACACTGCGCGGTATGCGGAAGTACTCAACTGTCCGCGCCAGAACGAAAGAGTTTGGTGGAATCACGCAAACATCGCCCTGTACATCAACAAAGCTCTTTTCGTCAAACGCCTTGGGATCAACCACTGCCGAGTGGATATTGGTAAACACCTTAAATTCGTCGGCACAGCGCACATCATAACCGTAGCTTGAGGTGCCGTAGGAAATCACCCGCTGGTCGCCCTGATAGCGCACCTGATCATGCTCGAAAGGTGCGATCATTTGGTGCTGCTCGGCCATGCGGCGAATCCAGTGGTCGGATTTAATGCTCATGATTTATCCTGAAAAATCGTGCATAAATGAACTGATCTGGGCTGAACACCAGAGCCTGTTTACCTGTGAAGCTGATCCTCAGCAATCACTCGCTGAACGAGATGCTCGGCCCGTCATTGCGGCTTACGGCTAGCTGGTCGGCGACCTTGCGGGCGATCTCGCGAAACGTCTTGGCAACGTCACCGTCCGGGTCGGCAATCACGCTTGGCTTGCCACCATCAGCCTGCTCGCGGATCGACAGCGTCAGCGGAAGACGACCCAGTACCTGCGTATCATATTCGCTTGCGATCAATTCACCTCCGCCCTCGCCAAAGATAGGCTCACTGTGACCACAGCTGGAACAGACGTGCAGACTCATGTTCTCGACCACGCCAAACACCGGTACGTTGACCTTGCGGAACATCTCGATGCCCTTGCGTGCATCAAGGAGGGCAATATCCTGGGGAGTCGTCACAATCACCGCTCCGCTGACCGGTACCTTCTGGGCCAGGGTCAGCTGGATGTCGCCGGTACCCGGTGGCATGTCGATAAATAGCACGTCCAGGTCCTGCCACTCCGTCTGATCCAGCATCTGCTGAAAGGCGCCAGCTACCATCGGGCCTCGCCACACCATCGGCTCACGGGTATCGATCATGAACGCAATCGACATCGCCTGAAGGCCATGGGCTTCGATTGGCAGCATGCTGTTCTCAGCTGTTCCCTGGCTTGGGCGGATGCCCTCCTTAACGCCCAGCATCCGCGCCTGGCTGGGTCCGTGAATATCGGCATCCAGAACGCCAACCCGGTAACCTTCTGCTGCCATGGCAAGTGCCAGATTGGCAGAAACAGTAGACTTGCCTACGCCGCCCTTGCCGGATGCCACAGCTACAATGTGCTTGACCCCTTTGACCACAGTTGAACTCCTTGATAATGGGGGAAATGGCTACTGGCACTATACTTTTACTAAACAGTCCAGTTATGTAGGACAGTATAACCGCCTGACCTGACTAAGAGCGATAGCTCAGGCCGAGAATGGGGGTTGTGGCGGTGCTTTAGCACTGAATAAAAACGCCTCTCCAGGGAGAGGCGCTTAATGCAATACAGCCGGATAAATGGGCAGAGTCAGGCACTCTGCAGCTCGGCTTGCTGCTCTTTTTCAGCATCAGCATCGGCGTCTGTATCAACGTCCACATCAGAACTGCTGCTATCCGCTTCCTTGCTGTCATCAGCTTCGGGCGTGTCTGCGGCTCCGGCCTTGGCTGGTTCCTCCGGCTTCTCGAACTCTACAACAGCATCACTGGATTCCTTTGAGTCTGCTGCCTTGGCATCACCGGCTTTTGCATCGTCGGCTGCACTGGTTTCAGCGGCATCATCAGACTTGGCTTCGGACTCATCAGCCGCCTTGTCTTGATCGGCGTCTACGTTGGCTCCAGCTGTTTCGTCAGACTTGGCTTCGATTTCAGCTTTTGCATTAGCCTCAGGCTTATCAGTAGTGTCTTCTTGCTTTTCTGGTGCAGAGGCCTTACTGCTCCCGCCGACTTTCTGGTCAAGCTGATCCAGCTCCTGACGCCAGCTGTCGAGCTGCTGCTGCAAGCTGCCAAGTGTTGTCTGGCGGCTGTCAATGGAGGCATCCAGCCCACTCAGCGTCTCACGGCCACTGGAAATGCTTTCCTCAAGATTACTGAGTACTTCACGTGCTTGCTCACGCTGATCTTCAAGCTTGGCCAGGGCGTCTTGTGCTTCTTTCTTTTCAGCCTGAACGTCTTCCAGGGCAGCTTTGGCACTGGCAACCTCCTGCTCCAGCGCTTTACGCTGCTGCTCTGCCTCGTCGCGGGCCTGCTCTGCCTGTTGGCTGGCATCTTCTGCTTCCTTACGGGCCTGCTCAGCAGCTTTCTGCCTGTCCTCGGCCTCAGCTTCAGACTGCTTGGCTTCTTCTGCCTGCTGCTTTGCTGTTTCAAGCGCTGACTTGGCATCCGCCAAGAGCGCTTCAGCAGCATCTGCTTCGCCGCTTACCGCATCCAGACGCTGCTGGGCTTCCTTGACGTCGCTCTCAATCTGACCCGTTTTAGCGTTCATCTCCTCCAGTCTGGTCTGCGCTTCATCACGCTTTTGCTCCAGATCGCGGATATCGCTTTCAAGCGAATCGATATTGACCTGGGCGCTTTCAAGCTCTGCCAAACGGCTACTCATTGCCTGACGCTCAGACTGGACTGACTCCAGGCGCGACTGTAGCGCCTTGCGCGCCTCGTTATCGGTGCTGACACTGGACTGGGCAATCACCGCCCAGACAACCGCAGCGACAGTGATGCCGCCCATTCCCTTAACACGATTGTCCTTGAAGAGTTCTCGCATCGAGCTATCGGCCATTAGGTTGATCTCCTGTTTTCTTATATCGTCGACCCATTTCACGGACCGTCATGTTTCTAGCATACACTGCCTGACGATAACGGAAATTCGCCGCTTTGTGATCTCTTTGTGATGTAGTTATTGCTTGGTAAAGACGGTATTCGACACTTTGCATTGACGCTTGGGGGCAATTACAGCCTATCATGCACAATCCGTCGCAACATTTTTCATGTGCAGCCAATCGCAAGGCGTGTTGATTTGCCTCCCTTAGTACCCCGTTTACTCCACCTGGCTCCCCTGACACTCCATTTTATGTGGCGTGTTCTGGGTGCTTTCATGAACAACCGGGGCATACTGCTGGCCGGCGGGGTTGGATACAACATACTGCTTTCCATCGTACCGCTGTTTGCGTTGCTGATCGTTCTGCTGGCGGGCGTCGTCGATCAGCGCCAGCTGTTCACGGTGCTTACCGTTCAACTTAACCACCTGGCGCCAGCACACGCCGAGGTTGTTTTGCAGGCCGTCCGGTCGCTAATTGATTCCAAAGAGGCCATTGGCGCTTTGGGTATTCCCGTGCTGCTGATTTTCAGCTCTTTTGCCTTCCGAAACCTCGAAGACGCACTGGCTATCATCTTTCGCTCATCAAGCACCGAGCTTAAACGCTCCGTCTGGATATCAGCACTGATGCCCTATGCATTCATGGTCGTACTGGGTGTCGGTCTGATGGCACTGGCGCTGGCGGTCAGTCTGTTCACTGGTATCAATACGTTGTGGGTGGTATTTCTGGGCCACGAGCTGCCTTTGGCCAGTCTGTCAGGAACAATACTCAACCTGGCTAGCTTTGTTGGTGTCTTTCTGCTGTTCAGTGCCATCTACAAGGTCATGCCGGTAGAGCGCATCGCCCTGCGCCGCGCGCTGGTTGGTGGGTTTGTGGCAGCGCTGCTGTGGGAGGGGGTGAGACTGTTGTTGGTGCTCTATTTTGCCAATCTGTCTTACGTGAATGCCGTATATGGCTCACTTGCTACTCTGATTGTCCTACTGCTATCTCTTGAAATTGGCGCAGTTATCCTGCTGCTGGGCGCGCAAGTAATTGCTGAGCTTGAGCGCAACGTCAAGCTCGGTATTCCATGGTATCAGGACTCACGAAAATTGATGACACCCCCCACATCACCAAGCTAGGCCTGGACTTGGTATGTGGCTAGGCAGAGTCGCGTTCATTGAGAACCTGCAGCTTGGCACGGATAAAGTCGCTGTGGCTAAGGTACAGAAGCTCAGCGATGCGGCGAATACGGTGTTCCTCCAGCGGGTCCAGCTCGCCATCGGCATAGGCCAGACGCCACATAGACACCACCAGGGTAAACCTCTCCTCCTGGGTATAGTGGTCGTTAAGCAGCGAGACAAACTGATAGTGATCGACGGAATCCTCAACCTTCTGCTGAGCCAATCGTATCAAGTCTTCAACGGCCAGCTCGGACAGCCTGTATCGCTCCCGGAGCGTATCCCGCAACGACGCAATCTCGGCATCGTCCCGACGATAGTCCGCGCGCATCACTTCGCACAGCAAAGCCGCCGCCGCCAGCTCCAGTGACATGTCTGCCTGGCTTGAGCGAGATGCAGTCGAGTCACTGAAAGCCTGCTGAAAAAACTGCTGAATCGAATCAAGCATAAAAAGTATCCATATAAGATTTCCCACTACGACCATCGGCATGGGCCCAAGGTTCGTCATTGAAACGTTTTATCGCTAAATGCTTCACCTAAAAAGTGGACAGACCTGTGGCCTCCATGAGCCGATAGCGCCAACGCGACCACCAGCTGCTGCCTTCGGAAGCAGAGAGAGGCAGACTGGTGCGGCGCGTATCGCTGGACAGCCAACGCCGCTCGAACAGCTCGGTGGCCTGATCAATGGCCGGGGTCAGCTGATTGCCTACCAGCTCCACGCTGGTTTCCAGATTGAGGTTATCCAGATTGCGCCGGGTGAAATTGGCCGACCCCAGAATCACCACGGCTTGAGCCTGAGCCGGGTCAGCGCCGGATGGCATGGCGTCAAAAGCCGCTGCCTCACGATACAGCATCAGCTTGCTGTGGCACTGCTCGCCGCGGGTCAGGCACCAGCGCACCTCAATGCCCGCATCTGCTAGCTCTGCGGCGACCGGGCGATTAGGAATACCACCTTTCTGCATGCCAAAGGCGTTCTGGTTTGGGTCCAGCAGTATTCGGACGGCCACGCCTCTGGCACTGGCGTCCTTGAGTGCCTCAATCACACCGCGGTGGGAAAGATAAAACACGGCCATATCCAAGCGGTCGCCGGGACCAGCGCGATCAATACGGCTCAGCAATGCATCACGAACTGCCGCTTCGGTCAGGATGCGCAGACTGGGCTGGTCGACTTCCTGCCGGGTTTCAGGAGCTACCCTGTGTCGTTCACTGGCAGCCGATGCGGCTGGCCACTGTTCGTCGAATCGCGCTTTTGCGCTTTTCGACCAACCAGCAACAGCACGCTCAGAGGCCAACAGATCCAACGCTGCCGGCCCCTGAAAGCGAACCGCCACGTTGCCATGATGGCTGCTGGCATCGTGGGGGTTAGCGCTGGTCACCAGCCCGCCCCAGTCGCTGGCCTGGTCCACCACCAGCGTCTTGCGGTGATTGGCACGGAAATTGGCCAGGGCCAGGTAGCTGCGCAGTGTGATCTTCCCGCGCCCTAACGGATTAGGCAGCCAACCACCTTGCCTGCTATTTCCCAGCCGGTTCAGTCCCAGGTGCCATAGGCCGGACCACAGAGGGTTGGAGGCGCGCAGCTCGTCAAGGTCAGTAATGACCAGTTCAATGTCGGCCTGATTTAGGCGCTCAAGATGCTCGGGCATCAGAGCGCCATAGAGCGTATTGATCGGGTCTGTGATCACCCTGACGACCATGTCAGGATGCTGACGCTTCTGCGCGACCAACGCATCGCTCAGCTCGCCGGACAGATGACGCATGCCCTGTTCATCGGCATTACCGGCAAAGTCGTTGAACAGGAACATGTCTAACACGATGAGCTTCCGAGCCTGACCTATCATGGCCAGCAGCTCATCGAAAATCGCCTGCTGGCGATGCTGCTGTCCCTGGGCGTCGTACCAGGTTTCATCAATCAGCAACTGTACATCACTGACATGCCGCACCGGCCAGGCCACACCAACGCCCTCGTGCAGCGGCTTGTGACGCTGCCAGTAACTCATGCTTCCCCAGGCAACCAGCAGCACCAGTACTGCCATCACTAATATCACACGACCTCCCCGGCGGGGCCGGTCAGATGTGTTTACTGGCTGGGCCATGAGGCGCTTCCTGGTTAGGGCAGGAGGATGG
>NZ_JBQDJZ010000017.1:23983-35809 GCF_052095765.1 Halomonas sp.
TCAGCCAGTGAATAGCGCTGGGCAATATCAACCGTCACCTTGCCGCTATCGAGCATCGCAAACAGGTCACTGGCCATGCTTTCCAGTCGCTCACGCGTATCGGCGTAGCCGTTGAGACTGGGCCGGGTGACAAACAGCGAGCCCTTCTGGTTCAGAATGCCCAAGTTAACGCCCTCCACCGCACCAGAAGCGTTACCAAAGCTGACCATCAAGCTGCGCGGCTTAAGGCAGTCCAGAGACGTCTCCCAGGTGTCCTTACCCACGGAGTCGTAGACCACGTCACACATGGCGCCACCGGTGAGCTCACGCACCCGTTCAACCACATTTTCACGGCTGTAATCGATAATCTCCGCAGCACCGTTGCGGCGCGCCAGCTCGGCTTTTTCTCGGGAACTGACGGTGCCGATCAGCCGCACACCCAACGCCTTCGCCCATTGGCAGGCAATCGAGCCAACGCCACCAGCAGCGGCATGCCACAGAATGGTCTCGCCGCCCTGGAGCGGGTAGGTCTGGCGCAGCAGATACTGCGTGGTCAAGCCTTTCAGCATGCAGGCCGCCGCCGTCTCAAAACTCACCGTATCCGGCAACAACACCAGCTTGTCAGCCGGCAAATTGTGGTATTCCGCATAGGCACCCTGGGGCCCTTGGGCATAGGCCACCCGATCACCCTCGCGCAGATGTGTCACGCCCTCACCCACCGCATCGACCACCCCGGCGCCTTCGCTGCCAAGCCCCGAGGGTAATGACGGCACGGGATACAGGCCGGTCCGCACATAGATATCGATAAAATTCAGGCCGATGGCCTTATTCTTGACGCGCACCTCGCCGGGGGCGGGATCAACTGGGCTCACCTCCACAAGTTCGAGAACCTCAGGACCACCGGTACGCGAAAGCTGAATACGCTTGGACATAATAAAAACACCTCAAGTGAAATGCTCAGGGTAGTGAGACAGTCAAACAACCAACGCTAGCTGGATCCAGCGGCAGGCCCTCAGAGCCTTGCCGGAAAGCGCGCCAACGCATCCACAAAGCGCTGCTTGTAGGTCTCAAACAGCTGGCGGTCTTGCTTAAAACTCTGGGCAATAGCCTCATCGTCAACACGCAGCGGCGACAGGATTTCACTGGCGCTGGTAGCCGGGTGCTGGCCACTGAGCCCGATACGCTCGCCTTGCGCGCCATCGAACCAGCGTGTGATACCGACACCACGATAGCGCTGCTCATCGGCCGGGGTGGCAGCATCAACGCGCAGCGGTGCGTGTCCGGCAAGCTCGCGGATGAGCCACAGTCCCGGCTCTAACGCAGGACTATGTTCAAGGTCGGCCTTGAGCACAGGCGTCATTCCCTTCCCGGCCTGATCCAGCACCAGCAGTATCAGCGCTACGGGCCGAGAATCTTTATCAACCAGTGCCAGCACGCGAGCAGCCTGCTGTTCGAAGAGCACCCCCGTCACTCCTGCAAAACGTAGCAACGGTGTCAGCCCCGCCTGTGTGCCAAAGGCTTCGGCGCACAGCCGAGCCAAGCACGCCTCGCGCTGATCATGCTCGTTGACGTGAACGACACGCATTGTCCGGCTCTCCAGAATGTTTTCAGATGGCATAAAAAATGCTGAGCCTGACACAGCCAGCGGAACGTCTCAATCGGCGAGCGTCATAATCCACAAGGTCTTAATCGGCAAGGTAGTACTCTACCGTAGACACCACCCGCACCTGTTTGATCTGAGGGTTGTTGGTATCACGCGGCGAAATGCTGAATTGGCCCTGTGAAGCACTGCGAATCTTGCCCAGTCGACTGTCAGAGTCTTCCGCAAACTTTTTGGCGACTTCGCGTGCCTTACGAGTGGCTTCCTCAATCATGTCGGGCTTGACGTCATTGAGCCGGGTGAACAGATATTCCACTTGGGCATCATAACCACCGCCAGTGAAAACGATGCCCTGTTTGCCCAACGTCGATAGCGCGGGCATCAGTTCGCGCACCTTGTCCACCTCGTCAGAATATACCGTGACGGTCTGGGATGCCGTGTAGCGGAACTGTCCCTCATCTCCACTGGAATATGGCTGGGCAGAACGGTCAGTGATGGCCGGTGCGTTGGTGCCAATGTCATCACTGGGTATGCCCCGGGACTCAAGGAAGCTACGGATCATCCCAGTACTGCGATCCAGGTCAGCATAGAGTTCCTCCAGGTTGTTGCCAGCTTCAGTGAATTTGATCGGCCAGATCACGATATCTGCAGGATATTCACGCTCCGACAACCCCTTTACCGTTACCGCGCGGTCCATCTGTGTGAACTCAACCGCTGCACTCCCTAGCTGATAACCCAAGGCAACCAGCCCCAGCAGCAGACAGCCCCCGATAATGCTGGCACTGGTCACACCGATTCGCTGCATGGCCGCTTTCCTTGATAACGTGAATAAATCAATGGGTACTTTGATCGTACCTGTCTGTTGGGGCTCCGGCCAGCAATTCACTTAACAGGATTGCATCACTGAACAGAGCATCGGAGCACGCAGCACAGGGCTCTTGGCTGAAAAGCCGCTACGAGAAGGAGGTCGTCATGGACCCGCTATTACAACAAACCTGCCAAGCCTGCAGCATTGATGCCTCACCCCTTGATGCCCGTCAGTGTGGCGAGCTGCAAAGCCAGATCCCTGAGTGGCAGATCATCGAGCACGATGGCATCATGAAACTGCAGCGTAGCTTTGAGTTCCGTAACTTCCACCAGGCGTTGGCCTTCACCAACAGGGTCAGCACGCTGGCCGAGGATGCCGGTCACCACCCGGTCCTGCTCACTGAATGGGGCAAAGTTACTGTGACCTGGTGGTCGCACAGGATAAAAGGCCTGCACCATAACGATTTCATACTTGCCGCCAGAACCGACGAGGTAGCCACCTGACATGTTCGAACAGATTGAGCGGGTTCCCGGGGATGCGATTCTCGGACTCATCGAAGCTTTCAAAAACGATACCAATCCCAACAAAGTCGACCTTGGCGTTGGCGTCTACCGCGATGCTCACGGCGACACGCCGGTCATGCGTGCTGTGAAGCAGGCGGAAGAACAGCTGCTCAAGAGCGAAACCACCAAGACCTACATCGGTTCCCACGGTGCTCCTCAATATGGTGAGGCTGTACTGTCAATGGTAATGGGCGAAGGCTCTGCGGTACTTGAGGCCAAACGTGCCAGCGCTACCCAGTCCCCTGGCGGTACTGGCGCTCTGCGTCTGGCGGCAGATTTCATTGCTGCCCAACTACCGGGCAAAGGCATCTGGGTCAGCGATCCCACCTGGCCTAACCACCACGGTATCTTTACTGCTGCCGGCATAGCACTGCACAAGTATCCCTATGTAGACGCCGACAACCGCCTCGACTTCGACGGCATGCTAAATGCGCTGAAGCAGATTCCCCAAGGCGATGTGGTCGTACTGCACGCTTGCTGCCATAACCCCACTGGCTTCGACCTGTCCCGCGAGCAGTGGCAGCAGGTACTTGAGGTGCTGCGCGAGCGCCAGCTGCTGCCACTGGTCGACTTTGCCTACCAGGGCTTTGGCCAGGGCCTAGATGAAGACGCCTATGCGGTACGCCTGCTAGCAGAGAACCTCGACGAGGTGATCATCACCAGTTCGTGCTCTAAGAACTTTGGCATCTATTGCGAGCGCACCGGCTGCCTGATCATGGTGGCCAGGAACGAAGAGCAGATGGAGAATGTGCGCTCACAGGTCGCCATCGTAGCCCGTGAGAACTACTCCAACCCGCCTGCCCATGGCAGTGCTATTGTCTCCACGATTCTTCACACGCCAGAGTTGGAGAAAGTCTGGCGCGACGAACTGACGGAAATGCGCGATCGCATCAACACACTGCGCCGCGACTTTGTTGACGCTCTGAAACCCTACGGCCTAGATGCACGCTTTGCCCATATAGCCGAGCAGCAAGGCATGTTCTCCTACACCGGCCTGAGCCCGGAACAAGTAGACCGCCTGCGCGATGAATTCGGCATTTACATGGTGCGCTCAGGACGCGCCAACGTGGCCGGTTTCTCCAGCGAGAATTTGCCCTACCTGGCAAAGGCAGTGGCCGCTGTCTGCTAGTTGGGAGCGCCACATCCAATAACGCCCGGATTCTGCCCGGGCGTTTCTTTTACCGATAGACTATTCCCCTGACTCCAGACTCTTTTGTCTGTTGTCTCCAAGGCCCTGAGCGTCGTGAGGCGCTCGTGGAATGGCCAAGCTTGACCAAGCAGTCAACCTCATATCAGACTGGCTTGAGGCCTTATGCCAAAAACTCAAAAATTAAGAGGCTTCTCCATGACGACTCCCCCTATTCACTACCCTTGGTATAAGAAGGAAGACACCGACGCCTTCTTTGCGCTGTTCCAGAACAATATTGCCAACTTCGTTATCATCGCCCTGACCATGCTCGGCATGGGCTTCCCAGCTGATATTGTTTTCGGCCAGGTGCTCCCCGGCGCCGCCGTCGCGGTCATGGCGGGCAACTTCTATTATGCCTGGAGTGCGGCGCGACTGGCCCGGCGCGAACAGCGCACCGATGTCACGGCGCTGTCCTACGGCATTTCGACACCGGTGATGTTTGTGTTTCTGTTCGGCGTTCTGCTACCAGCCAAACAGCTCACCGGTGATGTCGAGCTGGCTTGGAAGATCGCCGTTGCGGCCAGCTTTATGAGCGGTGCCATCCAGGTAATGATCAGTCTAGTGGGACGCTGGGCACAGCGTCACCTGCCTCGCGCTGCCATGCTCGGTGCAGTGGCCGGTGTGGCGCTCACCTTCATCGCTGGCGAAATGCTGTTCAAGAGCCTGGAGATGCCAATTATCGGCCTGCTGGTGCTGGCCATCATCCTGGTGGGCTTACTAGCCCGGGTGAGCATGCCGTTCCGGCTGCCAACCTCACTGTTTGCCATCATTATCGGCACCGCCTTAGCCTACCTGATTGGCGATGCCGACAGTGCCCGTTTCAGTGACGCCTTCAACCATCTCGGCTTCTATCCGCTGCTGCCCAACCTGGCCTGGTTTGATGGTCTGGGGTTGCTGTTTACCAGCATGCTGGCCATTCTTACCGTGGTGCTGCCGATCACACTGTATAACGCCATTGAAACCATGAATAACGTCGAAGCCATGGCAGCCTCCGGCGATGCCTATGACGTGCGCGAGTGCCAGGCGGTGGACGGTGTAGGCACCATGCTCGGCGCGCTGTTTGGCGGTGCCTTCCCTACCACAGTGTATATCGCCACCGTCGGCGCCAAATGGATGGGCGCGGGGCGCGGCTACAGCATTCTCAACGGCGCTGTGTATGGGCTGGCTACCATGTTCGGACTGATCGCCATGCTGGCGGCAATTATCCCAGTGGCAGTGGTGGCGCCAATCCTGGTATTTGTCGGCATCTCGATGATTGCCACAGCCTTCCAGACCAACGAGCAGCGCTACTATCCGGCAGTGGCTTTAGCCATGCTGCCCTACTTCGCCAACTACCTGATGACACGCTTCAATCGCGGCGCCGGTGACGTAGTGGCTGACATCTCAGGCGGCATCGTTAACATGGGCCAGGGGGCAATGTTCATGGCCATCTTCCTTGGTGCAATTAGCGTATCGGTGATTGACCGAGAGTTCCGCAAAGCCGCAATTTTCGCCATTATCGCCGCCGTATTCTCGTTTGTCGGCCTGATGCACGCACCCAGTCTCGGCATTAACGCCGCCCAGGACTTCAGCCTTGGCTATCTGGGCATGGCAGTGTTGTTCGTATTCTTTGCCTGGCAGGAACAGCGACAGACTGAACCACAGAGAGCTGCACCAATGATTGACTGATGATTAACTGATGTGTGACGCAAAAAAGCCTTGCCAGATTGTCCGGCAAGGCTTTTTTTCATGCATTAACCACCCAACGGCCTCAGTCACTGGCGGCTGGCACTGTCCGCAAGTACTGTTGACTGTCGGCTCGGCCTCGCTAGCACCCTGCGCAGCAGCCACCAGGCCACCAGCCCCGCCAGCACATTACCCAGCGCTGCCCCAGCTGCAAGTCCGTGCAGTCCGCCAAGGTAAGCGCCAGCCCATAGACACGGCAAATAGCAGACGAACAACCGGGCACCCGACATCAGCATGGCTCGCAGCGGCCAGCCCAACGCATTCCCCGCAGACACGACCAGCATGCACACGCCGAGGGCGGCATAGCTGGGCAGCAACCAACGCATAAGCACCGCCAGTTCACCACGCACCTCGGGGTTACCTGACAGCGCACCGGCAACCCAGGGCGCCGCAAACGCCAGCGTAATGCCCAATAACGCCTGCCAAGCGATGACCACGCTCAGCGCCAGCCGTAACAGCCGACGAACCTGTGGCCAGTCACCTGCGCCATAACAGCGCCCCAGCCAGGGCGGCAGCGACATGGTCATGGCCAGCACCACCATTAGCGCCAGGTTCTCGAGACGACTGGCCAAGCCCCAGGCCGCCACCTGACTTTCACCAAGCGTTGCCACTACCGAAATTGCCAGCATGGCGGCAAGCGGTGGCATCAGCTGGCTGATCGCCAATGCCAAAAATCAGCAGAGGATCAAGTACCAAGTTGAGCAGACTGGTCATGACCATCAGTGCTCCGGGCAAGCGGGTGTTGCCATGCGCTCGAAACACACTGTAGCCAAAATACAACAGGGCCCCTACCCAGGCGGCAACCAACTGGGGCGCCCAATAGACACGGATTAGCGCCAAGCTATCCGGCCCGGCGCCCAGCGCAGGAAAAATCTGTATCTGAGCCAACCACAAACCCAGCGCCAGCACCGCGATAACAAGACTGCCCGCGATCAACACCAAGCTACCCAGTCGCCGCGATCGCTCTTCGTCACCGCTTCCCAGCGCACGCGACACCAGAGCGGCTATGGCGATTCCCATACCCACCTGGATACCAATCATCAGAAATGAGACAGGGAAAGTAAACGACTGGGCCGCCAGTTCTGCGGTACCTAGACGCGCAATGAAAGCACTGTCCACCAGCTGAAAGCCCAGAAGCGACAAGGCGCCGATTGCCATCGGCCATGTCAGCTGCCATAGCTTTTTGGCCAGCGAAGGCATGCTGTGATGACGGCTCAAGATATTTCCTGCTCACCTCAACCAGGGATGGCAAAAACTATAACGCATCGAGGCCAGTGGCCAGATCAGCCTGAATGTCACTCAAGTCCTCAAGCCCCACCGCAATGCGGATCAGGCCCTCGGTAATTCCGGCAATGGCTTTCTGCTCATCTGAGAGTCGCCCGTGGGTCGTGGTCGCTGGATGAGTGATAGTGGTTTTCGTGTCCCCGAGATTACCGGTAATCGACAACATCCGAGTGGCATTGATCACTGACCAAGCGCCCTGTCGCCCACCGCTCACCTCGACACCCACCACAGCGCCAAAACCGTCCTGCTGCCGAGCAGCAAGCTCGTGCTGGGGATGGCTAGACAGACCACTGTAGTGCACCCGGTTGACCGCCGGATGCGCTTCCAACCACTCGGCCAGGCGCAACGCACTGTCACTCTGAGCGCGCATCCGCAGCGCCAGGGTTTCCAGCCCCTTGGTGAATATCCAGGCATTGAAAGGGCTCAAGCAGGGTCCGCAGGTGCGCACCACACCAAAGACTTCCTCCAGCAGGGTATCGTTACCCACGACAGCACCACCAATGCCGCGCCCCTGCCCATCCAGATACTTGGTCGCCGAGTGCACCACCAGATCAGCACCCAGCGACAGTGGGCGCTGCAGGGCCGGGGTCAGAAAGCAGTTATCGATGGCCAGCAGCGCATCATGGCGATGGGCAATAGCTGCAAGCCCCTTGATATCGACGATTTCCGAGCCGGGGTTCGAAGGTGTCTCGGCAAACAGCAGCCGCGTGCGCGCTGTCATTGCCGCTTCCCAGGCGCTCAGATCCGACAGTTCCACATAGCGCGTGGTGATGCCGAACTTGCCCAGATACTTGTCGAACAGACTGATGGTCGATCCAAACAGCGAGCGTGACGCCAGGATCTCGTCGCCGGCCTCCAGCACTGCCAGCGCCACCGACAGGATGGCGGCCATGCCCGAGCTGGTGGCCACACAGCGCTCGCCGCCTTCAAGCGCAGCCAGACGACGCTCAAAGGTGTGCACCGTCGGGTTGCTGAAGCGCGAATAGATATTGCCCGGCTCCTCGCCGCTAAACTTGCGCTCGGCCTCCTCCGCACTGGCATAGACGAAGCTCGAGGTGGTGAAAATCGGCTCGCTGTGCTCCTGCTCACTGGTGCGCTGCTGCCCCGCGCGAATGGCCAGGGTGGAGGATCCAAACCCCTGATTATCAATAGTGTCGTCCCGCATGGGATCTCCTAATCGGCCAGTTCATCATCCTGGTTATGCATACCAACCAGTGCATGATCACCCACATTGGTCAGTTTGGAAGCCTCGTTGCGCTGCGCCTCAAGGTTGGCCAGATAAGCAGCATCGATATCTCCGGTGACGTAGTGGCCGTCAAATACCGAGCAATCGAATTCATCCAGGGCTGGGTTGACCTCGCGACAGGCATCCTTGAGGTCCTCAAGGTCCTGATAGACCATGCGGTCAGCACCGATCAGCTCACCGACTTCAGCCTCGGTACGGCCATGGGCAATCAACTCGCTGGCCACCGGCATATCAATGCCATAAACATTGGGGTAGCGAACCGGTGGCGCTGCCGAAGCAAAATAGACTTTGTTGGCGCCGGCATCACGGGCCATTTCAATGATCTGGCGGCAGGTGGTACCGCGCACTACTGAGTCGTCCACCAGCAGTACATTCTTACCCTTGAACTCGGCACCGATAGCGTTGAGCTTCTGACGCACCGACTTCTTGCGCTGAGTCTGCCCGGGCATGATGAAGGTACGGCCAATATAGCGGTTCTTGATGAAGCCTTCGCGATAGGTCACACCTAGATGCTGAGCCATTTCCAGCGCAGAAGTGCGCGAAGTATCGGGAATCGGAATCACCACATCGATGTCATGGTCCGGCCATTCATTCTTGATCCGGTCGGCCAGTTTTCGCCCCATCTGCATGCGGGTGCCATAAACATAAGCGCCGTCGAGAATCGAATCGGGCCGTGCCAGGTAGACGTGCTCGAAAATGCACGACACCAGCTTTGGCGCCTCGGCGCAGACCTGGGTATGCAGGTTACCGTCCATATCAACAAACAGCGCCTCCCCTGGCGCTAGATCGCGATGCAGCTCGAAGCCGCCCACATCCAGCGCCACGGACTCAGAAGCAATCATTACCTCCTGGCCGTCGCCTTGATCCCGGGTACCGAACACCACCGGACGGATGCCGTTAGGGTCTCGAAAGGCCACCATGCCTACGCCATTGATGATAGCCACCGCCACATAGCCGCCTTTGCAGCGGCGATACACACGGCGCACAGCATCGAAAATATCCCCGGGTTCCAGACGCAGCCCCTGCTTGCCCAGCTCATGGGCAAAGACGTTAAGCAACACCTCGGAGTCGGAGCTGGTGTTGATATGGCGCATGTCCGAGGAATACAGCTCCTGCTTGAGGCGGTCTGAGTTAGTCAGGTTGCCATTGTGCGCCAGGCAGATGCCATAGGGTGAATTGACATAGAACGGCTGGGACTCGGCCTCGCTGGCCGAGCCGGCGGTAGGATAGCGCACATGGCCAATACCCAGGTTGCCCCGCAGGCGCGTCATGTGGCGCGTATGAAAGACGTCACGTACCAGCCCGTTGCTCTTGCGCAACAGAAAGTGTCCTTCGTGCCAGGTCATCATTCCTGCGGCGTCCTGCCCGCGGTGCTGTAACACTGTGAGAGCGTCATAGATCGACTGGTTCACCGCTTGCTTGGCCATTAGGCCCACGATACCGCACATTTATCTTACCTCGCTGACATGGGGCGAAGAGTGACGCTCAACCGCTCTTCGTTTCATAGTGTTCTCCCGGGCACAATTGTCGCTTCATCGCCCGGCAAGGGTACCCGCTGCTTCAACTCATCAATGGACGACTTCACGTCTGGCAGTTTGTCCTTCCACTCTGACGCTTGGGTAATCGCCCACTTGGACAACTCTTCAAGCTGCGGGCGCAACGCAGACTCCTGCCATGCCTGCAGCTCATCCAGTGGCGTCAGGCCGATCAACAGCGTAATCACCACCAGGATGGCGCCGCCCTTCAACAGGCCGAACGCAGCACCGCCCAGGCGGTCAACAACCCCGAGGCCGGCCCAACCAAACAGTGCTCGCAACATGCGAATGATGATCGAAAAAATAATGATGACCGCGGCGATCACCAGCACAAAGGCGATCACCAGACGGCCATCAGGGTTTTCAACGAAAGCAGAGAGATATTCAGCAACGCCCGGCGCCAGTAGGCGGGCCGCCAGGATGGCTACCAGCCAGCCGACCAACCCAAGCACTTCGCGTATCATCCCACGCATCAACCCACTCAGTGCAGTCAGCGTCAGCAAGGCGACAAACAGCCAGTCCAGCCACGTCAATACCATATTACTTGTTGGTCCTTACTAGCAGTCCCTGCTGATTAAGTTGAGCCTTAAGGTTGGCCATAGCGTCCTCGGCTGCTTCAGTGGTGGCGTAAGGCCCGACATACACCCGCGTCATGCCATCGCCCGGATTGCGCGAATAGGCGGGGTAGCCCTGCTCCTTCAGTCGCTTTTCCAGCCCACTGGCATTATCTGGCTTGCCGAAACTTCCCACCTGTACGGCCCAGTCGCCCTGTGCTGTGACTGCGGCAGTTGCATTTCCAGACGCAGCTACACTTTCGGATGCAGCCGCCTGACGTGTCTCGGCTGCCTCTACGGCTTGCGCAATAGGGTCATCCTGTTCCTGTGGTTTGTTGGCATCACTGGCCGTGCTGTCGGATGCCACCGATTGGCGGCTATCTGATGTCTGCTGCTGAGGAGTCCCTGAGTCGTTTACCGAACCACCTGCAGAGCTTTCCAGACTGGCAGGAGGTGTCGGGTCCTCTACATCATGACGGGGCACATCAACCGGACGCTCAATGCTGAGTGACGGCTGCGGATGAGACTCCCGAGGTTCAGGGTCGCTGATCAGAAAAGGCACGAAGATAACCAATAGAGCGATGACGATAATAATTCCACTGACTCGTTCACGCATTCCATATTTCATATCGCACCCCCTGTGGAAGAATCATCAGCAAAGGTTTACGCCCTACTGCTCAGCCTGTCGGACTGCAGGGCTTCAAGTACTTCGGCGACAGTCAGAAAAGAGCCACACACTAGCACCCGATCGGCTGGCATCAGGCGCTGAGCCAGCCACTCGGCACCCTCCAACGGCGAATCTGCACGCTGCACGACCTGCTGTTTGTGGGCTTCAAGCAGCCCGGCAAGCTCATCAGACGATCGGCCGCGCGGGCCACTCAAGCTGACCGGCAACCAGGCATCGATAACCGGGGCCAGCGCATCAATCACACCTTCTGTGTCCTTGTCATCCAACATCCCTAGAAGACCGAATATACGCCCCTGGGTGACTGAGTTAACCATGGAAGAAGATGTGGATGAAACAGCACGCTCCCGACCTAGACGCTCGGCCAGGCGCTGGGCCACATATCCCGCGGCCTGTGGGTTATGCCCCACATCAAGACACCACTGGCCCAGCCACTGCATGCGCCCCGGCAGCTCAACACAAGCCAGCGCCTGGTGGCAGGCTGCGGCGTCCAATGTCACACCGGCCAGGCTGAGTGCCTGAAGACTGGTGGCGGCGTTATCCAGAGGAAGCCGCGGATCAGGCAAGTCATCGAGCCGACAGCGCTGACCCTGTGCACCGCTCCCCCTCCAGGACCATTTCGTCAGGCCAGCATCAGACGTCTGCTGGCCCGTCAGGA
>NZ_JBQDJZ010000018.1:0-17469 GCF_052095765.1 Halomonas sp.
ATGGTCAATCGCATGGGTGAGCCGGTGATCCGGCGCGCCATGGTCGAAGCGATGAAGATCATGGGCAAGCAGTTCGTGTTGGGCCGTGATATCAACGAAGCGTTGAAACGCTCCAAGCCGCTGTTCGAAAAGGGTTATACCTATTCTTATGACATGCTTGGCGAGGCAGCACGCACTCGCAGTGATGCCGGGCGCTATTTTGATGACTATGCCCGCGCTATCGAGCAGGTAGGAAAAACCAGCAAGTCACTGCCCGACCATACTCCGTCACCATCAGTATCAATCAAGCTGTCGGCGCTGCACCCACGCTACGAGTTTGGTCGCCGCGAGCAGGTGCTCGATGAACTGGTCGCTTCTGTGCGCGAGCTCGCTGGCCTGGCGCGCAGCCAGAATGTTGCCATCACCATTGATGCCGAGGAAGTTGACCGCCTGGAGATTTCCCTGGAAGTCTTCCGGGCTGTCTATGCAAGCGATACCTGCCGTGGCTGGGGTCACTTCGGCCTGGTGATTCAAGGCTACTCTACGCGCGCCCTGCCGGCACTACACTACATCAACCGCTTGGCTGATGAACAAGGTGACGAAATCCCGCTGCGGCTGGTCAAGGGCGCCTACTGGGATACTGAGATCAAGGAGTCCCAGCAGCTCGGTGTTGAGGGATATCCGGTCTTCACGCGCAAGGCGTCAACCGATGTGGCCTATCTGGTGTGCGCTCGCTTCCTGCTCTCTGAGGCGACTCGTGGGCGCATTTTCCCGCAGTTTGCTACCCACAATGCCCACACTATCACCAGCATTCTCGAACAGGCCAATCAGCACGAGCGCACGTTCGAGTTCCAGCGTCTCCACGGCATGGGCGAGGCCCTCTACGAAGCGGCCTTGAAGCGCGCCCCCAAAGGTACCTACTGTCGCATCTATGCCCCGGTTGGTGCACACAAGGATCTACTGCCCTACCTGGTGCGCCGCCTGCTGGAAAACGGCGCCAACTCTTCCTTTGTGCACCAGTTGGTTGACCCAGATGTGCCGGTCGAATCGCTGTGCCAGCACCCAGTTGAGACACTGGGCGAGTACGAGTCCCTGGCCAACAGCCAGATTCCGCTGCCAACCGATATCTACGGTGAAGGACGGCGCAACTCAAAAGGTCTCAATCTCAATATCCGCAGCCACTACCAGCCGCTGATGGAAGACATGGACAAGTTCATGGATATCCAGTACCAGGCAGGTCCGCTGCTGGCTGATACGTCCGTGAAAAGCGACATCAAACATCTCAAGGTGATGGCACCGTTCGACCACCGCAAAGCCGTTGGCAGCGTACAGTGGACCACTGCCGAGCAGGCCGCAAAGGCTGTCGATACGGCCTGGGCTGCCTTTCCGCGCTGGGAAGCGACGCCGGTCAGCAAGCGCGCCGAGATCTTGCGGCGCTTCGCCGATCTCATGGAAGAGAACCTGGCTGAGCTGATGACGCTATGCTCCCGAGAAGGTGGCAAGCTGCTGACCGACGGTGTCGCCGAGATCCGCGAAGCCGTGGACTTCTGCCGCTACTACGCCAATCGAGCTGAAGCACTGTTTGCCAAGCCTACGGTGCTTCCTGGCCCTACCGGCGAGTCAAACGAACTGCACATGGGCGGCAAGGGCGTATTTGCTGCCATCAGCCCGTGGAACTTCCCGGTCGCCATCTTTTGTGGCCAGGTGGTGGCAGCTGCGGTGTCCGGTAACAGCGTGTTGGCCAAACCGGCAGAGCAGACGTCCATCACGGCCTACCGTGTGATTGAACTGCTGTATGAAGCCGGCATGCCGCGCGACGTGGTGCAGCTGCTGCCCGGCGACGGCCCGACCGTTGGCAGCGTGCTGACCAGCGACCCGCGCATTACCGGCGTGGTATTCACTGGAGGTACCGACACCGCACAGATCATCAACCGCTCGCTGGCCAACCGTGAAAACGCTGCATTGCCCACGCTGGTCGCTGAAACCGGCGGCATGAACGCCATGATTGTCGACTCCACCGCCCTGCCTGAGCAGGTCGTCGTCGACGTCATTGAGTCTGCGTTCCAGAGTGCCGGGCAACGCTGTTCAGCGCTGCGTGTACTGTACATCCAGGATGACGTAGCCGATCGGGTTCTGGAAATCCTCAAGGGCGCGATGGCTGAACTGCGGGTGGGCGACCCACGCGAGCTTGGCACCGACGTTGGGCCGGTCATTGATGCCGACGCGCAACAAGGCCTGCAGGCGCATATTGACCGCCTGAAAGCTGAAGGCCGGCTACTGGCTGAAACGCCACTTGACTCGGCCATTACCGCCGAGGGCACCTTCATTGCCCCAACGGCGTTTCATATTGATGGCATTGAAACGCTGGAGCGTGAGCAGTTTGGCCCGGTCCTACACGTAATCCGCTACAAGGCCAAGGATATCGATCAGGTGATCGACTCCATCAATGCCAGAGGTTATGGCCTGACATTCGGTGTGCATAGCCGCAACGAAAGCTATGCCAACCAGATTGCCAGCAGGATTCGCGCCGGCAACGTCTACATCAACCGCAATATCATTGGTGCAGTCGTTGGCGTTCAACCCTTCGGCGGCCAGGGCCTGTCTGGCACCGGCCCCAAAGCCGGTGGTCCGCACTACCTGCTGCGTTTCGCCACCGAAAAAGCCATTACCAACAACACTGCAGCTCTGGGTGGCAACGCATCGTTACTGGCGCTGGTAGACTAATAGATCATCAACCGCGTATCCAGGCTGCCTGGATACGCGCTTCCTGTTTACAGGGCTGTTTGTGAAAACAAAACAGCTCAGCTATGCAGAACGCCGTGCCATCAAGGAGGATAAAAGCGTTAAAAGTCAACCTCAGTTCGGGATGGTAATCCTGACAACATTCACAATATGATATAAAAATTACCACCATATCTGACAGACAGACAGACAGACAGACAGACAGACGAATCTTCGCAAAGCGTCTGTCATTAAAGCAACCGGATGGAAGGACCCACCAATGACCGCAACGAGACGACCAGCGGCTTCACAGTCGCAACCTCCCTGATGGCGATACTCGCTATCAACGCTCTGGCATGTAGAGGTAACAACAATCTGTCGGCGTGGGTTCCGGCAATAAAATAAAATGGAGACATCTTATGGCTATTGGTGTTTGGATCAGCCTGTTTATTTACTTTGCGCTCATGATAGCCATCGGCTTTTATGCCATGCGCAAATCCACTTCCACCTCTGAGGGGTACATACTCGGTGGCAGGTCCCTCAGCCCCGCGGTAGCGGCCCTCTCGGCCGGTGCTTCAGACATGAGTGGCTGGCTGTTGCTGGGCTTACCCGGAGCAATGTTCGTCTCTGGGCTGGGCTCCGCCTGGATCGGTATTGGTTTATTCGTGGGCGCACTCTTCAACTGGATCCTAGTCGCTCCTCGGCTGCGCGAGCAGACCGTTCACTATGGCAATGCGATAACTATTCCGGAGTTCCTAGCAAACCGCTTCCCGACAAGAGCGATACCGCTAAGAACAGTATCCGCAATCGTCATTGTGGTGTTTTTCTCGGTGTACACGGCGTCAGGTCTCGTGGCTGGCGGCAAGCTGTTTGAAAGTGCTTTTTCCGGTGTCATCAATATTGGCGGAATGAGCGACTACTCTGCTGGCATACTGATCACTCTAGGCGTAGTGCTGGTCTATACCGTGATCGGCGGTTTCCTCGCAGTGAGCATGACCGACTTTGTACAGGGCTGCATCATGATGCTGGCGCTGGTCATCATGCCCTTGGTCATTCTCTATGGCGACGGTGGTGGTGGTCTTGCACAGGCGGATGAAACCTTACGGCAGAATGATCCGTTACTGTTGTCCTGGACAGAGGGGTTAACCATTATCGGTTGGCTGTCAGCCGTCACCTGGGGACTGGGCTACTTTGGTCAGCCACACATCATTGTACGCTTCATGGCCGTACGCTCACTGAAAGATGTGCCGACAGCCCGTAATATCGGCATGAGCTGGATGTTCATATCGCTGGTTGGCGCCATTACCATGGGGCTGTTCGGCCGTGCTTACGCAATCCGCAATGGCATGGATATCGCTGATCCAGAAACCATCTTCATTGTCCTGGCAGACCTGCTGTTCCATCCGCTGGTTACCGGCTTCCTCTACGCTGCCTTGCTGGCCGCCGTGATGAGCACCATCTCTAGTCAGCTGCTGGTGGCGTCTTCTTCATTGACCGAGGACTTCTATCGCTTGTTCCTGCGCAAGCACGCAACAGAAAAAGAAACTGTTCGTGTCGGCCGGATCAGCGTAGTGCTTGTAGGCCTGGTGGCTGCGGTCATCGCATCTGACCCGGGTTCCCAGGTACTGGGACTGGTCAGTAACGCCTGGGCCGGCTTTGGCGCCGCCTTTGGCCCACTGATCATCCTGTCACTGATGTGGCCACGCACCAATGGTGCTGGCGCCATCGCTGGCATGATCGTGGGTGCCGTGACTGTAGGGGTATGGATCATGCTGGGCTGGAATGCCAGCTTCCTGGGTGGGCCCGGGGTATATGAAATTATGCCCGGCTTTGCGGCATCCTTTATCGCCATACTGCTGGTCAGCAGCATGACTGCAGATTCGGGGGAGTATCAGCAGATTACCCGCTGAGTACACCGTTTGATACATAGCTAGCGTAATGAAAAAGAAGGCTCCAATGGGAGCCTTCTTTTTTGGCAGTTCAGCTGATCTCATAGACTGCCTACCATCTAAAAATTTAACATTTTTTTACAATATTTAACGCGCCTTATCCGTTATTTTTTGTCTCACATCAATTTTCTGGCCCAACGTGGCGGTTATAATTCAGGCATTATTCTTGAACTCAATGTTCTCACAGTATTCCACATATCCTCTCCATAGGAGCATTACCCCGATGTCCAAGAAGATTCTGTTCGTAGCAAGCCTCGGCGTTGCCATGTTGACCAGCACTCAGGCTATGGCTTCCTCTTATGGTGCCGGTGACATTTTCACACGCTTTGGCATCGCACGTATTGATCCGAAGAGCAACAACGGCGATCTCGTCAATGGTACTCTGGAAACAGACGTCAAGACCGGGCGCGGCTTTGCGTTCACTTTGGGCTACCGCTTCACCGACCAGCTGGGTATTGAGCTGCTCGCCGCCGCGCCGTTCAAGCACGACGTTACACTGACAGATTCAAGCAACAACACCATTGGCGCTTCTGTGAAGCATCTGCCGCCCACGCTGACTGCCCAGTATTATCCGTTGGGTGGCACCGACTCTCCCGTGCAGCCTTATGCTGGCGTAGGTATCAACTACACGCGTTTCTCAAGTGAGAAGATTGACATCAGCGGTGCCGACCTTGATCTGAAAAGCTCCTGGGGGGCCGCTGGCCAACTGGGCGTTGACCTGCTGATTAACGACAACTGGGCACTGAACGCCGCGGCCTGGTACATGGATATCGACTCCGAAGCCAGGCTCAATGGCGATAAGATCGGCACAGTCCACGTTGACCCGCTAGTCATCATGGCAGGCGCTAGCTTCCGCTTCTAAGCAGCGGAAAGACAGCTGCAAAAAATCAATAGTGAAAAGCCCCGGCCGCTAGAGCAGCTGGGGCTTTTCACTATATGCATCATTTCGCTAGCTTTCGGTTACCAGGCGATCAATCCGGGTGACAGCCTGACACAGCGCACGCCGGTGATGTGTACTGACCGGCACGCTGGTCAGATAGGCTTCCAGCGCCGGTGTAACATCACAGTTGGCGGGCATTGGCGCCTGGGCCTCCGCCAGGGCATGCAGCCTGGCAACAAACACAAAGCGTAACCATTCCGGCAGACTCATGGTGTCTGCACTGAACGGCTGCTCACTACTGAATGCACTCGCCGGAGGCATGGCCATTTGCCACATCTGCGCATCTTCCATGCATGACTCCAGCTCATGCAAAGCCTGTTTCAGCTCCTGATGAGCATTCATGGTGTTCCTTCCCCGATTCCTGATTCTGTTACTCGGCAGCTGATAGCGTTTCATCGCTGTCGTCCGGTATGCTACCCGAAGGCTGATTGGCCAGCACCTTGCGCAGAAAGTTACGTGTACGCGGATCGCGCGGGGCATTGAACAGCTGCGAGGGTGGCCCTTGCTCTACGATGCGCCCGCCCTCCATGAAGATCACCCGGTCCGCCACATCCTGGGCAAAGCCCATTTCATGAGTAACCACCAGCATGGTCTGTCGCTCGGCGGCAAGCTGCTTCATCAGACCCAGCACCTCCTCAACCCACTCAGGGTCCAGCGACGAGGTGGGCTCATCAAACAAGATCACATCGGCCTGAGCTGCCATGGCGCGCCCAATGCCGACACGCTGTTGCTGCCCGCCAGACAGTGACGCGGGATAGGCATCGGCCTTGTCAGCAAGCCCGATGCGTTCAAGAATTTCCCGAGCTCTGGCATGAGCCTTTTTCCTGGGCCAGCGGTTCACCACAATCAACCCTTCCGCGATATTCTCAAGCGCAGTCTTGTTGGCAAATAGCGCATAGTTCTGAAACACAAAGGCAGTGCGTCGTCTGGCAGCAAGAATGCTCCTGGCATTCGCTGTGGCCACATCAATCTCGAGATCGCCCAGCTTCAGATGCCCTGCATCCGGGCGCTCCAGGAAATTCAGACAGCGCAGCAGAGTCGACTTACCAGTGCCTGAGGGGCCGATCACCACGATGATCTCACCCTGGGCAATTTCAAGGTCGATACCGTCAAGAATGACATTGTCACCAAAGCGTTTGACGAGATTCTCTATCCGGATCATCGGCGGTAGGCCTCATTGAGTCGATTTTCCAATCGCCGCTGAAACCATGCGAGCAGCTCTACAACGCCCCAATAGATAAATGCCACCACGACAAAGGACTCAAAATACATGAAACTGCCCGACGCCTCTTTCTGCGTCGCTCCCATCAGCTCGGTCACCCCCAGCGTAAACGCCAACGAGGTGGCCTTGATCATGTCGATGAAGTAGTTCATCAGCGTTGGCAACGCCACTCGTGTCGCCTGAGGCAACACAATGCGGCGCATTAGCTGGCTATTGGTCATGCCGATAGACAGCGCGGCCTCGGTCTGGCTGCGATCAACGCCAACAATGGCGGCACGGATCGATTCGGCCATATAAGCTGAGAAATGCAGCGTCAGCCCCATGATGGTCGCGGTAATACCATCGATGCTGGTCAGGAACGACATGACCTGAGGCAACCCGTAATAGAACAGGAATAGTTGGACCAACAGCGGCGTACCGCGAAAGAAGGAGATGAACAGCATGGTTGCCGCGTTGAGCCCCGGGATGCGCAACACGCGAATCACCGCAAGCCCAGCTGAGAACACCAGAGCCAACACCATTCCCGCAGCGGCCATGCCCAGTGTCAAGGGCAGGTAGCGTAGCAGAATCGGCACCAACTCCAACATGTAGTTGATATCAAGCAGGTTCATGACTCTGTACCGGGCTCCTACAAGCTGCTGATATCAGTGCCAAACCACTGCTGGGAAATCTCACTGAGTCTGCCGGAATCGCGCAGTGCCGACAACGCTGCGTCGACCTCATCACGTAACGCCTGATCGGCCTCGGTGTCACGGAACGGCAGCGCGTTACGCAATTCGGAGAACGGGGCACCGGCAAGCGCCAGCGGCAAGGGTTTTTCCTTGATCACCTGGCTGGCACTGATCCGGTCCATCACGAAAGCATCCACACGCCCAAGCGCAGTATCCTGCTCAATATTGCTGTCATAGGTGCGGATATCGATCTCGTTAGCATAAGGCAACTCTCGTAGCAGCTGTTCATAGTTAGAACCCAGGTTCACCGCCACCTTTTTGCCGACCAGATCCTCGACACCAGTGATATCTTCGTTACCGCGCTTCACGACTACCTGAGCACCGTCATAGACATATGGCTGGGTAAACAGGTATTTCTTTTCACGCTCATCGGTAATGGTGATCTGGTTGGCAATGGTATCGATGCGCCCCGACTCCAGCATGCCAAACAGTCCCGAGAAGCTGGCAGTAACAAACTCGACGTTGGTGTCCATCTGCTCGGCTACGGCGCGCATCACATCCACTTCATAGCCCTTCAGCTCATCTTTTTCCACATAGGTGAATGGAAAGTAGCTACCGGACATACCGACCTTGAAGGCCTGATCATCTGCGTGAACAGTGCCTGCCAAGACAAGTCCACCCGAGACCAGCAGAGGGATGATGCCAAGCGATCGCAGCATGAGGATTCTCCAGTATGGCGCTGTGTTTATTCCACAGCAGCATAAAAATTAAGATATATATAGCTTTCTTAACTGCCTACGATAATGAAAAAAGCCGCCTCCGCCAATAGGTAACCTCTAAAAAACCGCAAGTAGATAATTGAGTTCACAGAAACCCGGGATGAGCCTGTGGACAAGCATGGGAAAACTGACGCTATCCCCGATGTCTGTAGCCGTGTAGCGCACTGGTCATTTTCTGATCAATTCCTGAGTGTATCAACTGCTCTGCACTTGCTCTGCATTCCGCATCCTCTGACCCCCGCCTCTCGGGCAGCAAGCCCCAGCTTATTGAGATGGCGCTGAAGTAGCACTACCCGGCCAGCAGGATTATCATTGGCTATCTGCGCGTCCTAGCGTGGGCAACCCATGGTCGATAAGCGACGAACAAAGCACATTCTATGTACAAGATTCTAGAGACAGTCGACGAAGTATCCCGCTACTGTGCACACCGCTTGCTGAATAGCATCCAGACGCGACCGGATGCGATACTGGGCCTGGCAACAGGCAGCACCATGGAACCGGTTTACGACCACTTCCTGGGGTTATTGCAACACACACCGGTGAGTCTGTCGCACGTCACGACCTTCAATCTTGACGAATATATCGGCTTGGATGCCGCCCACGCGCAAAGCTACTGCTATTACATGCACCAACACCTGTTCAACAGGCTGGGCGTTCCGCGTGAAAGGATCCATCTGCCTGACGGAAAAGCCAGCGATACCGCAAGGGCCTGCGAGGTCTACTCCGGGGCGATCAAGGCACTGGGCGGACTTGACCTCCAGCTGCTGGGCATTGGCACAAATGGTCATATCGGATTCAACGAGCCCTACACCTGTTTTTCGAGCCGCACCCATATTGTTGAGCTATCGCAGCAGACCCGTATCGATAATGGACGCTTTTTTTCCGACCAGCGTGAGGTTCCCACCCACGCAATCACCATGGGAATCCTGGATATTCTTGAAGCCAAAGAAATCCTGCTGGTCGCTACAGGCCGCCATAAGGCACAGATAATGGCCGACCTGTATCACAGCAGTGCCGATGAACGGCTTCCTGCCTCTGCGCTGAAACAACACCCCAGAGTGACTATAGTGCTGGATAGCGAAGCTGCTGCTCTGTTGCCCAGCGAACTATCGAGCCTTGCTGCCTGCTGACCAGGCATCACGCAGACCCGACTTTCAGGTCAGCTCATCTACCAGGCCAGCTTGAGCTGCTATCCGTTGCATGACTGCCTTGAGAGGCTGACATCTGCGGAGTGCCGCGATAGAGTGCAGGCTCGCAATTCTGGGGGTATTTCATGCAGCCACTCAACAGCCTTGACGACTTTTTCATTCGCACCGGTGCCAGCGTGCGGCTCTATCATATGGGCCGGCGTATCGAGACCTGCAAGCGCTCCACACTGGCTGCCTTGGAAACCGCTGGTGAAGCTTGGCCCCAGCCATGGCAAGGCAAGGCGCGCCTGGCTCTGGTGTTCAGCATTGGTGACATGACTGACCCGTTAATCTGGTTTTTGGCCCTGCCGCTGGATGAACAGGGTCAGCTTGATCCGGCATCAAGAGATGCCTTCCTGCAGCGCCTGCTGGAAGTACTGGGCCATAACGTTCACTCCCTTGACCGCCATGGGGCAAAGAACGTCGACAACCTGATGCAAAACAACCCGCTGGCTTTCACCCCATCCGTGCCATTTCAGGCCGTACTGCACGCCATGGCGAGCCGCGACCTTGACTTGCCGGCCAGTCAACATTTGGAGTCTGCAGAAGCCTATCTGGAAGGCCACCAGCCGTTGGACTGGCGAGCCCTCGGCCTACAAGGGCTTGCCGACTTCGCTGTGCGCATGGACGCCTCGCAGTCCCTGCGCCTGGCTGATCAGCTGGCGTTGCTGCCCAGCGAGGTGCTGACCTTGCTATGCTATTGCCTAGAACACGTTGCTATTGATGCACCTCTTTCTCTGTCACTCAGATTACGTGGAGAACAGGCCGCCATGAGTGGAGACATCGAAACCCTGTGTGCCTGCGTGCGCGCCATCAGCGGCGCTCCGGATGACATAGTCGGCGACTGGTTTGATACGCTGCTGGCTGAGAACCAGCCAGAATCCGGGAGCGGCGCCATAGGCCCCGACCTGCTTGCAGCCATGGCCGGTCGCGGCTGGCGGGTGCTTGAAGACGCTAAGCGTCTGCCACGCTTTCTCAGCTGCCTGGCGGAAGAACCGCGAGCAGACTTCATTGCGGTGGTACGAGACCTTGCCTTGATTCCCCGGCTGCGCCTGCCTGTATTGATGACTCTCAAGGAGGCTGAGCCTACCTCCTCGATAGGACGTCGCCTGGCTAGCTTGCATAAAGCCGGATAAGCCAGCCCAGATGAACAAGCCCGAATCAATACCACTAGCCAGACAGGCTAAACACTAACCAGGAGCGAGCGGCATGACGGCACTACCCCACAAAGCCCAAGCAGTGGTTGGTCGTCGAGAAATGGTAGTGTTACCAGAGTTGGGGCTGACACTGTGTGCCAAGGTCGACACCGGTGCCCGCACCTCGGCCCTGCATGCCGAGGATATCGAAACCTTTGAGCAGGACGGCCTGCTATGGGTTCGTTTCATTACCCGCGGCGGCGGCCCGGACAGCCCGGCACACCCGTGTACCTTACACCTTCACGATCGCCGCAGGGTGATCAGCTCCAATGGCCAGGCCGAATGGCGCTATGTGGTGAGCACCCCCATGCGGCTCGGTGACATGCAGATGCTTGTCCAGCTGACTCTGACCGACCGCGGTCAGATGCGCTACCCCATGCTGCTTGGTCGACGTGCGCTGCGGCGGATACTAGTCGCCCCCAGCCTGGCTTTTCTGCATGGAGAACCGTAAGCCTACTGGTAAGTCTCTGCGGCCGCACTTCTGATTCTGACCATAGCTCTGGCCAGGGTACTCAACACCGCCCTGAACGTACTTTCAACCACATTTCCCGCCGCAGTATCGTTACCGACCATCGCTCTGGAGAGCCCCATGCATATCGCGCTGCTATCCCGCAATCGCAACCTTTACTCCACTCGCCGGCTGGTGGAGGCCGCTGAGGCTCGCGGCCATACCGCCCGCGTGATCGATACGCTGCGTTGTTACATGAGCATTGTTTCGCACCACCCCTCGATCCACTACAGAGGGGAAGAGCTTGAACAGTTCGACTCCGTGATTCCGCGAATTGGCGCCTCGGTCACCTTCTACGGCTGCGCTGTGCTGCGCCAGTTCGAGATGATGGGCACCCACGTGCTTAATGACAGTGTCTCCATCGCCCGCTCACGCGATAAACTGCGCTCCTTGCAGCTGCTATCGCGCAAAGGCCTTGGGCTACCGATTACCGGCTTCGCCCACTCGCCTGACGATATTCCTGATTTGATCACCATGGTGCGTGATGCACCGCTGGTCATCAAACTGCTGGAAGGCACTCAGGGCATTGGCGTGGTGCTGGCAGAAACCAACCAGGCCGCCGAGTCGGTGATCCAGGCCTTCATGGGCATGAAAGCCAACATCATGGTGCAGGAGTACATCAAGGAAGCCAGAGGCGCTGATATCCGTTGCCTGGTAATTGGCGACAAGGTTGTCGCCTCAATGAAGCGCCAGGCTGCCGAGGGCGAGTTCCGCTCGAACCTGCACCGTGGTGGCAGCGCCAGTGTGATTCGGATTACTCCTGAAGAACGCTCGACCGCGATTCGTGCAGCCAAAGCCATGGGGCTGAGAGTCGCTGGTGTTGACCTGCTGCGCTCAAACCATGGGCCGGTGATCATGGAAGTCAATTCCTCACCGGGGCTGCGTGGCATTGAAGCCGCCACAGGCAAGGATATTGCCGGCATGATCATTGAATACTTGGAGAAAAGCGGCACACCAAAACACCGCGTGCCCCCCAAACCAAAAGGCTGAGCCCGACAGGCGAAAAAAATGCGCTTCAGGGGTAGCAAAAGACCGTCGACAGCATCACAATCTTCGCCACTGCAGGAGGTGAGCCCATGTTTCTCGACAATCGCCAGGTGGCGATGGATAGCGTGCTGGAAGCACTGGCCGACAGCGTTGATTACTTCCAGGATAATAGGGAACGCCTGTCGCCAGAGCTGAAAGAGGCATTTAAGCCCTACTTTGAAGAGCGCAAGCGATCCATGCGCAAGCTCCAGGCGATGGCGCGCAAGTATCTGGGCTTGCTACCTCGCGATGCCGATGTCGAGCGGGATGATTACCTGCGGCTATGGAGCCGCCTTAAGAGTTTTGTGAGCAGCGACGAGCAGGTGCTGATCAACGAACTGCTGGAGCAGGAGCGGGTGCTGATGCAGGCGCTATCGACCCTGTTCACCCACCCACTGCCCAATGCGGTGGAGCCTGTTATCGAGAGTTGCTGGCTGAACTGTCGCGGCTTGATACGCGAGCTCTACACCCTGCAGAAAGAAACCACCCGCCAGCCACGAGGGCGTAGCCGGGGCAGAGCTCAGCGTAACAGTTCGCGAAGCTAGTTCCAGGAAGGCCAAAGATTTCGGGGCGCTGTATACCCCCAGTTCACAAGGGACCAGCTCAGTCGCCAGCGACTGAACTGGTCCCTTTTTGTTTCTCCTGTTTGGCCTCTGATTGCGCACCTGTCACCGCGGCATCTGCTGGGATATCTGCAGCTTGTGGAGCAGCGCTCTGTGTGTCTGTGCTCTGGTGGGCTGGGACCGCCCCATAGGCCGAATCCCTCTCGCTTCCCAGTGGCAAGCTGATCAGCTCCAGCGGCCCCAGAAAGCGTGGCTTACGCTGCCAGATATAGAGATCACCCACCGTCGCTACCCTGGCCAGCCATTCGCGGGCCCGCAGTTCAAACACGCTTCGCTGTAAACTGTCTTCCGGTGCCGCACAGCCCTGAACCTTGATCCCCATGGCATCGGCGATAAATAAGGCTCTCGGCAAGTGCCAAGACTGGGTAACCAGCAGCGCGTCCTCCAGACCAAATACCTGCTTGGCCCGCGCCAGGGTGTCAAAGGTACTGAAACCGGCATAGTCCAGGGTAAGCATAGCGTCAGGCACATCACGTCCGCGCAGATCACGCCACATCACTATCGGCTCATTGTAATAGCGCGTGCTATTGTCGCCAGACAGCAGCAAGTGCTCCACCCTACCGCTCTTGGCCAACTCAGCCGCGGCCTGCATACGCCCTTCGAAGTGCGGATTCCTTCCGCCCCCACGAGTCCAGCGCGATGTGCCAAACACAATGCCAACACGCTCATCGGGACATTCGGCAACCACACGATGGATACGGTCCCGAGTTACCGAGAGTACCCACAGATTGACGCAAACCATAAAAACAATCGCCAAGAGGGCAGCGCCTCCCAGCGATAGTATAAAAACCTGAAGGTGACGCCGACTGATCCAGCGCATCCACTTTCTCATCTAGAGTCTACTGTCTGCAACGAGCGGTTGCTGTCTAGAACATACCCAGCTCGAGCTTGGCTTCGTCGCTCATCATCTCACGACTCCAGGGAGGATTAAAAACAATCTCGGTGTGTACCTTGCTGATCTGCGGTGCACCAAGCACCTTACTGCGGGCATCGGCAGCAATCACCTCGCCCATACCGCAGCCAGGCGCGGTCAGGGTCATGCGAATAGTAACGATTCGCTCACCGCTGATCAGACGTTCTATACGACAGCCATAGACCAGACCCAGATCAACGATATTGACCGGAATCTCAGGGTCAAAACAAGTGCGCAGTTGATCCCAGACAAACTGCTCGATCTCTTCCTCGGTGGCATCTTCTGCCAAGGTCTGCACGGGTACGGCTTCCAGCCCTAGCGCATCGAGGTTGCGGCCCTCGACCAGATACAGTCGACCTTCATGGATCACACTAACCGAGCTGCCCTTGGCCTGCATAACGCTGACTTCGGCATCTTCGGGCAGTGTAATGGTCTTGCCAAACGGTACTGAAATGACCTCGACATCACGCTGCAGGGGCAGCGGCTGCCCTCGGGTCAGGCCACCCAGATTCTCATTCTGATTACTCATGAAGCCGCCCCATCATCCACGCAACATGCCCAGGACTTTTTCCAGGCTCTCGACAAACACATCTATCTCTTCAGGCGTATTGTATGCGGCAAACGACGCCCGACAGGTTGACTCGACGCCAAACGAAGCTAGCAGTGGCTGGGCACAGTGATGGCCCGTACGGATTGCCACGCCAAGCTGGTCGATCAACAGGCCGATATCTTGGGAGTGCGCTCCATCAATCACAAACGACAGCACGCCTGCCTTGTCCGGCGAGGTGCCCAGTACACGCAAGCCTTCAATCCCGGCCACGCCCTCGGTGGCATGCTCCAGCAGGCGAGATTCCCAGGCACCGATATGCTCAAGCCCAATGTCTGAGATCCAGTTCAGCGCACGACCCATGGCAATCACCTCGGCGATCGCCGGCGTGCCCGCTTCAAACTTGTGAGGAATATCGGCAAAGGTACTGGGCACGTCGAGAGAAACGGTGCGAATCATCTCGCCGCCGCCCTGCCACGGCGGCATGGCCTCCAGAAGCTCTGCACGGCCATACAACACCCCTGCCCCGGTCGGCCCGTAGGCCTTGTGGGCAGAGAAGGCATAGAAGTCAACGCCCAGCGCCTGCACGTCCACCGCCATATGCGGTATGGCCTGGGCGCCGTCAACCAGAATCAGCGCCCCCTGCTCATGGGCAAGGCGAGCCATGTCGGCCACAGGGTTGATGGTGCCAAACGCATTGGAGACATGATTGACCGCCACCAGCCGGGTGCGCGGTGAAAGCAGGTCTGCATAGGCAGACTGATCCAGCACACCGCGCTCATCCACGGGAATCACCTTGAGGATGAACTCCCGTTCGGCGGCCAGCAGCTGCCAGGGCACAATGTTGGAGTGATGTTCCAGACGCGAGATCAACACCTCATCGCCTGGCCCGAGATTAGCTCGTCCCCAGCTGCCGGCCACCAGGTTGATAGCCTCCGTGGTGCCACGAGTAAAGATCACCTCGCGGCTATCGGCCGCGTTGATGAACTCACGCACAATCTCGCGCGTGCCTTCGAAAGCCGCCGTGGCCTCGTCGGCCAGGGTGTGCAAGCCGCGATGGATATTGGCATTGAGACGGCGGTAGTAGTCATCAAACACCTCGATGACCTGCACCGGCGTCTGGGAGGTCGCGGCGTTATCAAGATATACCAGCGGCTTGCCATGGACTTCCCGTTCCAGGATCGGGAAGTCCTTGCGCACACGAGCCACGTCCAGCAGCAGATCGCTGAAGTCAGCCATGGCTCAGTCCTCGTTCAGGGCGACGGCCGCCTCGACCAGGCCAGCCAGGTGGAAACGATCCGGCAACTTACCGGCCACAGCCAATTCAACGCGCTCGGCAATGACGTCCAGGCCAACCTGTTCCATGACCTCACCGGCAAACGCCAGCGTTAACAGACCCCGCGCGGTCATCTCGTCGATGCCTCGGGCACGCAAGGCAAACACAGCCTCTTCGTCCAGCTGCCCGGTGGTCGCACCATGGGCGCACTGCACATCGTCGTTGTAGATTTCAAGCTCGGGTTTGGTGTCAATCTCAGCCCGGTCAGACAATAGCAGATTGGCGCTGTGCTGCTCCGCCACGACCTTGTTGCTATCACGCTTGACAACAACCTTGCTGTTGTAAACCCCATGGGCACGATCGTCGAGGATGCCCTTATAGTTCTCCCAGGAACGCACCAGCGGCGAGTTATGGTTAGCCAACGTATGGTTGTCCACATGCTGACGGCCTTGGGCGTGGAAGAGCCCCTGATAGATCACCTCAGCCCCTTCACCATTAAGTTCACTGACCAGATCATTACGCACCAGACCACCGCCTAGACACAGATTGAAGGAGGTGAAACGGCTGTCGCGCTTGAGCTCCATATGCATGCTGGCGATATGAAGGTCCTGCTCCGGCGCTTCCAGCAACTTGTAATGAGTCAGGATGGCACCCCGGTCGAGCATGATTTCCTCGACCAGGTTGGTGAAGTTGGCGGCGCTGGCATCACCCGCATGATGCTCGATAACTGTCGCCTCGCTGCGACCTCCAGCTTCGATCAGGATGCGCGGATGGCTCATCACTGCTCGCTCGCCAGCGCGCGACAGGAACTGCAGTACGATGGGCTTTTCCACCACAGCGCGCGGCGCCAGGCGAAGTACGGCGCCCTCTTCCATGAACGCAGTATTGAGGGCAGCAAAGGGGGAAAAATCAACGCCAGTCAGCCGCCCTAGCGGGCCGCCCACGGCTTCATGGTTATCCGCCAGTGCCTGGGACAACGGCAACAGCTGCACCCCTTCAGGAAGATCAGCAAGATCCGAGAGCTTGGGGGCAAAGATGCCATCGACAAAGGTCAGCCTATGTGACTCCAGCGGCAGACCGAGCGTTGCCGCACTAGCCTGAGAAAACTCGGCATCCTCGGCCAGCACGAAGTCGCCACGGGCGATATCACGCACATCGGTGTACTTCCATTCCTCAACACGGCGATGGGGAAAGCCTAGTGCCTCGAAGCGGGCTGCACCGGCCTGGCGCCTGGCGGCGATCCAGCTGGGCTCCGAGCCACGAGTGGCCGAGCGCTCACTGAGCCGGTCAAGAAAGCGTTTGACGTCTTCGCTCATGCTACAGACTCCTCCAGCACCCAATCGTAACCGCGAGTTTCAAGCTCACGGGCCAGCTCGGCATCGCCACTCTTGGCGATGCGGCCATCCACTAGCACGTGTACGCGGTCCGGCACGATATAGTCGAGCAGACGCTGGTAATGGGTGACTAGCAGCATGGCCCGATCTTCACTGCGCAGCGAGTTGACGCCATCGGCCACGACTTTCATGGCATCGATATCCAGTCCCGAGTCGATTTCGTCGAGCATAGCCAGACGCGGCTCGAGCACCAACATTTGCAGAATCTCGTTGCGTTTCTTTTCGCCGCCCGAAAATCCTTCGTTGACGGCCCGCTGCAGGAAGCTTGCATCCATCTTCATGGCGGCAGTCTTTTCCCTGATCAGCTTCATGAACTCGGGCGCTGGCATTTCGCCCAGCCCTTGAGCTTCACGCTTGGCATTCAGCGCAGCCTTGAGCAGGTAGATATTCTTGACCCCCGGAATTTCCACCGGGTACTGGAAACCCAACAGCAGCCCAGCACGGGCACGCTCCTCGATATCCATGGCAAAGATATCCTTGCCTTCAAAAGTAATTGTACCTGCGGTGACTTCGTAGTCTTCTTTTCCGGCAATCACAG
>NZ_JBQDJZ010000018.1:17479-35619 GCF_052095765.1 Halomonas sp.
GTCGACTTTCCGGAGCCGTTGGGCCCCATGATGGCGTGCACTTCGCCAGCATTGATGGTGAGTGACAGCCCCTTGAGAATCTCGTTACCTTCCACCGATACGTGCAGGTCTTTGACTTCGAGCATATTGATTACCTTTCAATTCTGATGAGCCGCCACCGCGGCCCGAAAATAAGTCGTTAGATCTTGCGCTAGGGGGCTTTGCTTAACCCACCGCACCTTCCAAAGTAACGTTCAATAGCGCCTCGGCTTCCACAGCAAACTCCATCGGCAGCTCCTGGAACACGTCCTTACAGAAGCCGTTAACGATCATGTTCACCGCGTCTTCCTCGGAGATGCCGCGCGCTCGGCAATAAAACAGCTGGTCTTCGCCAATTTTCGAAGTCGTTGCCTCGTGCTCGACCTGGGCCGTACTGTTACCGATTTCCATATAAGGAAAGGTGTGGGCACCACACCGATCACCAATCAACAAGGAGTCGCACTGG
The DNA here is from genome assembly GCF_052095765.1 of Halomonas sp. GTDB lineage: Bacteria > Pseudomonadota > Gammaproteobacteria > Pseudomonadales > Halomonadaceae > Halomonas. Next base: position 17,964 of record NZ_JBQDJZ010000018.1, read on the forward strand.
GTAAAGTTGCGTGCACCCTTGGCCCGTGGGCCGATCTTCACCAGACCACGATAGGCCTGCTCGGCCCGACCGGCGGAAATCCCCTTGGAAACGATGGTGGAGCGTGTGCCCTCACCAATGTGGATCATCTTGGTACCGGTATCAGCCTGCTGGCGACCATTGGTCACCGCCACTGAGTAGAACTCACCAATACTGTCTTTGCCGCGTAGCACACAGGAAGGATACTTCCAGGTAATCGCCGAGCCGGTCTCGACCTGGGTCCAGCTGATACGTGAGCGGTCACCGCGACAGTCGCCACGCTTGGTAACAAAGTTATAGATACCGCCAACACCATGTTCATCGCCGGGATACCAGTTCTGCACCGTGGAATACTTGATGTAAGCATCTTCCAGTGCCACCAGTTCAACCACCGCCGCGTGCAGCTGGTTCTCGTCGCGCATCGGGGCAGTACAGCCCTCCAAGTACGACACCTGGGCGCGGTCTTCACAGATGATCAGCGTGCGTTCGAACTGGCCGGTATTCTCAGCGTTGATACGGAAGTAGGTCGACAACTCCATGGGGCAAGTCACGCCTTCCGGCACATACACGAAAGAACCGTCAGTAAATACTGCCGAATTGAGCGCAGCAAAATAGTTGTCGGTCTGCGGCACCACGGTACCCAGATAGCGTTTGACCAGCTCCGGGTAATCTCGGATAGCTTCCGAGATTGAGCAAAACACCACGCCGGCTTCAAGCAGCTCGGCCTTGAAAGTGGTAACCACCGACACAGAGTCGAACACCGCATCCACGGCAACACCCGCCAGCGCTGCCCGCTCATGCAGGGGAATCCCCAGCTTCTCGTAAGTTTCAAGCAGCTTGGGGTCGACTTCATCAAGGCTCTGCGGGCGATCCTCGGGGCGCTTGGGCGCGCTGAAGTAGGAGATAGCCTGATAGTCGATCGGCGGGTAATCTAGGTGCGCCCAGGACGGCGGCGTCATTTTCAGCCACTGCCGATAGGCCTTCAGGCGCCACTCTAGCATCCACTCAGGCTCGCCCTTCTTGTTAGAGATGAACGCAATAGTACTTTCATCCAGCCCCGGCGGTAGCGTTTCGCTCTCGATATCGGTGACAAAGCCGTCCTTGTACTCGCGCTGGACAAGCTGTTCCATTTCCTGGGTTGACATGGTGTTTCCCCCTCTTGGGCAGTTCGGCTGGCGAGCCGGCTCGCCTTGAGTTCTGGTATCTGAATACGCGGTCAGGCTTCTGCGGCCAGACTCACGCTCTGTATGGGTAGCTGCACAGGCAACTTGATGGGTGCCGTGTCGGACAGGTGTGCCAGTGTCACGCTATCCAGAAGGCCACGCACGGCCTGCGAAACACGCTGCCAGTTACCGGCGACACCGCACGTGTCTGCTAGCTCACACTCGCCATCGGCCTGACTGCATTCGGTCATGCCCACCGGCCCTTCTATCGCGGTTATAATGTCGATGGCGGTGATGTGCGACGCTGGCCGAGCCAGGGAATACCCTCCCTGAGCACCGCGGCGCGACTCAAGAAGCTCCGCCCTGACCAGCATCTTGAGCGTCTTGCTGACGGTAGGACGCGGCAGCTTCACAGCCTCGGCAAGCTTGGCAGCGGTATGTGACTGACCCGGGTGCCGCGCAATCTGCGCCATGACCACGACGGCATAGTCGGTCAGTCGGGATAGTTTAAGCATGGCCTGACTCCCTCCTGGGGCGCTGACAATCAATTGGGTACCATTTTAGTCCTATATGAATTGCCTGTGAAGCCTTTAGCATGAATTTCTTTTCACAACCCACCGTTCGCTCAATATAAATTCACCATAAACGGCAATATTCGGAGGAGTAACGACAACTGCCATCAATTGAAACTCGTTGCCAGAACTGCTGCCACCACTATGCCAGTGGCCAGATGATCTGCCACCGCGCTAGACTGAAGCGCCACACTGATAACGCCAGACAACTCGCATCCGTTCCTGGCGAGTGCCCAAGGAAATGTCCAGTGAGTCACGATCAAACTGCTACAGCAGACAGCGCCTCGACACTGGTATTTGGTGGCAGCGGCTTTCTGGGTACTGCTGTCGTGCGTGAGCTGATAGAAGCCGGGCGCAGCGTGCGTCTGGCGGCTAGACACCCCAACCTTCCCGACTGGGCCGAACCCGACGATCCGATCGAGCTGGTAAGTGCCGATATCCGTAGTGACGATGACGTCACTGCGGCACTCAGGAATACAGACGCTGTGGTCAATGCGGTCAGCCTGTATGTTGAACGGCGCCGAATCAGCTTCGATGAGATCCATGTGAAGGGCGCCAGCCGTTTGGCGCAGTCAGCACGCGATGCCGGCATCGAACGCTTTATCCACGTCTCAAGCATCAGTGCCGACAGTCGCTCTGCCTCGGCCTATGTGCGAGCACGCGCACTCGGCGAAGAAGCAGTGATCGACGCCCTGCCCCGGGCAACCATCGTACGACCCAGCGTGCTGTTTGGCCCCGGCCCCGGCGACGCCCTGCTGTCCAACCTGGCGGGGCTCACTCGACTGCCACTGATTCCACTGTTCGGCCGCGGCCAGACGCGCATGCAGCCGCTGCATGTTCGTGACCTGGCCCGTGCCATTGCCCACCTGGCCGGAGAGCCCGTTAGCCCGCGCCGGCTATTCGAGTTGGGCGGACCGGATATCATGAGCTACCGGGAAATCCTGCACCTGGTAATGGCGCATCTGGGCCGAGAACGGCCATTGATGCCGGTGCCGTTTTTTGTCTGGCTTGCAGTGGCTAGGCTACTGTCCGTGTTGCCCAGTCCACCATTGACCCGGGATCAAGTCGTATTAATGACCCAGGACAACCTGGCCAGTAGCGCCATGGGCAGCTTCCCAGATCTTGGCCTTCTACCCCATTCATTGCGTGACAGCTTGCCACTGTGCCTACAGCAGCCCTAAGCAACTGACTTGCATAAATAAAAAAAGCTGGCCCCGACCAGAAGAGGGTCAGGGCCAGCTTTCGACTTATTCTCGGACCTACACTTATTCTCAGACGTAGAGGCGCATGACGCTTCAGGCCATCAGGCCTTTTTGACGAACTCCGACTTCAACTTCATGGGGCCGATACCGTCAATCTTGCAGTCGATGTCATGGTCACCCTCCACTAGGCGGATATTCTTGACCTTGGTACCAACTTTAACCACCGATGAAGAGCCTTTAACCTTGAGGTCCTTGATCACAGTGACTGCATCACCATCAGCCAACGGTGTGCCGTGGGCATCCGTGACAACTGCATCATCTTCTACACTATCGGCGGCCTCCTTCGACCACTCATGACCACACTCGGGGCAGACAAACTGCAGGCTATCATCATAGGTATAAACCGAAGCACATTCGGGGCACGCGGGCATATTGCTCATGAATATTCCTGGAAACTGAAAGGACTGGGGCAACCTCACCAACCCCTAAGCGTACACCGCTCGGACCAGTTCAGGCCAGCCAGGACCCTCCGAGAGCTGGTCATGCGCCTGGCGATCATACCGAACTGGTTCGTGCCCGGAGCTTTTGTCTGTCTATTCACCAACGTGGCGGTGGCCACCGCCCTACACAGATAGCATTTGGCTGCAAACAAGTGATGGAAATAACTGGAATGCCCATCACGGTAACGGCACTATAATCGCTGTTAAGCGGCGTCAAGACGGTGCTGTGCCCCCTGGCCAGTGAAGTGCTAGGCCAACTTGATATCGCCGAGGTGAATGCCGCTGCAAGTTTTCACCGGGTAGCCTTTGAGACCGTAGCCGATGAGCCTGGACCTGATGTTAACGAACCCAGTGCCAGCCATGACTATCAGCGCTAGACTGCTGATACCATAATCCTCAATACAGTAAGGAAAGCACAATGCGGTTCGTAATCATGGGCAGTGGTGGCGTCGGCGGTTACTTTGGTGCACGGCTCGCTGAAGCCGGTGAAGATGTCACCTTCGTCGCCCGAGGTGATCACCTCACCGCCATACGCCGCAACGGTTTGAAACTCAAAAGCATCGAAGGCAACGCCACCATCACCTCGGCCAAAGCCACCGATGATCCTGCCGGACTCGGTGAGGTCGACACGGTGATCGTCGCGGTCAAAGCCTGGCAAGTGGCCTCCGCTGCTGAAGCCATACGCCCATTGATCGGGCCAAACACGCTGGTGCTGCCCCTACAGAACGGCGTTGAAGCTGCCGGCCAGTTGGCTGCCGTCCTGGGCGAGGAGCGCGTGCTGGATGGCCTGTGTGGCATTCTTGCATGGCGCGAGGGGCCAGGCGTGATCCGCCATGCCGGTGTTTCCCCTTTCATCCGGCTCGGTACGAGACTGCCTTCCCAAGCCGCTGATACCGAAACACTCAGGGCCACGCTAGACCGCGCCACCGGCATCAGCGCCGAGATACCCGACGACATCGAGGCTGCAGTATGGAGCAAGTTCTTATTTATCTGTGCAATGAGCGGCATTGGTGCCCTCACCCGCGCACCCATCGGCATCACCCGGAAACTGCCTGAGACCCGCGAGCTGATCTGCCAGATTCTCGATGAGATTGATGCGGTAGCCAGAGCGCGTGGCGTAGCGCTCCCCGATGACGCCATCGATCGTGCACTGGGTTTTCTCGACTCACTACAAGAAGGTAGCACCGCTTCCATGCAACGCGATATCGTTGCCGGCAATCCTTCAGAGCTGGACTCGCAAAACGGTGCCGTGGTCAGACTCGGCCGCACTGCCGGTGTACCGACCCCGATCAATACGATGATTTATGCGGCTCTGCTTCCGCAGGAGAATGCCGCCAGGTCACGAAGTTAGATGCTTATGGCGCCAGGCTCTAATCGAGCTTGCTGATTCTGAGGACCGCTCCATAACCTCGACAAATAAAAAAGTTTGATTACTCTTCATCTCGTTCATAGGCTTGAACATATGGAAACATCACAAGTAATTGCATGTTTTGCCGCACTCTCTCAAGAGACTCGAATGGAAGCATTCCAGCTTCTAGTTCGACAAGAACCTGAAGGACTGCCTGCTGGTGAGATCGCAAGGCAGCTAGATGTTCCACACAACAGCATGTCTGCACATTTATCGATGCTTTCCCGCGCCGGGCTTGTTCTCTCCCGACGTCAAAGTCGCTCGATCATCTAGGTAGTGGGTGTGCTAGTGGAGGTACCGATCATGCTGGCCTTGGTGCATATTGCCAACGCTACCCGTGGCCACTTCCCCTCTCAGCCATCCACATAGCCATCACCAAATATTGATTTCTTAAATCACTAGCCCGATGGCAGCAACACTGCACAGTGCCAAAGAACTCCACTGCAGGAGTTTCTGGTCAATACGCCCAGCCACCCGCGCAGCTAACGCCTGGCCCAGCAGCATGGCGGGCAGGAAGCTGGCAGAAATGCCCAGATGCCATAGCGAGACGTAGCCGGCCACCGCTAGGGTGGCCAGCGTCATCGAAGAGGTAATCAGGAAGAACGCCGCCAGATTGCTGCGTATCCGATCTGGCGGCATGTCATGCATCAGCAGCGCCATAGGCGGACCGCCAATGGCCGACGCCGTGCCGAACACACCGGACACCACTCCGGCCAGGAACATACTACGACGGTTGACCGGTACACGAAACTGGAAAAGCCTCACCAGTACGGCAAACAACACGATACCGGCAATCAGCCATTTCAGTACCGCCAGCGGCGCACTGACCAGCAGCCACAGCCCCAGCAAGTTACCTGGAACTCTACCCACCAAAGCCATACCAATCTCGCCCAGCTGTACCTGGCGCCGAAAACGGCGCAGCACCAGCAGCGATAGGCTGAACCCCATCACTACCAGCGTGACCGGCACCAATCGGGGATCTATCAATAGCAGCAAAGGTGCACCGACAACCGCCAACCCGAAGCCGGTAGCACGCTGAACGAAAGTACCCAGCGCCAACACCAGAGCAGCAGCCAGCCACTGTTCCGGTGCCATATCCAGCCACTGCCACCACAGTTCGCTCATGCCTCTGCAGGCCTCGCTTTTCCTGCCAGTACGCGCAGTGCCAGATTCCCGCCCAGCGACACCACCACCATGGTCAGCACCATAGGCCAGGCACTATCGATTTCAAAAGCGCTGACCACCACGCCGGCAAGTGCCCCGCAGGTAAACTGAATGGAGCCCAGTAGCGCTGTAGCGGTAGCGCTCATGTGACCGAAATGTTCCAGCAGCGACGAAATCGCATTGGGCGTAATCAGTCCGACCATGCCCATGAACAGCATGACCAGCGGTACCACGGTCAGCAGCGAATCCAGCCCGGAAAATACCAACAACGTCAGACAAATCGCCACCGCCAGCTGAACCATTAGCCCCAGGCTCATGTTCTGCTGTGGCGTGCGATTCTTTAGCAGGTGAATATTGACTCGGTTTGAGCCGGCCATGACGATCACATTCAGCCCGAAGACCAGCGGATATACCGCCGGCGACAGCCCGTAGTGAGTCATGTAAAGAAACGGTGATGCAGTAATAAAGGCAAACATGCCGGAAAAAGTCGCGGCCACAGCAAATACATAGCCCATGGCTTCCCGGTGACTCAGCACACTGTAATAATTGCGCAGCACCTGCCTGAACGAAGCCACCGGAGTATCCGGCGCCCGGGTTTCCGGCAGATGTCTTCCCATCAGCCAGAAAAGGAAGGCGGCGTAAGTGGCCAGAAAAACAAAGATCAGCCACCAGTCCGATATGTATAGCAACACACTCCCCACCGCCGGCGCTGCCAGCGGCGCCAGCATCAGAATCATGGCCATGGTTGACATGACTTTAGCGGCTTCCCGTCCACTGAAACAGTCGCGCACAATGGCGGCCGAGTTGACCACACAGGCACCGCCACCAATTGCCTGAACCAGCCGCCAGAACAACAACTGGCCCAATCCATCAGCAGTGATAATCATCAAGCTGGCCAGAAAAAAGATGACCAGCCCAGTCAGCAGCACCGGACGCCGGCCCAACCGATCTGACAAAGGGCCACCGGTCAGCTGCCCCACAGCAAAGCCAAGCAGGAAGAAGCTGATGGATAGTTCAGTGCGATGTACGCTGGCTCCGACCGACTCGGCCAGTGCCGGCATAGCGGGCAAATACGCATCAATGGCGAAGGGAGCCAATGCCGTGTTGGCAGCCACCAACAGCGACACGCGGCGTGGACTCAGGGTCAAGTGACCTCCAGACAGTTTTTTAGTCGGCTAATGATAACGCTTTGCAAAGGCCCCTGTCTGCGTCGCTGTTTTCAGGCGCACGGGCTTGCTACAGTACCCTGCAATCAATTGAGGATTTTTTTATGGCAGACACTCTGCTTGATCAGCTTTCCACCATGACCACAGTGGTTGCCGACAGCGGCGACCTGGACGCGATTCGCCGCTTTTCCCCCAGCGATGCCACCACCAATCCTTCGCTGATTCTGCAAGCGGCCCAGCAGCCATCACGCCGTCAGCGACTGGCAGAAATCGCCCGACAGGCGACAGATATTGACGCGGCACTGGACGCTGTCGCTGTGGAAATCGGCAGCGAAATCAGCGCCCTGGTGCCGGGTTACGTTTCCACAGAAGTCAGTGCACAGCTTTCCTTCGATCGCGAGGCGACTCTCAACAAAGCGCGCTCCCTGATCGAGCGCTACGCCCAGCATGGCGTTGGCCCTGAGCGCATCCTAATCAAGGTTGCGGCCACCTGGGAAGGCATTCAGGCAGCTCGGGTGCTGGAGCGGGAAGGTATTCAGACTAATCTGACATTGCTGTTCGGCATGGCTCAGGCCCGCGCCTGTGCTGACGCCGGGGTCACGCTAATTTCACCCTTCGTCGGCCGTATTCTCGACTGGCACAAAGCCAATAAGCCCGATGCCGACTTCAGCGGCGACAGGGATCCAGGAGTGCAATCGGTACGCGGCATTTACGAATATTATAAGTCACACGGTTTTGAAACCATCGTGATGGGCGCCAGCTTTCGTAGCGCACAACAGGTCATTGCGCTGGCCGGCTGCGACCGCTTGACCATTTCTCCGGCCTTGCTTGGCGAACTCGCCGAAGGAAACGGCATCCTCGAGCGCAAGCTCAGCCCCCAGGGTGCCGAAACCAACGCACCGGAGCCCCAGGGTGAAACTGACTTTCGCTGGGCACTCAATGAAGACGCCATGGCCACTGAAAAGCTGGCTGAGGGTATCCGCAAGTTCATGGCCGACCAGCGCAGCCTGGAAAAACTGCTTGGCGAACTGCGTAACAACTGAGCAGCCCAGCCTAGCCGACCGCCATCCTTTGAGGCTCAGTCGCCAGACTGAGCCTCAAGCATTTCCACCAGCGGCTGAAACTGCTCACGGTTATGCTTGTTCATACGCATCAGGATGCGGTGTGCTTCAAGAATCCGGTCGCGCAAGTCGTCCTCATCGCTGGGCAACTCAGGGAGTTCCTCAAGCTCACAAGGCTCTTTGATCGGCCCTTCCAGCAGGGTGTAATAGTGGGAAAAACCCATGACATCCAGCATCCGCCGCACATCGGGATTATTCACAACAATGGTTGGCGGCTGCTCAAGTCGCCCCCCCAGAGCCATGGCAACCTTGGCCAGAAAACCAAGCGCCGTGGAGTCGATATTGGTAGCGTCGCGCAAATCCACCATCACCGCCGTCAGGCCAGGTGTTTCCGCCAGGCGCTGGGCCTGGCTGTCCAAGGTGGCGCACAGTGTCAACCTCACGTCACCGCTCAGTTTAAGCACGAATACGCCAGACTCGAATGCCGCTTTGATGCGGCCCTCATGCATCATCATTGCCAAATCCGCCAAGCGTCATGATCGTCAGGTCATCAGGGAGCTCTTGATCTGCACCGTCGTCGTCAACCAGCACCTCGTTCTCTCTGGCAAGGTGACCACCGGCTGCCAGATCATCAATAAAGGCTTTCAAGGTACCACTGTTTGCCACACGACGCCCCAGGTCGGCCAGTCTCTCATCCAGGCTGTCGCCAGGAAGGCATTCCAACACGCCATCAGAACACAGCCAAAGCTGGAACGATTCTGGCAAGTCACAGCCCAGCTGGGGAAATGTCAAATCAGGAAACAGACCCACCGGCATTCCTTCACCCACCAATGGCTGGGCCTTGCCGTCCACCACCAGCAGCGGCAGCGGCAACTGGGCGCCTATGGAATAGTGTAGATAGCGCTGCTCCTGATCAATAACGCCCATGAACAGAGTCGCGTGCTTGCCAATGCCGGTATCCAGCAGTTCCTGATTGAGCCGGCTCAACCAGTTGGCAGGTAACGCATCCGGGTTCTGGCCATCCCAGACAAGTCGCATGCGATTGAACAGATACCGAAGTAATACCGTCACAAAAGCCGACGCCACACCATGACCTGACACATCAGCAAAATAGAACAGCGTATAGCGGTCATTGAAGGGCTTGACGTCAAGAAAGTCCCCGGAAAGGTAAAGTGATGGCGCCAGCCAGTAATCACAGCTCACCTCACCCACTCTCTGTGGACGCAACGGCAGCAACCTGCGCTGAATATGCCCGCCCGCCTGCTGATCAAGCCTGAGCAGCTCAAGGTGCGTTTCCAGCCGCTCGTTGAGGTCTGCCAGCCGCTTCCGGTCCTGCTCCTGCTCAGCGGCAAGACGGTTCAGCTTGATGACACGGCGAATCACCCGCCGCAGCAAGTGCGCATTACGCAATGGCTCAGGCAAGTAGTCGATCACGCCCTCATCCGCCGCCTCAACCAGCGCTGCATTTTCAGGCCCGTCCTCTCCGCTATCGCTGACCACCACCACCGGCAGTCGCCTAGAAAGCTCAGCACAGGCGGTCAACGGTAGCGCTCTAACATGCGCAACCACCAGCAAGGCGTTGTCCGGCAGCCCGCCGACATCTTCCACAGCGGTAACCGGGTGACCGCCCCTCTCAATAACGTTGGCCAATAGATCCCGAGCGGCGTCTGGCATATCGATCAGGCCAATCAGCTCACTGTCAGTGGACATTTCGTCACGACCTCAGTCGGCAAAGGCATCATCAAAGTCAACATCGTCCAGATCGAATTCGTCACTGGCGAAGGGGTCCTTGCCCAGATTCCCGTCAAGCACCTCGAAGCGTCGACGCTGAAGATAGGTGTCACGCAAAAAGGCGTAACGATCACCGCTGATCAGCTTCTCCTGATCAAGATAGCTGGCACGGGTAGCAATAACATCCAGCGCAGCCAGGCCGTATGCCACCTTGTCATCATTCACATAGGCCAGCGGGCTAGTGTAAATATCCGCCGGCAGACCTGAGGTGTCGCGCACCGTGCTGGGGCCAAGCAGAGGCAGTACCAAATAAGGGCCTTCACCAACACCCCACACGGCAAGTGTCTGGCCGAAGTCTTCACGATTTCCTGTCAGCTCCATGTCAGTCGCCACATCAAAAATCCCAGCGAACCCCAAAGTGGAATTGAGCAGAAAGCGGCCTGTAGCGACACCGGCATTACCAGGCTTGCCCTGCAACACGCTGTTGATGGTGGTACGTATCTCACCCAGATTGGAAAAGAAATTGCCCACGCCGGTCTGGATCGGAGCTGGGGTGACAAAGTCATAGCCTTGAGCCACCGGCTTAAGGGCATAGCGATCCAGCACTTCATTGAAGGCAAACACCTTGCGGTTGAAACCTTCCCAGGGATCTTCCGGATTGCGATCCTGTACTGTAGTGCCGGCACAGCCAGACAACGCCACGACCGTCAGCATAGCGGTCAGGCCGCGAAACGTTGATCGCTTGCGTGGATTGCTAACATCATGGCCAGCAGACAGAGGTTGATTATCCATGCTCATAGATCCTTGAGTTCAGTCATTCAACAGCGACGTACAATCACACTTCCGGCGCTATAGCCTGCGCCGAAGGAGCACACTACGCCGAGCGCACCAGAAGGCAAGTCATTGCGGTGCAAATGGAAAGCAATGATCGAGCCAGCAGAGCTTGTATTGGCGTAGCGATCAAGGATGACCGGCGCCTGCTCAGCTGTAGGGGTATGCCCCAGCACACGACGCGCAATCAGGTCATTCATGTGCCGGTTGGCCTGATGCAACCACAACCGCGACACGTCACTACTGCCAAACGACAGGCTAACAAGATGATCGCTGATCAGGCGCGCCACCATGGGGCAGACTTCTTTGAATACGCGCCGCCCTTCCTGCACAAACAGTTTATCGAGGGCTAGTGGGTCACTGTCGCTTACCCGGTTAAGAAAACCGGCATTATTGCGAATCGCGTTGGAGAACTGCGTGACCAGGCGGGTGTCGAGCACCTCAAACTGCTGCTCAGCACTGGCCACCTCAGCGCTTTCCAGTACGATGGCAGTACAGGCATCGCCGAAGATGAAGTGACTGTCGCGATCACGAAAATTCAGGTGTGCCGTACAGATTTCCGGATTGATCACCAACACACGCTTGGCGCGTCCAGCACGAATGGCATTGGCTGCTGTTTCGATGGCAAAGGTGGCCGAGCTACAGGCCACGTTCATATCAAACGCATAGCCTCCGGCACCCAGCGCGGCCTGAAGCTCCACAGAGACAGCCGGATAGGCGCGCTCCAGGTTGGAGCAGGCCACAATCACCAGTTCAATATCACCGGCTTCCACGCCGGCATTCTCCAGCGCTTGCTGGGCGGCCACCAGGCCCATACGACACTGGGTCGAGGGTTCGTCGTTGCCACGCTCAGGCAAACGCGGGCGCATACGCTCAGGATCCAGAATGCCCTCGGCATCCAGCACATAGCGGCTGTGGATGCCCGATGCCTTGACGATGAACTCACTGCTCGAGTACGCCAGCAGCTCACACTCACCGGCCTCAATAGCCGCGGCATTGCGAGTGTTCTCGGCGTCTACCCAGCTGTTGAAAGATGCCACCAGCTGATCATTGTCGATACTCTGTTCCGGGGTAAAAAGCCCCGTGCCGGTAATTACAACGGCAGTCATATCTTTTTCCCCTTATGCTGGCTCACGACGCATTTCATCGTTGTACGCTTCCCACATGATCTTGTTATCACATCACTGGCTTTCACAGCGCCTGCTATCTGCCTGGCGGCCCGTCAACTCGGCCCAGCGGCGCTCCAGCCGCTTGTCCGACACCGTCATCGCGGTGCCAAGCTGCTGAGCAAACAACGAGACGCGAAGTTCCTCAATCCACCAGCCGAACTCCACCAGCCCCGGATCGACAATGCCGCTGCGCCTTTCCGTCTCCAGCCGTGCATCAAGCCTGGCCTGAAAGCCCTGCACCTGCTGCATCAGCAGCTGGTCACGCCGATGCTCACGAGGTGCCTTTTCGAGCCGCACCAGGGCAGCTTCCATATAGCGAGGATACTCCGTCAGCCACTGGCCTGCCTCCTGAATGAAGCCCGGGTACACCAGCCGTGCCATTTGCGCCTTGAGATCAGCATAGCTGAGCGCCAGAGCAAAACTGAGATTGCCCCTGAGCGCCTTGGTAACAGCAAGGTGCCCTTTCAGCGCGGCCTCAAGCATCACCAGCATTTCCCTGGCATGCGGCAAGAGCTCATCCTGACAGGCCTGCAACCGCTCATCCAGCGCCGTGCGGCTACGCGGCAGCGGCTCAACTGCCACCACTTGTTGAAATACCGCGGCCACCAGATCGTCAGCCAGCTGACGCTTGGTGCCCACCTTGGTAAACAACAGCGCACAGGGCGCAAGTCCTGGCAGCCGCTGTATCTCTCTAACTTGCTCGGGAAGCTGGTCCATAGCTGTTCTAACGATACCGCGACGGTGAGCCACCCCGGCTTTGTCCGGGTGATCAAACAGCTCTACGCGATACCCTTCGCCTTCTTGCACCAGCGCCGGATACGCCTCAACGCGTATTCCAGCCTGGGTGGTCACCCGGGATGCTGGCAAGGCCTGCTCAGGCAAGCCGGCCAGCGCGCTGTCATCATTATCCTGCGCAGCTAACGCACGCGCGCCCTCACCGGCAGCCTTCTCGAAACGTTGCTGCAGTGCCTTAAGGTCACGCCCCTGACCAAGCATTTCACCGTGGTGATCCACTACCCGTACATTCATGTGCAGATGCGCCGGCAACTGCTCCTGACGCCAGTCATCCGGATGCAGCCGCAGGCCGGTCTTGACACGTAGAAACTCACCCAGCGCCTCAGTCAGCGGTGTATTGTCCGGCGCCAGAGACTCAAGTGCCGCGTCCACCCAATCGGGAATCGGCACCACCTGGCGACGAATGCTCTTGGGCAGTGACTTAAGCAACGCAATGCATTTTTCGCGCAGCAGGCCAGGTACCAACCACTCAAGACGTCCTTCCGGCAACTGCGACAGCATCGCGGCAGGTACCATCAGGCTCACGCCATCGTCTTCGGCGTCGATGGCAAAGTGGTAGCTGAGCGGATAGCTGACGCTGCCCAGACTCAAATGGTCAGGATACTGGACCTGAGTGACCTCTTCGGCATCCCGTGCCAGCAGAGCGTCGCGCTCAAACTTGAGGATATCCGGGGTCTCTTTCTCAACCTTTCGCCGCCAGGCCTCGAAGCCCTTGCCGTTGACCACATCATCAGGAATGCGCGCGTCATAGAAATCAAACAACGCTTCTTCATCGACTAGGATATCGCGGCGACGTGCGCGATCCTCGAGACTCTCAACTTCATCGACCAGCGCCCGGTTATAGGCAAAGAACTCGCCCTTAGTGCGAAACTCGCCTTCCACCAGAGCACGGCGGATAAACAGCCGCCGCGCTTCTTCGGGGTCAATCACGCCATAATTCACCCGCCGCCGGCTGACAATCGGCAAGCCAAACAGCGTCACCTGCTCCAGAGCCACCACCTGGGCGCGCTTCATCTCCCAGTGCGGATCGCTATAACTGCGTTTGACCAGATGCTCGGCGGCGGGCTCGATCCACTCCGGCTCGATACGCGCCACTGTGCGGGCGAACAGCCGCGAGGTCTCGACCAGCTCGAAAGCCATCAGCCACTTGGGCGTGCGCTTGGCCAACCCCGAGGCGGGGTGCACCATGAAGCGGCGATTACGGGCACCAAGATACTCGCGATTTTCATGCAACAGCCCCAGGTGCGAGAGCAATCCCGGCAGCAACGCGCGATGCAGTTCGGCGGCCTGGCGGCTGGCTTCACGCTGCTGAGCCTCATCAGGTTTTCCACCCTCAGTGCTTTCATCAGCACCCCGCGACTGGGGGCGCGGCGGCGGCGCAGGTACGACGATATCCATCTCGCGCAACAACTGGCGCAGTTGGCGGAACGTATCGTGCCATTCGCGCAGACGCATGTAGTTGAGGTAGTTGTCGCGGCACCAGCGGCGCAACTGGTTTCCGGACAACGCCTCTCGGGCATCAGCATAGCCGTGCCACAGGTTTATCAGCGCGACGTAGTCTGAATCGCGGTCCTGCCAGCGACGATGGGCCTGGTCGGCAGCCTGGCGCTTCTCGGCGGGGCGTTCCCTGGGGTCCTGAGTGGCCAGTGCCGAGGCCACAATCAGCACCTCACGCAACCCGCCCTGCTCGGCCCCCGCCAGCACCATGCGCGCCAGCCGCGGGTCAATGGGTAGACGTGCCAAACGCCGACCCAACGGCGTCAGCTCCTGTCGCGCACCCACTGCGCCCAGCTCGAACAACAGCCGAAAGCCGTCGGTAACAAAGCGTGAGTCCGGCGGATCAACAAACGGAAAGTCTGTAATGTCACCCAGCTTGAGCGACAACATCGACAGGATCACTGAGGCCAGATTGGTGCGGCGAATCTCGGGATCGGTAAACTCGGGCCGGGCCAGAAAGTCCTGCTCGTCGTAAAGACGGATGCACAGCCCTTCAGCGACCCGACCACAGCGCCCCTTGCGCTGGTCGGCACTGGCCTGGCTGATGGGCTCTATCGGCAAGCGCTGGATCTTCGAGCGATAGCTGTAGCGGCTGATGCGTACCAGCCCCGGGTCAATCACATAGCGGATACCAGGCACAGTCAGTGAGGTCTCGGCCACGTTAGTGGACAGCACGATGCGCCGCCCGCGATGGGGCGCAAACACACGATTTTGCTCGGCATTGGACAGCCGCGCATACAGCGGCATGATTTCGGTGCCCTTGAGATTGCCCCGTCGCAACGTATCAGCTGCCTCACGAATCTCGCGCTCGCCGGGCAGGAAGACCAGGATGTCTCGAGGACCGTGCAGCCAGCCTTTCTCGCGCTCAATACGCTCGATTTCTTCGACCGCTTCAACAATGCCCTCTTGCAGGCCGATGTCTTCCTCATCGTCGGCGTCACGCACCAGCGGCCGATAGCGTACCTCCACCGGATAGGTGCGCCCACTGACCTCAATCACCGGTGCGTGGCGCTTGTGGCCGTTACTGTCCACCAGAGCAAAGTGCTCAGCAAAGCGCTGCACATCAATGGTGGCCGAGGTGATGATCACCTTAAGATCCGGGCGCCGCTCCAGCAACCGCTTGAGATAACCTAGCAGGAAATCGATATTGAGACTGCGCTCGTGGGCCTCATCGATGATGATCGCCTCGTAGCGCATCAGATCAGGATCGTTGCGGGTTTCTGCCAGCAGGATACCGTCGGTCATCAGCTTGACCAGCGTGGTATCGGCGGTGTGGTCAGTGAATCGCACCTGATAGCCAACCGGCCCGCCCAATGGTACCTGTAGCTCCTCGGCCAAGCGCGTAGCCACCGAACGTGCTGCCAGACGCCTCGGCTGGGTATGGCCGATCAGGCCGCGTCGACCCAGCCCCAGCTCCAGACACAGTTTGGGCAGCTGGGTCGTCTTGCCGGAGCCTGTCTCACCGGCCACCACAACGACCTGATGATCACGCAGCGCCTCCAGAATGTCCTCGCGCCGCTGGCTGACCGGTAGTGCCTCAGGGTAGTCCAGCGTCAGCGATGACTGGCGACGGGTCTCGACCTGTGCCCGTGAACGGCGGATATCATGCTGCACTTCCTGGAGCCCACGATCGACGGGCTTGCCCTGGCGCTCACGCCGCTGCAGTCCGGCCAAGCGTTTGCCCAGCCGGTGGGCATCGCGCAGCAGAACCTGTGAAAGCTCACGCTTGAGTTCATCAATACAAGACTTGCTGTTAGCTGATGGGCTTGATGATGTGGCCGAATCGTCGGTACGGGGATTACTCACTGGGCTGTCTTCTGGCTCCATGAAGGAAAATAAGCGGCGATGAAAAACCCGCGCCGATAACACGACGCGGGCTGATCATTATACCGCCAGGATAGGCAGGAGACTAATCACTCACTGGCTTCACTACGCGTTATCTCTGCATCGCGCAGCTCCCGGCGCAACACCTTACCCACATTGGTCTTGGGTAGCTCATCGCGAAACTCCACGTGACGCGGCACCTTGTAGGCAGTCAACTCTTTCTTGCACCAGTCGCGCAACGCCTTGGCGTCCAGCGACGGATCGCTGGCAACCACAAACAGCTTAATCGTCTCCCCGCTCACATCATCTGGCACACCCACTGCTGCCGACTCCACCACACCGGGGTGCATGGCCACAACGTCCTCAATCTCATTGGGATAGACGTTGAAGCCTGACACCAAGATCATGTCTTTCTTGCGATCCACGATACGCACATAGCCATCGTCCTGGATGACAGCGATATCTCCCGTGCGAAACCAGCCGTCGGCGCTCAGCACATTGCTAGTTTCACCCTCAAGGTTCCAGTAACCCTTCATGACCTGCGGCCCTTTCACGCACAGCTCGCCCGCTTCACCCTGGGCCAGGTCATTGCCGTCCAGACCAATCACTTTGACTGAGGTGCCCGCCACCGGACGGCCGATGGTGCCCAACTGAATGGCATCAACCGGATTGAAGGTCACGATCGGAGAGGTTTCGGTCAGACCATAGCCTTCGGCGATGGGACAACCGGTGACCTCTTGCCAGCGCTGGGCAGCCGCCTTGGTCAGCGCCATGCCACCAGAAATGGTCAGATGCAGTGACGAGAAGTCCAGCTTGCGGAAATCATCGCGGCTACAGAGCGCATTGAACAGCGTATTGAGGCCCACGAAGCCGGTAAACTTCATGGACGACAGCTCCTTGATCAGGCCGTCAAGATCGCGGGGGTTAGTGATCAACACCGAATGGTTGCCGGTCACCATCATGAACAGGCAATTCACGGTAAAGGTATAGATGTGATAAACCGGCAACGGTGCAATAACGGTTTCTTGAGCATCGCCCAGACCCTTGCCGATTGCCTGATGCGCCTGAAGCATGTTCGACACCAGGTTGGCATGAGTCAGCATGGTCCCCTTGGCACGCCCAGTAGTTCCACCGGTGTACTGCAGCGCCGCTACGTCCTCCGCTTGACACTTCGCTTCGTTCAGCGCTAGCGCTGAGCCACGCTTGAGCGTATCGCGCAGTGAAATGGCCTGGGGTAGTGAGTAAGACGGCACCATCTTCTTGATATAGCGGACCACCCCGTTGATGATCTGGCGCTTGGGAAAACTGTGGAAGTCGGCGATCTCAGTGATCACCACATGGCGGATGTCAGTGCGCGGGAGTATCTTCTCGAGCTTGCTGGCCATATTGGCCAGAATCAGGATGGCCTTGGCACCGGAGTCCTTGAACTGATGAGCCATCTCCCGCTCGGTATACAGCGGGTTAGTGTTAACCAGCACCAGTCCGGCCCGCAGGGCACCAAAGACTGCGACGGGAAACTGTAGAAGATTCGGCAGCTGAACGGCGATCCTGTCAC